>CACDWF010000006.1 GCA_902556405.1 uncultured Alphaproteobacteria bacterium | reverse complement strand
TTGACAAAAAAACTTATTAGTTTCAAGTCAATTACTCCAGACGACGGTGGATCTCTAGAATTTATTTCTTCATTTGTTGAGCAGTTAGGTTTCCAAATAAAGGTTTCCTACACCCAAGGTGTAAAAAACCTTTTTGCGCGGTGGTCTCCGAAGTCAGGTTTCAAAAGAACCCTGGCCTTTAATGGTCATGTAGATGTAGTACCACCAGGGGAGGAAAGTTTATGGGATAGCGATCCATTCATTGGTGATATTAGGAACGATCGAATTTTTGGAAGGGGCTCAGTAGATATGAAATCTTCTGTTGCAGCTTTCCTTATTGCGCTTAAAGAGATCATTGAGGAAGAAGAGCTTAGTTGCTCTTTCGTACTATTAATCACGAGTGATGAGGAAGGTCACGCTGAATATGGTACAAAAGAGCTTTTGAAGTGGGCTGCTAAAAATAACGAAGGTATTGACCACTGTCTCGTTGGTGAGCCTACCTCCTCCAAGTTGCTGGGTGATACTATAAAAATTGGTAGACGTGGTTCGTTAAGCGGATTTATAGTTTGCAAAGGAAAGCAGGGTCATATAGCTTATCCTGACAAAGCAGTTAACCCAGTCGAAACACTAATTCACTTTCTTAGCGAATTAAAATCTCTTAAGCTAGACAAAGGTAGTGATTTTTTTGAGCCCTCTAGTTTAAACATCTCAACAATAGATACGAATAATGAAGCATTGAATGTTATACCAGAGAAATCTTATGCCAACTTTAACGTACGTTTTAATGATCAGCATTCATGCTTATCGCTAACAAAAAAAATAGACGCGCTTGTCGCTAAGCATAATGGAGAAACTAATGCGACTCTAGAAATTAAGTATAAATGTTCTGGTGAAAGTTTTTTGACTGAACCAGGTCAACTTTCAGACCTGTTAACTACTTCAATAAAAGAAGTAGCAGGTTTAGATTGTAAACTTTCCACTGGAGGCGGCACATCAGATGCTCGATTTGTGCGGGAATACTGCCCAGTTGTAGAATTTGGTTTAGTTGGCGATACTATGCACCAAATTAATGAAAATACTAAGGTCGACAATATTGTTTTGCTAAAAGATATCTATAAAAATTTTTTGAAAAACTACGATAAGAAAGTGTAAAAATGATTGGAAAACTTAACCACATCGCCATAGCAACACCCAAATTAGATGAGGCTGTAAAAACCTATAAAAATATACTGGGAGCAAAAATAAGCTCTCCCATCGATCAAATAGATCATGGCGTTAAGGTAGTATTTATTGAATTACCAAATACCAAGATAGAATTGCTAGAACCACTGGGAGAAAAAAGCCCAATAGAAAACTTTCTTGAAAAGAATAAAAAAGGTGGGATACACCACATTTGTTTTGAAGTAGAGGACATAAATAGTGCTATTTTGAGCCTAGAAAAAGATGGAGCAACTGTATTAGGAGATGGAGAAGCTAAAATTGGTGCGCATGGTAATCCAGTAATTTTTCTACACCCGAAGGATTTTAATGGCACTCTAATCGAGTTAGAGGAAGTCAAACAATGACAATAACATCTGCAATAGTATTATTATCAGTTTACTGGTTTATTATTTTATTTATCATCTTACCAATAAATGTTACCACCCAAAATGATGAGAGAAATATTATTGAAGGTACCGCACCTTCATCTCCAGTAAACCCTAATCTTAAACGCAAGTTTTCTATTACCACGCTAGTCTCTGTTATTCTTTGGATACCGACCTGTTTAATAATCAATCTATTCTATTAAATGAATTTATAGATCGTGATCGATTATTTTTAATTTGAGTTCATCTAACTGTTCTGTGGTTGGATTTCTGGGGGATCCAAGCATAGGGTCCTCTGCTTTTTGGTTCATAGGAAACATTATAACTTCTCTTATATTATCTTCCTTTGCCAAAAGCATTACTATTCTATCAATGCCAGCAGCACATCCTCCATGAGGAGGAGCACCATATTTTAAAGCATTTACTAAACCTGAAAACTGGCTCTCAACCTCCTCTTTTGTATATCCCGCAATTTCAAACGCTTTAAACAGGTTCTCTAGTTTATGATTTCTAATCGCACCAGACAAAATCTCATACCCATTACAAGATAAATCATACTGCATCCCCAATACACTTAAAGGATCAATATCGTTATTCAATAAATCAACCTTGGGCATCGAAAAAGGGTTATGTGAAAACTCAATTTTTCCTGTCTCTGTATCTCTTTCATACATTGGAAAGTCAGTGATCCAACAAAACTCATAGGATTTTGAATTTGTAATGTTTAGTTCGATACCAACGATGTCCCTAGCCTTGCTAGCAATGTCATTAAAATGGGCAGGTACACCTCCTAAGAAAAAGGCTGCATCTCCTTTATCAAGATCAAGAAAATCTCTCAATTTTTCTGTTCTTTTCTCGCCTAAGTTTTTTGCTATCGGCCCCGCCGCTTCTAAATTACCACTATCATCTGATCGCCAAAAGATATAGCCCATACCAGGTAGTCCTTGCTCTTGCGCAAACTTGTTCATTCTGTCACAAAATTTCCTACTGCCCCCACCTTTTGCTGGTATTGCTTTGATCTGTGTTCCATCTTTCATCAAAATATCGGCAAAGATCTTAAACCCTGAAGAAACAAAAAACTCGGAAACATCCATCATTTTTATTGGATTTCTTAAATCTGGTTTATCAGTACCATACCACTCCATAGATTGGCCAAAACTAATAACAGGAAAGTAATCATTAACTGCATAGGAGTCCGAAAAATTTTCAAAGAGTTTGACAAATACTTTTTCTACCAATTGAAATACATCATGTTCCTCGACAAAAGACATCTCTATATCTAGCTGATAAAAATCAGTGGGAGATCTATCCGATCTAGGATCTTCATCTCGAAAGCATGGTGCAATCTGGAAATATTTATCAAACCCACCAACCATTATCAGCTGCTTGTAGATTTGGGGAGCTTGCGGTAGCGCATAAAACTTTCCAGGATGTAGTCGTGAGGGAATTAAAAAATCTCGTGCTCCTTCTGGAGAAGATGATGATATTATTGGTGTTTGAAATTCATTGAATCCGTTTCCCCACATCTCTTTTCGTATAAACTCGATTATCTTTGATCTCAATATTATATTCTGGTGTATTCCGTCTCTTCTTAAATCGAGGAAGCGATACTTTAGTCTTGTTTCTTCTGGATATGGAAGATCTCCAAAAACAGGTAAAGGAAGTTCCTCCGAAGCCCCTAAAATATTTATTTTTTCTATGAAAACCTCAATCTCCCCTGTGGGCAATTTTTCATTTATTAAAGAACTATCTCTCTTTCTCACAGTTCCTTCTATTGATATGCACCACTCTGCTCTCACATTCTCTACATCTTTAAAAACGGGACTATCAGGATCAGCTAAAACTTGGGTAAGACCGAAATGATCTCTTAGGTCAATGAAAAGCACACCTCCATGATCACGTACTCTATGTACCCAACCAGAGAGCTTTACGAGCTCCCCATCGTTTCCTGCTTGTAATTCATTACAGTTATGTGATCTGTACAAATGCATCTATTCTACCTATTCACTAACCAAAAACTTATTGATTTTATTAGTGACAGTTTTTAAAAGGGTTATGTTTATGAATTCTTGTACACTTATAGTCTCACGAATTAAAGAAAAAATTTAAATGCCAAAACGAATTGATATTAAGTCAGTTTTAATTATCGGTGCGGGACCCATAGTTATAGGACAGGCTTGCGAGTTCGATTACAGCGGTGCTCAAGCATGTAAGGCACTCAAGGAAGAAGGTCTTACAGTTATTCTAGTTAATTCAAATCCCGCCACAATTATGACAGATCCAGAACTTGCCGATGTTACCTATATAGAACCAATAACTTCAGAAGTGATAGAGAAAATTATTAAGATAGAAAAACCAGATGCTATTTTACCAACAATGGGTGGACAAACAGCATTGAATATTGCGATCGAGTTGGATAAGGCAGGAACGCTAAAGAACTATAATGTTGCGCTTATTGGAGCTAGTAGGGATGCAATAGAGAAAGCGGAAGATCGAAAACTATTCAAACAGTCAATGGAAAGTATTGGAATAAAAAGTCCAAAATCGGAAATTGCTAATTCATTGGATGAAGCTGTAAAAGCATTAGATATAATTGGCTTGCCCGCAGTTATTCGCCCCGGTTTTACTTTGGGAGGCAAAGGTGGCGGAGTTGCCTATAACGAAAATGAATTCAGAGAAATTTGTAAAAGTGGGTTAGACGCATCCCCAGCTAATCAAATCCTTATCGATCAGAGCCTTTTAGGTTGGAAAGAATTTGAGATGGAGGTAATAAGAGATAAAAATGACAATGCCATTATAGTCTGCTCTATTGAAAACTTCGATCCTATGGGAGTTCACACAGGCGATAGCATAACCATAGCACCAGCGATGACACTTACCGATAAAGAGTTCCAGAAAATGCGTAACAATTCTATAGAGGTTTTGAAAGAGATCGGAGTTGAAACTGGGGGGTCCAATGTTCAGTGGGCAGTAAATCCACAAAATGGAGAAATGCTAATTATTGAAATGAATCCCCGAGTTTCTAGATCATCTGCTCTTGCGTCGAAAGCAACAGGATTTCCAATAGCTAAAATTGCTGCAAAACTAGCTATTGGCTACACACTTGACGAATTGCAAAACGATATAACAAAAACTACACCCGCAAGCTTCGAACCTACAATTGATTATATTGTTACAAAAATACCTCGCTTCGCGTTTGAAAAATTTCCATCGGTCTCAAATGAACTTGGTACATCAATGAAATCAGTGGGAGAGGTCATGGCTATTGGGGCAACTTTTCAGGAAAGTCTGCAAAAGGCTCTAAACTCCCTTGAAATTAAAACTAATGGGCTTGCCATTATTCATAGCAATATGGATAAGCCTGCGCTATACAAAAAATTATCAGCGCATACCCCAGAAAAAATCTTTATCATAGGGCAAGCTTTCAGAATCGGTTTCACCCTAGAAGAAATCTATGAAATAACACGAGTCGACAAATGGTTTTTAAGTCAAATCGAGGATATTATTCTATTTGAAAAAAGCATTTCAAACTCTGGTGTGAATATCTCTCAAGACATGTTGAGCGAGGCAAAGTCTAAAGGGTTTAGTGATGAAAGAATAGCTGAGCTATTAGCTACACCAATGGATGAAATCCAAAATAAGAGAAAAGAGTATGGTATATTTCCAGTTTATAAGCGAATTGATACCTGCGGCGGCGAGTTTCAGTCAGAAGCCGCATATCTATACTCTACGTACGACTTATCAACTTTTTCCACCCAATTTTGTGAAGCTGAGCCGTCTAATAAAGAAAAAGTAATAATCCTTGGCAGTGGCCCAAACAGAATTGGTCAAGGTATTGAGTTCGATTACTGTTGCTGTCACGCTTGTTTCTCTCTAAGCGAAGAAGGCATTGAAACCATTATGATTAATTGTAATCCGGAAACTGTCTCAACCGATTTTGATACCTCTGACAAACTTTACTTTGAACCTTTAAATCTTGAGTCCGTTATAAACATTATTGAAAAAGAAAAGAAAAGTGGGAATTTGACTGGGGTTATAGTGCAGTATGGAGGGCAGACACCACTCAAATTAGCGGATGATCTTGACGCACGAGATGTGAAAATTTTAGGTACAACATCCAAATCCATAGAAATATCAGAAGATCGAAAACTCTTTAAAGAGGTTATTGAGAAGTTAAATATAAAACAACCTGAGAATACAACAGTAAACAGAAAATCAAATGCATTAACTGCTGCTAAGTCTCTCAAGTATCCAATAATCGCTCGACCCTCATTTGTGTTAGGCGGTAGCTCAATGGAAATAATTCATGACTCAATGCAATTAAAAAAATATTTAGAGGCACCTATAGAAATTAGTACTAGAACGCCACTTTTGTTAGACAGCTATTTGGGTGCCGCGATAGAAGTTGATGTAGACTTAATCAGCGATGGGGAAGATTGTTTTGTCGCAGGGATAATGGAGCATATCGAAGAGGCTGGTGTTCATTCTGGAGACAGTGCTTGCTCCTTACCACCACACTCCCTTGGAAAGGACACAATTGAAAAGATAAAATTTCAATCTTCTCTTCTTGCTAAAGAATTGAAAGTGGTCGGGTTAATGAATATTCAATTTGCAGTTAAAGATAATGAAATATACATACTTGAAGTGAATCCACGGGCTAGCAGAACAATTCCGTTTATATCCAAAACGACAGGAATACCTTTGGCAAATCTAGCTGCAAAATTGATGATAGGGCAAAAGCTATCCAATTTATCTTTTCACAGAAAAGATTTGAATTATGTAGCCGTCAAAGAAGCTGTCTTACCCTTTGATAGGCTCCCCGGTAGCGATACTGTTTTAACTCCTGAAATGCGTTCCACCGGCGAAGTTATGGGTATTGCAGACAACTTTGAAGGAGCGTTTTTCAAATCACAGGTTTCGGCAGGCATGCAATTTCCAAAATCTGGCAGTGTATTTCTATCAATAAAAGATAAAGATAAAACTAAAGAGATGGGCGAGGCATGTAAAATTCTTGAGAAGATTGGTTTCAAAATTCTTGCAACGAAGGGGACAAAGTCTTTTTTAGACGGCAAGGCAATAAAAAGCTCATTTGTAAAGAAAGTCTATGAAGGACGGCCAAATATCGTAGATTTACTGAAAGATAAAAAGATAGCTATTGTCATGAACACTACTGAGGGCAAACAATCGCTTGAAGACAGCAAAGATATTCGATACTTAGCATTGCACAATAAGACTCCGTACTATACAACCGCTCGAGGAATTATAGCTACAATTCACAGCCTGAAAGAAAATATTGGAGGTAAGGTAATGGTAAAGGCCATACAAGAATACCATTCACAGCTTATAACTGATTAATAACTTGTTTTTCATTAAAGAATGCAATTAAATTCTCTACAGCCAACATCCCCATTTTTTTTCTTGTTTCAAAAGTAGCCGATCCTATATGAGGGTACAAAGTGACATTTGATAAATGTCGAAGTCTATGTGGAACATGTGGTTCATTAACGAAGACATCAAGCCCCGCACCAGAAATTTTTTTCTTTTCTAGCAATTCTATAAGTGCAGTTTGGTCTATAACATCTCCCCTCGATGTGTTAATCAAAAATGACGAGGCTCTGATTTTCTTCATTCTGCTCTTAGAAATAAAGTTCTTATTTCCCTCATCGCTTGAGAGATGCAAAGAAATTACATCACTCTCTTCTAGCAGGGCATCTAAGTCAAAACGAACGCTAGCCTCAAAAGGCAGACCCTTAACCGGAGAACGATTGTAATAAAGAACTTTCATGCCAAATGCCTCATGAGCACGTTTCGCAAAAGCTTTACCAATTCTTCCCATTCCCACAATTCCAAGAATTTTTCCTCGAACATCTACTCCTAGATTTTCTGTCAACGAAAAGCCTCTCCATTTACCCTGTCTCAACATTTTTTCCACTAAAAATGCATTTCGCGTAACAGATAGAAGTAAAAGTGTAGCTACATCAACAGTAGCTTCCGTTAATACATCAGGAGTATTTGTGATTATAACGTTGTTTCTCTTTGCAGATTGTAAGTCTATATGATCAACGCCCACACCAATATTCGCGATAATTTTCACCTTCTTATTTGTTAGAGAAAGGAGTTCATCTGTGATGTTGTCTGTTACGGTACAAAGTATACCGTCAGCATTTTCCATCGCTTTCATTAATATATCTTTACTAAATACTTTATCTTCACGATTAAATGACACTCGAAAATATTCTTTAAGCGTTGACTCTACTTCATCAGGTATATTCCTTGTGACAATTATTTTTGGTTTCATTTAATTTGTCTTTCTTAATGAACCCTATTACCTATTTTTGTTTTATCTTCTGGTGCGATTAAAATAATATCACCATCACTTTTCCCATCCACACCAAGCACCAAAACTTCTGAGATAAACGGGCCAACCTGTTTCGGCTCCAAATTTGTCACAGCTATTACCAACTTTCCTAAGAGCATTTGAGTTGTATAGAGAGCTGTGATTTGAGCAGACGATGTTTTTATTCCCAGCTCATCGCCAAAGTCTATCCACAATTTATACGCTGGTTTTTTAGCTTCACTAAAGATTTCAGCTTTAACGATCTCACCCACTCTCAATTCTGTTTCAAAAAACTCTGGCATTACTTAAAATACCAAAATTTCGAATTTAAAGCATTAATTAAAAGTTTAAACTTTACTTAATTCCTTCGATCTTTTCGCTGCAGCTTTTATTGCAGATGAGAAAATTTTTGACAGACCATTTTCTTTGTTCATCATTATGACCAATGCTTCATGGGTTGTTCCACCAGGGCTAGTTACATTTTCCCTTAATTTTTGTGGTCCCAATGCTGAATTGACTATTAAGCTTCCAGCACCATCTATTGTATGCTTTACTAATTTAAAAGCCTCATCGTGTGAAAGACCCAAATTAACACCAACCTCTGTCATCAACTCCGCAATGAGAAAAATGTAGGCCGGACCAGAACCTGAAATGGCCGTAACGGCATCAAATTTACCTTCTTCAGAAAATTTCACTGTTTCTCCAAAGGCCTCTAATAATATGGCCAAGTTCTCTGACTGTTTTGGATTAACCATTTCATTTTCTTTAATTGCTGTGACGCCTTTTAGTATCTCTGCAGGCAAGTTAGGCATTATCCTTACAATCGCCTCATCTTTGCCAATTATACTTTCAATCCTATTTATTTTGATGCCTGCAAGCATTGAAACGAAAGTAACATTTTTTTTGGATAGCAATTTTAACTTAACTTTAATTTCATCTAGAGACTGTGGTTTAACTCCTATAAAGCAATAATCGAATAAGATATCCTCGTTAGTATTTATGTTGAGCCCCTGTTTCTTTTTTTCAAGTAGCCACTCAGAGGGTTTAGGATCGTCTACGTAAATATTTTGGGGAGATACTGATTTTTTTAACCATGCGTCCAAGATTGCAGATGCCATCTTGCCACAACCAATTATTTTGATCAGTTTATTAATTTGCTTTTCCGCCGTCACTTAAATCACCTAGGCGTGACCGGCTGTTTTTCCAAAAGCAGCCGACATAGCATCTTTTGGCATGACTTCTCCCCAGCAGCTCTTTTGAAAGGTTGGATAAAATTTTTCTGTTGTTTCAACAGAAGACTTTATCCAATCTCTAAACTCTGTATTAGAAATAATTAGTTCATCAGAAAATAATATATTTGTGTAGTAATTCATTACTTGTTGACAACTATCATAGGTAAAGGCGCCATCAACATCGCTACCATTCACTAAATTGATAGTTTCATAGAGCTTTACTAGCTTTTTACTTGGTGGCATCATCTCAAATGAGCAAATCGTTTTAAAGAGGTTTCGAGAGACATCCCACCTCGCAGTGACGCTATATATTTTCCAACTTCCATCTATAGTAACGATTATTTCATTATCTTCATCTCTAACAAATTCCCAATTTTCTTCATGTGCTATTAGTTCTAGAGCATCTATTGGATGCGTTTCATCTAAAAATATAATTGACGTTGCTCTTGCCATAGGGTTACTGCTCCTTTTTTTTTGCCAGTATACCCACAAAATTTAGAAATCTCTACTACAATTAGCCTTTTAAGCTTTATATGTACTATATGTTGTAACTATCAGCTTTTTAAATTTTTCTTTCTTTTTGCCGATGGCTTATTTTTATTTCTTAATTCTTTTACACTGAGCTTAAGCGCTTCAAATTCTTCTCTTGTTACAAAGTCCCTGTCAGCCAGCCAGCCATCTAAGTAAGCCTTGAAAACATTCTCTGCTTCGTTTTTAGCCGAATGTGCTGCACCAAACACATCAGCCATAACTTTAGAAAGATTGTCAATAAATGGGTTTTTAAATTGCATCGATTCTCCTTTAATTTTCTATATTTTAGCGTTAAACAAAAATATAATTAGAAATTTACTTTTTTGGAGAAAAAAATCTTTCAATATCCGAATATAAATGAAACCGCCTTTTCTATTAATTTATTAGGACTGCATCTGAATGTTCAGTGGTATGGCTTATCTTATATAGCCGGGATACTGTTAGCATGGTTTTTTATGGCTAAGCTAGTGCAAAATAAAGATCTATGGCTTTCCTGCAAGAGCATTATTGAAAGAAGTGAAGTAGACGATCTTATAACTTATATGATATTTGGAATCATTGTAGGGGGTCGGTTGGGATATTGCCTGTTATACACTCCTGGTTATTACTTTGATAATCCCATTAAAATTATTTTTATATGGGAAGGAGGAATGTCATTTCATGGGGGATTTTTTGGGGTGTTGATATCTGGAATTCTATTTGGTGTAAGAAAAAAACTTAGCCTGTTGTCTTTAGGGGATTTGATAGCATTTGCCTCCCCTCCTGGATTATTTTTTGGAAGAATTGCAAATTTCATTAATGGCGAGCTCTGGGGTAAACCAACAACGCCAACATTTGGAATTCAGTTCACAAAAGGTAATGGGCAATTTTGTCCAAACCCAAATGAAATTCCTTGCTTCAGACACCCTTCACAGTTATATGAAGCATTCTTTGAGGGTATCGTTTTAATGACAATTTTTTATTATCTTGTTTTTGTCTCTAAAGCGCTGAAAAAACCGGGATTTATTTTTGGTTCTTTTTTGCTTGGATACGGTGTCATAAGGTTTTCAATTGAATTCCTAAGAGAACCAGATGCTTTTTTTATAACAAATGAAAATCCGTATGGATATGTAGTTGAGTTTTTTCCAGGTATAGGAATGTCAATGGGACAACTTCTTACAGTACCAATGTTTGTTTTTGGTCTTTTAATGATTATTCTGGTGAGCAAACGAAATCTTGATGCAAATTGAAACAAAGATAAAAGATCTAATTGAAAAAAGTGGCCCAATAAGCCTGTCACGATATATGGAGATTTGCTTGTGGGATGAAGAGAATGGGTACTATAATTCTAAGGAAGTATTAGGAGAAAAAGGTGATTTTATTACTTCTCCAGAAATCTCTCAAACGTTTGGTGAGCTGGTAGGGCTGTGGGCATTGAATTTTCACCAGCAATTCATTAACAAAAAACGTATCTGTATAACAGAGCTTGGGCCTGGTAGAGGAACATTGTTAAATGATGCAACCAGAGCTATTTCAAAAGTAATTAATGAACAATTTGACTTAGATATAACAGTTTTAGAAAAGTCACAAACACTGATAAATTTGCAAAAAGAAAATCTCAACAGTATTAATGTAAGGTGGATATCTGACATCAAAAAACTGAGCTTGGAGCCACAGATAATTATTGCAAATGAATTTTTTGATGCTCTACCAATAAACCAATATGTAAGAGGTAACGAAGGTTGGCATGAAAAAAAAGTAACAACAAAAAACGGTAAGCTCTGTTTTACTCTAAATAATAAAATCTGGGTGCCCAGTGACAGTATTTTTTCCAATTTCAAGGTAGGTGATACAATCGAGTATTCTGAACAAACTATCCGAATTTTTTCGAATATATGTGATCATTTAATTCAATATGATGGCGTCTTATTAGTGATCGATTATGGAAATGTTTCAGGTATTGGAGATACCCTTCAGGCTGTGAACAACCATGATTTTAAGGATATTTTAGAAAAACCGGGGCAAAGTGATTTGAGTTCACACGTTAATTTCAAGCTCCTAAAAGAAATAGCTAGTAAAAAAAATTTATATGTTTCTAAAGTGAAAGAACAACAAATATTTCTGCTCGAACTTGGTATAATGGAACGCTTGAAAAGCTTAACCAAAAATGTTAGTTCGGCGATAGCACAAAAACTCGCCTCCGAAATAAAGAGATTAATAGATCCTGATAAAATGGGTACTCTTTTTAAAGTTATCGCGGTAACAAAAAACGATAGACATCTAGAAGGCCTGAGCTAAAATGCTAAAATTTTTCAAAAGTAAAAACTTACAATCCGTAAAGCATGGATTTTTTGGTAGATCTGGTGGATTATCCACAGGAATATACTCAAGTTTAAACTTGTCAGAAAAAACAGCTGATAGTGCTGTGAATATTTGTGCAAATCGGGCGTTAGTCATGGATGAGCTTGAAATTCCAAGTCAAAAAATTTTTTTTCCAAACCAACAGCATACAAATAAATCAGTGTTCATAAATAAAGAAACTGACTTAGACAATATTAAAAATATACCAGCAGATGCTGTCATTACCAATATGAATGGTATTGGAATTGGAATACTTACTGCTGATTGCTCCCCTATTTTGGCCTATGAAAGTGATAGCGGATTTATTTTGGCTATACATGCAGGATGGAAAGGAGCTCTTGCAGGGGTCTGTGAAAACGCGTTGAATTCTCTTAAAGATATTGGTGTTAATATAAGGAAGTTTTCCGTAGCAATTGGCCCAACGATATCCACGGAATGTTATGAAGTGAAAATAGATTTTGTTGAGGCATTTATAAAGAATGACCCATATTTCGAAAATTTTTTTATCAAAAAAAATGATAATTATTTTTTTGATCTTACTTCATTTATTGAAAGTAGATTTAATCTATTTGGAGTCTACGATATAGTCAATCTAGGTTTGTGTACATATGGAAATCCTGAATTATTTTTTTCAAATAGGAGGGCCTATCATAAATCTGAGAGAGACTTTGGTCGAATGGCTTCAATAATTAGTTTGTAACTCTTGAAAAAGCATTGAGGAAAATATGTCTCCAAAAAAATCAAAACTTTTAATTATCGGTTCAGGTCCAGCAGGCTACACAGCTGCTGTATACGCTTCTCGCGCTATGCTATCACCAATCCTCTTTCAGGGGATACAACCAGGCGGGCAGCTTACAATAACTACTGAGGTTGAAAATTGGCCGGGAGAGAAAGAGATACTCGGACCTGACTTAATGAAAAATATGGAAGATCACGCGCGTAATTTGGGATGCGAGATAATTTCAGAACATGTTTCAAAAATAGACCTCACAGAGAGACCGTTCTTTGTTGAAACTGATAATGGTAAACAATATTTAACTGATTCAGTAATTTTAGCGACAGGAGCACAAGCAAATTGGCTAGGGCTGGATAATGAGGAAAAATATAAAGGTTTTGGAGTATCAGCTTGCGCCACGTGTGATGGTTTTTTCTACAAAGATAAAATAGTGGCCGTAATAGGAGGAGGAAATATGGCTGTTGAAGAAGCAATTTTTCTAACAAAGTTTGCTTCTAAAGTTTATTTAATCCATAGACGAGATGAATTAAGGGCCGAAAAAATCTTACAAAAACGTCTCTTTGGGAATAGTAAAATAGAAATAATATGGAATAAGCAAGTTACAGATGTCTTGGGACAGGATAATCCTTTAGGAGTAACTGGAATACAAATAAAAGATACTTTGAGTAAAGAATTATCTGAAGTCAGCTGCTCAGGAGTTTTCGTAGCAATAGGGCACTCTCCAGCATCAGATCTTATTAAAGATCAGCTTGACCTCTTTGATGGTGGCTATGTCAATACAATATCGGGAACTACAAAAACTTCTATCCCTGGAGTTTTTGCTGCTGGAGATTTAGTAGATAATGTTTATAGGCAAGCGGTAACTTCAGCTGCAATGGGCTGCATGGCTGCTTTAGATGCAGAAAAATATTTAAGCGATATCGATAATGGAAAATGAAAAAAAAATCCAAGTATCTGTGGTTATGGGAAGTCAATCAGATTGGCTGACAATGCAAGGAGCATGCGATATATTGCAAAAGTTTAACGTTTCTTTTGAAAAAAAAATTGTATCTGCGCATAGAACTCCAGACAGATTGTACGAGTATGCAAATTCGCTTTCTAAACGAAAAGTAAAAGTTGTAATTGCTGGTGCAGGAGGCGCTGCACATTTACCAGGAATGATTGCCTCAAAAACTGATGTTCCTGTAATTGGAGTACCCATAAACGCTACCGATCTTAAAGGGCTTGATAGTCTTTATTCAATCGTACAGATGCCAAGAGGATATCCAGTTGCTACTATGGCTATCGGTGCTCAAGGTGCTTTCAACGCTGCCATATTTGCGATACAGGTTTTAGCAGTTTCAGATATTATCATTAGCCGGAAGATCAAGGAATGGAGGTTTGATACAACAAACCAGGTAAAAGATGAACCCGAATAGAACTGTTGGAATTCTTGGTGGTGGGCAACTTGCAAGAATGCTCGCTATGGCTGCAGCTGATTTAGGTTTTAATACGCATATATATTGCCCTGATAGAGATTGCCCTGCTGCACAAGTGGCTAACAAGGTGGTGTTTGGGAACTATGCTGATGATAAAAATTTGGCCGATTTTGCAAAAAATATAGACGTTCTAACCTATGAATTTGAAAACATAGAGACAAAGGCACTAGATGAATTAGAAAAAATAGTAGTCATCAGGCCTTCTATAAAAAGTCTAAAAATCTCTCAAGATCGCTTTACTGAAAAAAGCTATCTGAATTCAATTGATATTAAAACCACTCAATTTTATAAAATTGATGAAGTTTCTGATATTGGAAAACTATTAATTAAAGTAAAAAAACCCCTACTTCTAAAAACACGTAGGTTAGGTTACGATGGGAAGGGACAAGTTTTAATCAAAACTTCGAATGATATTAAAAAGCATTTTCAAGGGAATAAACCTTCCTCATTAATCGCGGAGGAAGTAATTAACTTTGATAGGGAATTATCTGTAATCATAGTCCGTGATCAAGAGGGTAATATTAAGACTTTTGAGCCAGGAGAAAACGTCCATGAAAATGGAATCCTTAAAACTACGACTTTACCTTCTTTGATAGATAACAAGCTAAAAAATAATGCCAAACAGATTGCTAAAAAAATAGTGGACAATCTCAATTATATTGGTGTGATGGGAGTGGAATTTTTTTTAAAAGAACATGAACTTTTTGTTAATGAAATAGCGCCGAGAGTACACAACTCTGGGCATTGGACCATGGATGGTAGCTACTCTAGCCAGTTCCAACAGCACATCAGAGCAATTATGGATTTGCCCCTAATATCTACTGAGAGACATTCCGACATAGTTATGTATAACTTGATTGGTAAATTAACTAATGATCTCGTGTCCAGTGAACTAGCAAAAGTTTATATCTATGGAAAGAAAGATTCACGACCTGGAAGAAAAATGGGGCACGTTAACTTAATAAAAAAAAAGGGGAGCTAAACTCCCCTTTCAAGAAATTTTATTTTCTTTAAGGTTACATCATGCCGCCCATGCCGCCCATGCCGCCCATGCCACCCATGTCAGGCATTGCTGGAGCTGCAGACTTAGGCTCTGGTTTATCAGCAACCATCGCTTCAGTCGTTATTAGAAGCCCTGCTACAGATGAAGCATCTTCAAGAGCAGTACGCACAACTTTCGCAGGATCTATAACACCAAATTTAAACATGTCTCCATATTGTTCAGTTTGCGCGTTGAAACCATGTGACGTATCAGACGACTCACGAATTTTCCCGGCAACTACAGAGCCATCCACACCGGCATTTTCTGCTATTTGACGCAGTGGAGCTTCTAGGGCTCTAGCAACTATTTTTACTCCAGCATCTTGATCAGGATTTTCGGTCTTTACCTCATCAAGTTTCTTAGCTGCCTGCACTAGAGCGGTGCCTCCTCCTACAATCACACCTTCTTGTACAGCCGCTCTGGTTGCGTTAAGCGCGTCGTCTACCCTGTCTTTTCTCTCTTTTACTTCAACCTCAGTGGCACCTCCCACTCTTATCACTGCGACACCACCTGCAAGCTTTGCTAGTCGCTCTTGAAGCTTTTCTTTGTCATAATCGGAAGTAGTTTCCTCTATCTGGGCTTTAATCTGAGCTACTCTTGCTTCGATCTCAGCTTTATCGCCAGAGCCGTCGACTATGGTGGTATCATCTTTGTTGATAGATATTTTTTTCGCTGTCCCCAGCATATCCATAGTTACATTTTCTAGCTTCATTCCTAAGTCTTCCGATATCAACTGACCGCCCGTCAATATAGCAATATCTTGAAGCATGGCTTTCCGTCTATCTCCAAAGCCTGGAGCCTTCACGGCTGCAATCTTCAAACCACCTCTAAGCTTGTTTACAACAAGTGTCGCTAAAGCTTCACCCTCAACGTCTTCTGCAATAATCAGCAATGGTTTCCCAGACTGGATCACGGTTTCAAGCAATGGAACCATTGGCTGAAGGGAAGATAGCTTCTTTTCGTGCAACAACACTAAGCAATCTTCTAGCTCTGTGATCATTTTATCTGCATTCGTTATGAAGTAAGGAGAGAGGTAGCCTCTATCAAACTGCATTCCTTCAACTACATCTGTTTCGGTTTCAAGACCCTTATTCTCTTCTACTGTGATAACACCTTCATTTCCTACTTTTTGCATTGCGTCAGAAATTTGCTTGCCTATCTCTGCCTCACCGTTAGCCGAAATAGTGCCAACCTGAGCAACTTCAGCAGAGTCTTTCACAGGTCTTGACATGCCTTTAATTTCTTCAACAACCTTAGTAACAGCTGCATCAATACCCCTCTTAAGGTCCATGGGGTTCATACCTGCCGCAACTGATTTTAGGCCTTCCCTAACGATCGCTTGAGATAGAATTGTTGCGGTAGTTGTTCCGTCACCGGCAGTATCGTTGGTTTTTGAAGCCACTTCTTTAACCATTTGAGCTCCCATATTTTCAAATTTATCTTCAAGCTCAATTTCCTTCGCAACCGTAACACCATCTTTCGTAATTCGTGGTGCACCAAAGGACTTGTCTATAACAACATTTCTCCCTTTTGGTCCGAGCGTTACCTTCACCGCATTAGCCAATATATCTACGCCTTTCAACATTCTTGTACGTGCATCTATTTCAAATTTTACTTCTTTTGCTGCCATTTTTCGGCTCCTCAGTTTGTTTTGTTAAAATTCTTAGGAAATTATACCCAATATATCACTTTCTTTCATGATGAGTAATTCCTCACCATCAATTTTTACTTCAGTTCCAGACCATTTACCGAATAAGATTTTATCGCCTGATTTCAATTCCATTGGAATTAATTTACCAGCATCATCTCTAGCACCAGCTCCCACTGAAACAACCTCGCCTTCTGCAGGTTTCTCTTGTGCAGAGTCAGGAATTATCAGACCACCAGATGTTTTATCTTCACTATCAACTCTACGAACCACAACACGGTCGTGCAAAGGTTTAAAAGCCATTCAGAATCTCCTCATATAAAAATATAAATTAATGTTATAGCCTCCAGGAAAGAGACTTTCCCGCTTAGCGATTTTATTTATGCAAGATTTTCTGCTTGTCAATATCTGTCAGCAATTTTTTTCCATTTTTTTTTATTTTACACAATTGAGGTTCTTGCATTTTTTATTTTTATATCTTATCTCAAAAGAGAAAATCTCCCATTAACTTGGATATTCATTACTTTGACCAACGTAATAAGAACCTTCTCTGAGATATCAGGCAAATACACTACAGTGATCTGTGACTTGTGGGGATGTTTGCATGATGGTGTAAAAAGTTTTCCAAAAGCTCTTAAAGCACTGAAGGAGTTCAAAGATGCGAACGGTAAAGTTGTATTGGTAACAAATGCCCCTAGACCAGTTGAAAACATCAAGTATCAAATAGCAAATCTTGGTATTAAAAACACTCACTATGACAAGCTTTTAACATCTGGTGAGCTCACATCTGTTTATATAAGAAAAGTTTGTGAAAATAATTCCAAGGTTTTCCACATCGGAGGAAAAAGGCATCATAGTATTTATAAAGATATGATTCATGAAAAGAAAATCACTATTGAATTAGAAAATATTGCAGACGCAGATTTAATTGTTTGCACCGAACCATTTAATCCATCAAGAGATCAACTCTCTGATTATGAGATTATGCTCAAGGCAGGGATCGATAATGAATTGACTCTTTTGTGCGCTAACCCGGATTTTGTAGTCGATGTGGGTGAGACGAGAGAAATGTGCGCTGGCTCAGTTGCATCAATGTATGCACAAATGGGAGGAAAGGTTATTTATTTTGGTAAGCCGCACAATAAGATCTATCAAGAGGTATATTCTTTTTTGAACAAAGTTGGTAAAGCGAGATCAGAATCAATTCTATGCATAGGAGATGGACTGAACACAGATATCAAAGGGGCTAACATAGAGAAACTTGACTCACTTTTAGTGGTTGGAGGCTTGTTGAAAACAAAACATTTAACCCTTAAGGGAAATAATACCATTATCGATGAAACAAAATTAAATCAAACGATAGAAGAAAATGAAGTGCACGTAGACTATGCCATCAAATTTTTCCAATAAAAGAGTACCCCTAGTTTTTAATAGTTCATGTTTAGTATACTTCTGCGTTTGAATATTATGAAAAACGTTATGGAAAAAGGAACAATATGTGTAGAAGACTTGGAAATAGGAATGAGCAGAATGCTTGAACGTCAAATTACGCAGAATGATATTGTACTATTTTCACAAGTGTCCGGTGATAAAAATCCAGTGCACTTAGACGAAGAGTATGCTCAGCAAACAATATTTGGCAAACGAATTGCGCACGGTATGCTAACTGCAAGCTTAATTTCGGCAGTAATTGCAGAACAGTTGCCTGGGCATGGGACAGTCTATTTAAGTCAAACGCTTAAATTTATCCGACCTGTACTTCCTGGTCAACTAGTCATAACCTCAGTAATTGTAAGTCATATAGAATACTCAAACCGGCGTGTTAAACTAGATTGTAAGTGTAAAGTAGATGAAAAAGTAGTATTAGCAGGAGAAGCCATTGTCTTGGCTCCAAGTAGAAAGTTTGACTAGGAAACGAAATGTTAATCTTTAGATGTGTGGAAAATATTCCAAAAGACGACAGCGGCTACTCTGTAGCTATTGGTAACTTCGACGGAATGCACTTAGGCCACCAGTCTGTTATTGAGATTGCGCGGAAAAAGAGCAATAAGTCTTCTGTAGGTGTGGTAACGTTTGAACCTCACCCAAGACAATATTTTCAAAAAAAACAGCCTATATTTAGGTTAATGAAATCAAAAACACGTCAAAGATTTTTGAGCTCTTTCGGGATTGATGCTCTTTTCGAACTACCGTTCAATTCTTCATTGGCAAACTTATCCCCAAAAGATTTCATAGAGACTGTACTACTAGAAAAACTAAATGTAAGAAATATCGTGGTAGGACCAGATTTCCGGTTTGGAAAGAACCGAGAGGGTTCTGTAAGTTTATTGAAACGCTATCAAGAAAAGAATATTCTTGATTTGCATATCGCTAATCCTTTTATGATTGAAGGTAAAGTTGTGTCTTCGAGCGCATTAAGGCAAAAGCTAACTGAAGGTTCTGTTATTGAAGTCACTAAAATGCTGTCTCGTTATTATGAAATTGAAGGAGTAGTGGAGAAAGGGTTTCAGAGAGGCAGAAATCTTGGGTTTCCAACCATAAATATTGGGTTAAGAGATACGATTGTCCCCAAACATGGTGTCTATGCAGTATTAGTAAAAATTTTATCATGTAATAAGGAAAGAACTTTAAAAGGAGCAGCGTCAATAGGGTCTAGACCAACATATGGAGAATATGAGCCTAATATTGAAGTTTTTTTATTTGATTTCGATGAAAATTTATACGGAGAAAATGTTTGTATTTCGCTAGTTAAATTTGTAAGGCCAGAGGTAAAGTTTAACTCTGAAAAAGAATTGATTTCACAAATGAAAGCAGATTGTGAAACTATAGAAAACCTTCTGGTAAATGTCTAATTTAAGAAAATTCTTCTGGAAAAAATATACTCTTGATCAGCTAAATCATGATGAATGGGAGGCTTTATGTGATGGTTGTGCTAAGTGCTGTTTGTTAAAAATAGTTGATAAGAAAAAAGTTTTTATCACCAATATATCATGCTCTAAGCTTGAACTTCGTAGCTGTAGGTGTAGCGATTACTTGAATAGAGAAAAGAATGTGAAAGCATGCCTAAAAATTACAAAGGATAATATACATGAAAACTCTAAATTCCTTCCTTCAAGTTGTAGTTATAAATTGATAGCTGAAGGCAAACCTCTGCCTCAATGGCACCATCTAATAAGTAAGGACAAAGAGAGTGTACATAAGGTAAATCAATCAATTCAAAAATATTGTGTTTCGGAAAATTCTGTTGAACAAGAATATTATGAAGATCATATCGTTGCAGAAATTACTAGTAAATAAAAACAAATAAACCTTGAAAAGTTTATAAAAAAGGAAAAAATATTATCCTTTTTCTTTCATAAAAATTAAAAACGTATAGGATTATTTCATAAAAAAGAGTCACAAATAATGATCTCAAACGGAAAACTAAAAATCATATCTGGGAATTCCAATCTCTCACTCGCAAAAAGTATTTGTAAGAGGATTAGCTTGTTATTTGGCACAAAAGTAAGGCCCGTAAAGGCTCGTGTAGAGCGATTTAGCGACCAGGAGGTTTTTGTAGAGGTTTTCGAGAATGTTCGTGGTGAGGATATGTTCATAGTTCAGTCAACTTCTAATCCTGCAAACGATAATCTAATGGAACTACTTATAATTGCTGATGCGCTTAAGAGATCCAGCGCAAGTAGAGTTACTGCAATAATCCCATATTTTGGATACGCAAGACAGGATAGGAGGACAAAAGCCAGAACCCCTATTAGTGCAAAATTAGTAGCCAATTTGCTTGCGCAAGCAGGTATAAATAGGGTGCTAACATTAGACTTACACGCAGCCCAAATTCAAGGCTTCTTCGATATTCCAGTGGATAATCTCTATGCATCGCCTATTTTCGCTATCGATATAAGACATAGCTTTGCAAGAAATAAAAATATAACCATAGTTTCACCTGACGTTGGAGGAGTGTCGCGGGCGAGAGAGCTCGCCGAAAAAATAGACGTGGACTTAGCGGTAGTGGATAAGAGAAGAAGTGCTCCTGGAGAAATCAACTCTATGACCATTATTGGGGATGTTTCAGACAAAACATGCATTCTAGTTGACGATATTTGTGATACAGCTGGAACTTTGATTAAATCTGCTGAACTTTTAATTGAAAAGGGCGCTAAAGAAGTTCATGCGTATATTACTCACGGGGTTCTTTCTGGAGAAGCAATAGAAAGGATCTCTAACTCCAACCTTAGCTCGATGGTCATAAGTGATACCATTGAACCGACTGAAGATGTAACGAAGTGTACTAAAATTCGTATAATTACTGCCGCACCTCTTTTGGCTCATGCTATGTTAAACATATCTAACGAAAGTTCTGTATCATCATTATTCAGTGAAGAGTCTTTGAAACCTATCTATGAAGGGCTTTATTCAAACTGAATCAAAACATCTAATAGAGAAATCGTTTTATTAAGATTAGAGAAGCAAAAAATAAACATCCGGCAAACAGAAATGGTGCGCCTGGACTATAAACGAGTGAGTCCTTAGAAGCCCCAATGCTAAAAATGTAGCTCATGGAAATTGGACCTATAACAGACGTAAATCCGACGATACTATTTAAAACTCCTTGCAGCAACCCTTGATCTTTTTGGGATATTTCATTTGACATAAATGCCTTTAAAGTTGGGCTAACCATTTCAGATAAAGCGGCGACGGGTATAATGGCAAAAACTAGGATTTCCACTCTAACAATGCCAAATGAAACCAGTGCTATAATTCCGCAAGTTAAAGAAAAAGTTGTTAGACGTTTTGTTGAAAGTCTATCAACAAACTTCAATCGTATTATGAATGCCTGAACAATAAATAGTAATAAGCCATAGCATGCTAGAGTAAAACCAATCATTCCTGAAGACCATCCAAATACTTCTCTCCCCCAGAAACTCCATATCGAAGGGTACACTGTATTTGCGAAAGCTATAAGAAAGAAGCAAAAAAATAATCCTTTAAATAGAGGTACCTGAAATATATAGGAAATATTAAAAAAGGGATTAAGTTTCTTAATTACGAATTTATTTTTAGTACCTAACTTAAGAGTTTCTGGAAGTAGAAGAAAGCATAGAAAAAAGTTTAAAAAACATAACAGCGCTGATAGGAAAAATGGAGCTCTGACACTGATCTCACCCATCAATCCTCCTATAATTGGTCCCAATATAAAACCTAATCCAAAAGCAGCTCCAATGATCGCAAAGTTCTTTTGTTTATCTTTGGTATCTGATATGTCCGCCAAGTAAGCGGTGCCCGTAGCTATAGTTCCTCCTGCAAGGCCACCAATTATTCTGCCAATAAACAAAATAAAAATAGTTTCAGCAAATCCCATCAACAAATAGTCAAGTCCTAATAACAATGATGCTATTAGTAATATAGGGCGTCTGCCAAAAATATCTGACAAAGTCCCAATTGTTGGTGAAAAAACAAACTGCGTAAAAGCGTAGGATGAAGACAGAAGCCCACCCCAAAAAGCGGCACTAGCAGTTTGATCTATACCTACCTCTTTCAAAAGATCTGGTATTATTGGGAATATAATTCCAATGCCGATGATATCCAGTAATACAACACTGAAAATGAGCGCGATTCGTATATCTTTAAACAAGTATAGTTCTAATTTTTCTTATCCAGTGTCTGAGAGATTAGGCTTGTTTTAATGCCTCTTCGAGGTCATTTTTCCTTAATTGCAAATCATCTCTATTTATAATATCTCCAGTAGATAGTTTGTCGTCAACTTCAGTGATCAAAGTAGTTATATCTTCCTTAACAACTTTATCTCCCGCAATAGCGTAATCTACTAACACTGAGACTACATTATTAATGACTTCTATAATGCCTCCGGAGACGAAATATCTTTTTTTTTGACTTGTTCCCTCAGAAAATTCCAAAAAACCAGGGCGAATACTACTAATGCAAGGGGCGTGATTTGAAAGCACTAAGAAGTCACCAATCATACCTGGCGCTAAAACATTTTCGACTTCGCCATCAAAAACTTTTCTTTCTGCCGATATTATAGTGAGCTCAAATTTATTTTTCATTGTCATTACCTCACATTTTTCATGCTACATCAGCAGCAGCCTTCTCTGCTTTCTCTATAACTTCATCGATACCCCCAACCATATAAAATGCTGATTCAGGTAGATGATCAAATTCTCCTGCAACAACTCTCTTAAAGCTATCAATAGTTACGTCGAGTGGAACCTGTTTACCATCAGAACCAGTAAAAACCTTCGCAACATCAAATGGCTGAGACAAAAATCTCTGTATTTTTCTTGCTCTAGCCACCGTTAGTTTATCATCTTCAGATAATTCATCCATACCCAATATTGCGATAATATCTTGTAAGGACTTATATCTTTGAAGAATTCCTTGTACATCCCTCGCAACATTATAGTGATCTTCACCTACTATCTGAGGATCTAGTATCCTGCTTGTAGAATCAAGTGGATCTACAGCTGGGTATATACCAATTTCTGAAATTGCTCTGCTAAGAACAGTTGTAGCATCCAAATGAGAAAAGGATGTTGCTGGGGCAGGGTCTGTTAGATCATCCGCTGGAACATAAATAGCCTGAACTGACGTTATAGAACCTGATTTAGTCGATGTTATTCTTTCTTGTAGTGCTCCCATATCAGTTGCTAATGTAGGCTGATAACCCACAGCTGAGGGTATTCTCCCAAGAAGAGCAGATACCTCTGAACCCGCTTGAGTAAAACGAAAGATATTGTCTACGAAAAATAATACGTCAGTTCCTGATTGATCCCGGAATTGCTCCGCTAGCGTAAGGCCGGTTAATCCTACTCTCGCTCTAGCGCCTGGAGGCTCGTTCATCTGTCCGTAAACAAGAGCAACTTTGGACTCCTCTAGCTTTTCTGGATTTATAACCCCAGACTCAATCATTTCGTGATATAGATCATTACCCTCTCTGGTCCTCTCGCCAACTCCAGCAAAAACTGAAAAACCAGAGTGTACTTTTGCGATGTTATTAATTAATTCCATAATCAAAACGGTTTTCCCAACACCAGCTCCCCCAAAAAGACCTATTTTACCACCCTTAGAGTATGGGCATAGAAGATCAATGACTTTTATACCTGTAACCAAAATTTCTGTTTCAGTAGCTTGAGCGGAGAACTCTGGTGCATCCTGGTGTATTGGCCGTGTTTCCTTCTGACTGACCTTTCCTTTCTCGTCGACTGGGTCTCCAACAACATTTAAAATTCTACCTAGAGTTGCATTACCTACAGGTACACTTATAGGGCTACCTGTATCCGAAACTGTTGTGCCTCTGACAAGACCCTCAGTACTATCCATAGCGATAGTCCTAACTGAATTTTCACCTAAGTGCTGAGCAACCTCTAAAATCAATCTTGACCCATTATTATCTGTCTCGAGTGCATTTAAAATTGCTGGCAGATGGCTTTCGAATTTTACGTCTACCACAGCTCCAATAACCTGAGTTATAACTCCTAATTCCTTTGACATCTTCAACTCCTGTTTTTTTATTTAAAGTGCTTCCGCACCGGAAATGATTTCAATTAATTCGTTTGTAATAGCTGCCTGTCTTGATCGATTAAAATCTATAGTTAACTTATCAATCATCTCACCCGCATTTCGGGTCGCATTATCCATGGCTGCCATTCTTGATCCCTGTTCAGACGCTGCATTTTCTTGAAGAACTGAGAAAATTGATGTTGCTACACTTTTGGGTATTATTTCGTTCAATATTTCATCCTCATCAGGCTCAAAATTGAAACTAACATTACTGGCGTCAGCTTCTTTCTCATTAAAAGCGACGGGTAACAATTTATAGGAGCTTGGTATCTGAGAAATAACTGAGGCAAACTTATTATAAAAGATCTCCGCAACCTCGAATTCACCATCTTCAAACCTTGCAATAATATCTGTTGATATCTTTCTTGCCGTGTCTATTGTGATATTTTTTTCGTTACTCAGATCTACATGGCCAATAAATAGACTCTCAAATTCTCTGTTGAGCTGTTCTCTACCCTTCTTCCCTATCGTAAGTATCTTTATCTCTTTATTTTGGCTCACTAGCTCTGCTATTCGTGATTTAGCAAGTTTCACTATTGAAGAATTAAACCCTCCACATAAACCTCTTTCGGCAGTCGCTACTATTAATAAATATTTATCACTGTCGCGTCCGTCTCCCAAAAACTTGTTGTCCTCAGCGATGTTTTTAACGCTCGACGCTAAATTAGATACTATAGACCGCATTTTTTCGGCATATGGTCTACCCCTTTCGGCTGCCTCCTGAGCTTTCCTAAGTTTTGCTGCGGCAACCATTTGCATAGCTTTGGTAATTTTTCTAGTGGACTTTACGCTATCAATTCGTATCTTTAGGTCTTTTAAGCTGGGCATTTCTTTTTTTACTAAATCTGTGTATTCAAAAATTTATCTAAAAGTGATTTGATACTGCTTTCAATTTCACCTTCTACTTTCTGGTCATTATGCGTCAGCTCATCTACCACAGTTTTTCCTTCAGATCTTAAATAATTTACCAAATTTTTTTCAAAATTTGTGACTTCACTAACGGGCGTTTTATCTAAATAACCTTTTGTCCCTGCATATATGACGATTACTTGCTCTGCGTTTGTTAAGGGAGAGTACTGTGGCTGCTTCAATAATTCTGTTAGCCTGGCTCCTCTGTTTAAGAGAGCTTGCGTACTTGCGTCTAAATCTGAACCAAATTGAGCAAAGGCAGCCATCTCTCTGTACTGTGCTAACTCAAGTTTAATTGATCCAGCTACAGATTTCATCGACTTAGTTTGAGCTGATGATCCAACTCTAGAAACAGAGAGCCCCGTGTTAACTGCTGGGCGGATACCTTGATAAAATAATTCTGTTTCCAAAAATATCTGACCATCTGTAATGGAGATCACATTGGTGGGAATAAATGCTGATACATCTCCTCCTTGTGTCTCAATTATCGGAAGTGCTGTTAACGATCCGGATCCGTTATCTTCATTCAGCTTCGCGGATCTTTCAAGTAAGCGCGAGTGTAAATAAAATACATCTCCAGGATAAGCTTCTCTGCCAGGAGGTCTCCTTAAAAGAAGAGACATTTGCCTGTAAGCAACGGCTTGTTTAGAAAGATCGTCATAGATAATAAGGGCGTGCTTACCATTATCACGAAAGTATTCTGCCATAGCTGTTGCTGAGTATGGCGCCAAAAACTGCATTGGAGCCGGATCAGAAGCCGTCGCCGCGACCACAATGGAATAATCAATAGCCCCTGTCTCCTCTAATTTTTTTACGAGTTGTGCAACTGTTGATCTTTTTTGTCCTATAGCAACATAAACGCAATACAGTTTTTTACTCTCATCGGCTCCAGCCGCATCGTTATAGCTTTTTTGGTTCAATATGGTGTCTATAGCAACGGCAGTTTTACCAGTCTGCCTGTCTCCAATTATCAACTCTCTCTGCCCCCTGCCTATGGGTATCAAGGAGTCAACAGATTTAAGACCTGTTGCCATAGGTTCGTGCACAGATTTTCGGGGAATAATCCCCGGGGCTTTAACGTCGGCTACTGATCTTATTTTAGATTTTACAGGACCTTTCCCATCGACGGGATTACCTAGTCCATCAACAACTCTGCCAAGCAATTCCATCCCCACTGGTACATCTACAATCGAACTGGTTCTCTTAACAATATCCCCTTCTTTAATGTCCCTATCCGAGCCGAATATAACTACGCCTACATTATCAATCTCTAAATTGAGTGCCATCCCCATTGTTCCACCGGGAAACTCAACCATCTCTCCAGCCTGAACTTTGTCCAAGCCATATACACGTGCTATCCCATCCCCAACAGATAAAACTTTTCCAACCTCCGCTACCTCTGTATTGTCACCAAAATTTTTTATCTGCTCTTTTAAGATCTTTGAGATCTCAGATGCTTGAATATTCATATTAATCAACCTCTTTTCAAAATATTTTTCATACTGTCAAGTTTTGAGTTTATACTCGAGTTAAACAAAAATGATCCAACTTTAAGCTCGAGTCCAGCAATTATATTTGGATCATTTTCTGCCTCAAGCCTCACTACTCGCTTCGTGATCTTTTCTATAGATTTCTTTATTTCCTCAATTTTTATATTGCTCACTTTCTTCGCAGTTCTTATACGAACTATAAGCTCGTTTTTGCTAACAGAGCATAGCTTTAAGAAATCCTCGCTGAAATTCACCAAGTCGTAGCCCCGCCCTTTTCTTATCATTAAACAAATCGTGTTATGTAAATACGGAGGCAGCTTTAGTTTTTTACTAACATGTTTAAACACATTTTCTTGATCGCTCGAGGTGAAGGTTGGATTTTTCAAGAAGGCATTTAGCCCGTTACCTGATTTCAATATCTCAAGAAGGTTTAGCACATGCTCTTCCATCTCATCAATAGTTCTACTTGCTTGGCACAATGAGAATAAGGCTTGCGCATATCTTGCTGATGGCTTCGAGTTTATATCAGTAATTTCTTGCAAACGGGTCACCTTTTGTTGATTGTGATAAGCTGAATATCGTAAAATAGATTGCAACTTCTAAATACCAGAGCATATCAAATATGACAAGTTGTTGGTTGCTCTTTTTTTATTTTTTTTACAATTTTGTTAACCTCGAGATCTTGAGATAGTAGAGACATTGACCTTAATTGGGCTGAAATATCGCCCTGCTTTGGAAGACTTTACATTACTCACCGCGTAAACGTCTTTTCTTGCCTCAACAACAAGAAGACCTCCCAAAAAGAAACTGTTCAACTTTTTACCTACTTTTTCCCATAATAATAGAGATTTAAGCCAATATCCCTTCTTTGCGGGAAACCCATATAAGCTTGGGGTTATACTTTCAATTTGAAATTGATTTTTTCGCAGCAACGCTGTCAGTTGTGATATTGAATAAGGCTTCCCATACCCAAAAGGGGTACTATCAGACCTTGCCCAAAAACCTGTTCTATTTGGCACTAGTATAACGAGTTTTCCACTATCTTTTAATACACGGAGTACCTCTTGTAACAAAAGATCTTGATTATCACTCACTTCTAAACCGTGCGATATCAAGATTAGATCTGCTGCGGATGTATTGATTGGCCAAGAAACTTCATCAACCAAAGCAGTCACACTTTTGGACTTACTGGGCCATGAAATAACACCTTGCTCACTCGGCATCAACAAAAGAAAATTTTTGTTACCCGTATCTTTTATCTTGTTCTCGAGAAACGGGCATGCAAAGCCAAAACCAACTGTCAAAGAACCTGTTTCAGCGTTAATTTTATTATCTAAAATCCTGTTTATCAATTCCTTTGTAGTTCGTCCAAGTTCAGTGCCGTTGTAAAACTCTTTCAATTCAATAACATCCAATCTCATGTTAATATTCCAATATTGCTAAACCTGTTAAATTGTTGCTAGTATATATGGTGCTGTAGATAAAAAAGGATCCGTTTAATATGTCTTTTATTAAGATAATTCCCTGCCTCTCAGATAATTACGCTTATATTATAAGAGATGAGCATACAAACAAGAATATTTTGGTTGATGCGCCTGAACATAAGCCCATAGAAAAGTATCTGGATGAAAAAGCCCTAAGCCTCGATTTTATACTAATAACTCACCATCATAGCGACCACATAGATGGAGTAAATTACTTGAAAAATAAATATTCACCAAAAATTATTGGTGCCAGTAGAGATAAACACAGACTTCCTCCATTAGACATTGAGGTAGAAGAAGGGAAACAATTAAGCATTGGATCAAAAACATTTAACATATATGACGTTGATGGCCACACGGTAGGACACATTGCGTACGCCTTGTTAGAAGATAAAGTACTATTTACTGGCGACTCATTGATGGTCATGGGTTGTGGGCGATTATTCGAAGGCACCCCGGATGATATGTGGAAAAGTCTTAGAAAACTTAAACAACTGCCTAAAGACACTATGATTTATTCAGGACACGAGTATACAAGATCAAACATCGAATTTGCTTTAACCGTGGATCCGCAAAATGATAAATTAAAAGCCAGGAAAGTAAAAGAACTGGAGAAACTTGCAAACGGCTCACCTACTGTTCCCGCTACATTGGGAGAGGAATTAGACACCAATCCTTTTTTAAGAGAAAGCGAGCCATCAATCGTAGATCATATGAACACAAAAAACCAAGATCCGGTATCTAGATTTGCAAAAATAAGAGCTCTTAAGGATAACTTTTAATAATTTTTTAGGATTCTGGTTTTAATAAGTATATATATGGTTTATGACTTAAATAATTTATGTCTTAAATAGAAAGGATGATAATGCCCTCGTTTTCAAGCTCTCTCGAAAAAAGCATCCATAGTGCTTTAAAGCTAGCTAATGAAAGGAATCATGAGCTTGCTACATTAGAGCATCTATTACTTGCACTCCTTGATGAAAAAGACGCATCGAATGTTTTAAATGCATGCAATGTAAACATAGAATTGCTAAGGAGTAATATCGAGAACTTCCTTAATAACGAGCTTGGAAGTTTAGTCACTGAGGTTGAAGGAAGTGAAGCCGTTCCAACCACAGGTTTTCAAAGAGTAATTCAACGAGCTGCAATTCATGTACAAAGTTCAGGGAGAAACGAAGTAACAGGAGCTAATGTCCTAGTAGCAATTTTTGCAGAAAGAGAAAGTCATGCGGCATTTTTTCTACAAGAACAAGAAATGACAAGGTATGACGCTGTGAATTTTATAGCACATGGGGTTTCAAAAAACCCTGACTATGAAGAAATAAAAGAGCAAAAGGACAAAGCTCAAAAGGATACATCAGAAAATTCCAACGATAAAACCGAAAAGGAAACCGCCCTTTCAAAATACTGTGTAAATCTGAATGAAAAGTCTAAAAAGGGAGATATAGACCCGCTAATTGGAAGAAATCTAGAGGTTGAAAGATGTATCCAGATTCTTTGTAGGAGAAGAAAAAATAACCCAATTCTTGTGGGTGACCCTGGTGTCGGTAAAACAGCTATTGCGGAGGGCCTAGCACGGAAGGTTATTTCTGATCAAACCCCAGAGATCCTAAAAGAATCAACCATTTACTCTTTGGATATGGGTGCTCTTCTTGCCGGCACACGTTACAGAGGTGATTTTGAAGAGCGTTTAAAGTTAGTCATGAAAGAATTAGAAAAGGATCCCAAAGCAATTTTGTTTATTGATGAAATACATACTGTTATCGGAGCGGGTGCTACATCTGGAGGAGCTATGGATGCTTCAAATCTGTTAAAACCCTCTCTTCAAAGCGGCTCCCTTAGGTGTATGGGATCAACAACTTATAAGGAGTTCAGAAACCATTTTGAGAAAGATAGAGCATTGGCAAGACGCTTTCAAAAAATTGATGTGGTTGAACCATCTATCGAAGACAGTATTAAAATATTGAATGGATTGAAACAATACTTTGAACAGCACCATAAGATAAAATATTCCAGTGAATGTTTAAAAGTCTCAGTAGAGCTTGCAAACAAGTATATTCATGATAGGAAACTTCCTGATAAGGCTATTGATGTTATTGATGAAGCAGGTGCCGCTCAAAGCTTATTACCACCCAGCAAAAAGAAAAAGGTAATTGGAGTAAGAGAAATTGAGGAAATAATTGCTAAAATCGCGCGAATACCGTCCAAACGCATTTCAAAAAACGACTCAGAAGTATTAAAAGACTTAGAAAAATCACTGAAAAGGGTTGTATTTGGACAGGATACCGCAATCGAAATGCTTGCTTCATCCATAAAGCTATCTAGGGCAGGTTTGCGCGAACCAGAGAAGCCGATTGGATGTTATTTGTTCGCTGGACCTACTGGAGTTGGCAAAACAGAAGTATGTAAGCAGTTGGCTGATATTTTAGGCATTTCCATGCTCAGGTTTGACATGTCTGAATATATGGAAAAGCATTCTGTTTCTCGTCTTATTGGAGCGCCTCCAGGTTACGTAGGCTTTGATCAAGGAGGGTTACTTACTGATGGTGTTGATCAACAACCTTATTGCGTTCTTTTACTAGATGAAATTGAGAAGGCCCATCCTGATGTTTTTAACATTCTACTACAAGTAATGGATCATGGAAAACTTACTGACCATAACGGCAAATCGGTTGACTTTAGAAATGTTATACTTGTTATGACATCAAATGCGGGGGCCAGCGAGCAAGCAAAAGAAGCCATTGGGTTCAATCGTACTAAGAGAGAGGGAGAAGCAGATGCGGCTATAGTAAAGATGTTTACTCCCGAATTTAGGAACCGATTGGACTCAGTAATCACATTCAATTCTCTATCACTCGATATAATTTTGCAAGTTGTGGAAAAGTTTATTTTGCAACTCGAAGGTCAACTTATCGATAGAAATGTAACCATTGAGTTTTCTGATGATACACTTAAATGGTTAGCCGAAGAAGGCTATGACGACAAAATGGGAGCGAGACCTATATCAAGAAAGATTCAAGAGCATATTAAAAAACCACTTTCAGAAGCATTGTTATTCGGAGAGCTGAAGAGAGGTGGTATAGTTAAAATATCTGTTAATAAAAACAAGCTTGATTTAAGCTTTAAATCATCGAGTGAAAGGCATTCAAAAAAGATTAAAGATAATATTCTCTCGTAATTTATCTTTCGGTTAACTTGAATTCTATACGCCTGTTTCTTGCAAGAGCTTCGTTTGAATTAGAAAAAGAAATTGGCTGATGCTCTCCAAACCCGGCCGCAGAAAGTCTTTTTGGATTTATTTCGTGTATATTGATCATATATTTAACAACAGAAAGCGACCTAGCTTGGCTCAGCTCCCAATTGTCCCTAAATATACTATTCTGACTAAGAGGTGTTTTATCCGTATGACCATCTACTCTAAGAATCCAATTTATATCCTCAGGGATCTTTTTTGAAATATCTTTCAGTACACTAGATATAGTGTCTAATTGAATTTTACCAGCTAAACCTATATCGGCAGAACCTCTATCAAATAGCACTTCAGAAGAAAAAACAAATCTATCACCAACAACATCAATACCTTCAATATCTCCAAGAATCTTTTTTAATCGCCCAAAAAAAACAGACCTGTATTCTCGGAGGTTTTTTGTTTCCGTCTCTAATCTTTTTCTTTCCTTTTCCTCCAGCCGAGCTCTTATTTTTTGTTCAGATGCAACTTTTGCTAGGGCAGCATTTAACTTTGATCCTAGCGATTTAATTTCTACGTTGTTAGAAAAGTCCTTTTCGATGGTTGCGTCCAATATGGCTGTTAATTCCTGTAGTCTTTCTTTAAGAGTATTCGTTTGGAGTGTAAGACTAGCAACCTCCTGCATTGACGCTTTGGCTTTTTCTTCCTGGACGCTCAATCTGAGCCTAGCTTCCCTCAGTGCTAAATCCTTTTCCTTTAATATATTATCATTACCTGTCAGTTTTTTCTCAAATTTAACAACCTGTTCTTTTAAGATTCTTTGTGCCTCCCTTGACGCAGCTAGAAGTTTGAGAGTTTCTAACGCTTTTTTCCTCTCTTCCTCAATAGTGAGCGTTATGAGAACCAATTCTTCTTTTTTCTCCATAAGACTTTCTTGAAGATTACTTATTGCGTACTGTTCCAACACGCTCTGTTTTTCTGCATCAGTCAAATCCTTGTTAATTGCTTCGTTTCTTTCTTTTACCATTGTGAGCTCAGTCTCGTTTTCCTCCTTTAATTTTTCTAGAGACTGGTTTTCCAATTTTAGTTTTTTTACTAATTGTTCCAAAGCTTCATTAGAAGCTGCCATCATTTGTTCTCTAGAAATTTTTTGACTAATCGTATCTCTCGCAGCAGCTAAGGCCAACTCCGCAGCTTCCCTATTTGAAATCTCTTTAGATATTTTTTCCCTCTCAAGTTTTAGATTTTCATTAAGCTCTAAACGTTTTGCTATCAAAGATGCAACTTGGGATTTAAAGTCCGTTATTTTTGTTTCTGCAACTTTCATATCGTTTCGCAATTTTGCGAGTAAATTTATTTTTTCTTCCAACTGAGCTTCCTGCGTTTTTAGTTGGGATCGTTGCTCACTCGACAAAGTTTGCAAACTTAACTTCTCAGTTTTTAATATTCCAAGTTGTTGTTTTAAATCTTCAAGATTATTACCAAGTTGTGAAAGCTCCGTTTGCTGCTCATCGAGCTCAATTTTTTGGGATGAGATTGTATCCCTTAAAACTGATTGAACTATCATAAATATGGATAGAATGAACATTAGGATAAGCAGTATTGCCGTCATAGCATCCACAAATCCAGGCCATATATTTGCAGTAAATCGCTCTCCACTCCTCCTGGTAAGCATAATTAACCCTTGCCGCTAGTCCTTGCCAAATCAATTATCGCCTTACTGAGCTGAGCTAGATCTGATCGTAGTTCTGAAAGCGTATCTTGGCGTGCATTAGCCAGTTCATCAACCAATCTTGACAGTTGCACCTCAATATTCCTAAGACGAGTCAGGTTCTCTAAATCTCTGGTACTTCTTTCCCCAAAATGTCCTTTAATTAATGTATTAAGATCTTTTTGAGAAGAGACTAATTTTTCAATGTCAGTTTTATCAAATCCACCAGTACTAGTTACTGTTTTTGACCCTATGACCTTTGAACCCGCGAGCTCTTCTATCGCCTTAGCCAAGCTATTTATTTGCTGATTCGTTTTAAAGCTATTGTCGATAGATTTTTCAAACATTTGTCCAAGTTCAGATATTTGTGCCCCTACCGCGGATATAATTGGACTTATTTTACCATCTTTGGTTGACTCATCGACATTTTCATTATCACCAAAAATACCTATGCTAGTGAAAGATGAAAGCCATTCTTCTAATTGCATATAGAACCTGTTTTGACCGTGGTTTGCAAAAAGCTCCAAGAGACCTACAACTAAACTACCAGCCAAACCGAGAAGAGATGAGGCAAATGCTGTACCCATACCACCAAGTTGACCTTCCAGACCTGCCATCAGATTATCAAAAACCTCTATCCCCGTTTGCCCTTCTTTCGGCACTAAGCTTTTTATGGTGTTGACAACCTCCGGAACCGTAATCGCGAGACCATAAAATGTCCCTAAGAGGCCTAAAAAAATGAGCAGATTAATCACATATCTTGTTAGATCTCTCGCCTCATTCAGTCTGGTCGCTACAGAGTCTAGTATCGAATTTAAAGAACTTGAAGTTAAGATAGTTTTCGATTTCCTTCCTTTTAATAGGGATGCGAGAGGTATCAACAATCTAGGAGGATCTGAAAACTCATGGCCCGGTCTGTCGAGTGCAAAATTCTCAACCCAGTTGACAGCTGCGATTATTACGAATATTTGCCAGAAACAACAAAGTATCCCAAAAAAGAAAACCGTTAAAATTACCCCATTTAAATATGGAGAAGATAAGAAAATAGGCGCAACAGAGGGAAACATTAGGTAACCTCCAACCATTACTAGCAATAATGAAATCAGCATCAATACGACTTGTTGTATAGGCTGGCTGAACCCTTGTGTTTCAGCTCTTATTAATTTGAGTGAGTATTTTTTTCTTGCCAATATCTATCCAAAAATTTTTTAAAATCATATTAATTGTTCTTAGCAAACCTAAAAAGCATTACCATCAATAAAACCAGATTAAAGTCACATATACCAAATTTTTATGAAAAAAAAAATATATACCTTAACCTTAATACTAGTCGCAGTTTTATCATTATTATACTTTGTATGGGCATGGGCTGCAAATATTCAAAAAGAAGCGCTTAAAAAGCATTTAAGTAGCGAATGGGCATTAAACTTAAGCGATGAGAATATTACGGCCCACGGGTTTCCTTTTAAATTCGCAATAAAAATGTCGAATTTTAATTCCCGTCTAAAGGATACTTCTCTTAGGTTGGAATTCTTAAGATTAGAGATCGTGAGGCTAATTTATAATTTTTATGATGTTATTATATTTTTAGACAAACCCATGATAACTAGTATGGCCTTTCCAAAATTCAATATCTCATCAAATAAATTAAAGGCCAGCATATCTAACAGACCTTTTTCTGGTAGATTTAAGTTAATTACTGAACAAGAAGATTGGCAAGTATCCGGGGATAGGAATTTAAAAAGGATTGAAGCTAAGAAAGTCATTTTTGCTCTAAAAGATGCAGACGAAATGAATTTAGATTTTTATTTTCAAGCAAGTAATTTAGGTTTTAGTTTTTTGCATAAGATTCAAGGAAAGGGCCCTGAAAAGCAGAATAACTTAATTCTAAAGGGAGCAATATTCAATAGCGGTGTGGGCGGCCTAGAGGAGCGTTATCAGCCAAAAAAGCTCAGAACCATAATGCTAGAACAACTAAATGTGGATCTTGGATTTTTTGAGCTACATTGTAACGATATAGTTGCTGTGAACTTGTTAAAATTCACCACTGAAGATGATTTTGATTGTCTTTTAAAACTAAGTTCAAAGGAGATATCAAAAATAAAGACCGATGATGTATCAATTCAAAGGATTATTAATTTTGTTAAGTTACTTTTAATAATCAACAATACAACAAAACCTGCTGAGCCCCAGCCAATTCCTATTAAGTTGAGCTTAAAAAAAGGGTTACTTTATATCAACGCGGTTCCTATTTACCAGTTTCCAACACAATACTAGTCTCTCCCAAAATTCGGTATTCCTGTATCTTGACCAGCAGCTACTATACCTTTCCTAATACTTCTAGTTCTTTCAAAATATCTTAACAAATAGTCTCCATCTTTTTTTCGTATTGCGCGTTGCAATGAAAATAGTTCCTCAGTAAATCGACCTAATACTTCCAAATGCGCATCTTGATTATTTAAAAAAATATCTCTCCACATAACCGGGTCAGATGCGGCAATTCTGGTAAAGTCTCTAAAACCCGCCGCTGAATAATTAATTATTTCCGACTTTGTGACTGTTTCTAGGTCATCGACAACCCCCACCATGGTGTATGCAATTAGATGAGGTGCATGAGATGTGACAGCCAGAACCAGATCATGATGCTCAGGTGTCATTATCTTGGTTTGCATGCCTAAAAACCTCCAAAAGATCTCAACACTTTTTAATGCTTTCTTGTTGGTTTTTTTTGTGGGTGTCAAGATACACCAGCGGCCATCAAATAGTCCAGCATAACCAGCGTCAGGTCCCGATTTTTCGGTTCCAGCTATGGGGTGAGAGGGAACAAATTTACCCTTGGCGTCCTCTGTATGAGCCTCTAACTCTTTAATAACAGAAAGCTTTACTGATCCTACGTCCGTAATTATTGTTCCGGGCTCTATAAAATTCTTTAACTTTTGTATTACAGGGTACATTTGACCAACGGGCACACAGAGTATTATAAGATTACAGTCATTTACCGCTTTCTCGATATTGCTTTCGATTTCGCATAAACCAATCCTCTTAGCCCTTTTTCTTACTTCTTTATCATTATCGTATCCCACTATTTGAATTGCAGGATCTTTTTGTCTTAAAGACAAACATATTGAGGACGCAATTAAACCGAGCCCGATAATGGCTATTTTTCTAAACTCTGTCATTTTGATCAAAATACTCTGCTAGGGCTAAATAAAGCTTTTCGCATACCTCTGTATTACCAATTGAAAGTCTAAGGCACTTCGGTAGTCCATAAGAGCCCACCTTTCTTAAAATGAAACCTTTTTTCTTTAGGAATGAATCAATTGTATTGGCTTGCTCTTCACTTAAAAGTCTCAGGAGCAAAAAATTTGCAAACGATTGATCTATCTTCAATCCAAGACCAAGTAATTTATTTCGGAGTTCCTCTCTATTTACTCTATTGAACTCCCTTTGGTGGCTAACAAATTTTACATCCGCAATGCTCAATTCTGCCATTTTCAAACCCACAGATGATACGTTAAAGGGAGATCGAACTGAATTTAAAACATCTATTATGTCTCTAGAACCGTACCCCCACCCAACTCGTAAACCTCCCAGCGCGTATATTTTAGAGAACGTTCTTGTCACAAATAAATTTCCAAACTTGTTTGCTAGTGAAATTCCCCCATCAAAAGAATCCACATATTCTGAGTAGGCACCATCCAAAACAAGTAAGATATTGCTAGGTATTTTGCTTAATAGTTTCTCTATCTCATCCTCTGAAATCATAGTTCCTGTTGGATTATTTGGGTTCGCCAAAAAAATTATCTTTGTTTGGGCTGTGATGGCTGTGCAAATATTCTCTATAGATGCTGTGCGGTTGTTTTCTTTAACTTCCACAGGCTTCGCACCAGTGGCTAAAGCCGATAGCTTGTACATCAAAAAGCCATGCTCCGTATAAATAACCTCATCATTTTGCTCACAGAAACAACGACATAATAGTTGAATTATCTCATCAGATCCAGCTCCACAAATAATTCTGTTAGGATCGATATTATGTACCTCACCGATTTTATGTCGTAGGGCAAAGTGATTGCTGTCCGGATACTCAAAAGTTTTTTTGGAATAATATGCAAACTGATTGAGCACTTCATCACATGGGCCATTCATGTTCTCATTCGCACTCAACTTCACAACATTTTCTTGGCCCCGAATAGCGCTTTCTCCACTTTCATACAAAGGCATATTGTAGAAATGGGAAAGGGGCTGAATATTAATCTTTAAGTTTTTCATCAGTCTTTTTAAACAATAGTTATTCTGAACTAATAGAAATTATATGGGTCAATGTCCACACTAAAGTAAATATTGTTGGGAACTGAAACATTTTTCAGCCAGTCTCGCACTTCGATCTGCGATATTCTTGTCATTTTATTCGACTTTATAAGTAATCGTACTCTCGTTTTATTTTTTATCCTTGAAATTGGTGCAACAGCAGGGCCAAAAATCTCAAGGTCTTGTAAATTAAGTGAGAAAAATTGATTTTTTAATTTAATACCAAAATCTATAAGTGTACGTTCCTTTCTTCCTGACAATATCAAAGAAATAAATTTTCCATGTGGCGGAACATTAGCTTCTATCCTTTGTTCTAGCTCAGTGTTAAGAAATTTTTCTCCATGATCCTTTAATAAGGCTTGCAAGACAGGGTGTCTTGGCATCCAAGTTTGGATTAATGCTCGTCCATCAGAGGCATACCGTCCTGCCCGTCCTACCACTTGCTTAATTACCTGGTAGCTCTTTTCCATTACCCTATGATCCCCAGCATTTAGACCCATATCTGCATCAATAACGACAACAAGTTTCAAATGAGGAAAATTATACCCTTTAGCTACTAATTGAGTACCTATAATAATATTAATTTCTCCCGACTTTATTTTATCCATGTCTTCTAAATTTTTTTCTCCCTTTGAAAAATTATCTGAAGAAAAAATTTGTGATGAAGCATCGGGAAACAATTTAGAGATCTCATCTCTTATTCTTTCAACTCCTGGACCGATAGGTATAAAATTATCAGCTGAATTACACTGAAGACACTTCGTTTTTTCTGAAACTTTATATCCACATATATGGCACAGGTAACAAGTTTTTGTCTTATGATAAACAAGCTTTGTACTGCAATTTTTACACTCTAAGGAAACTTTGCATGCGGTACAAAATTGAATTGGCGCATAACCCCTTCTATTCAAAAAAATTAGAATTTGGTCTTTTTTTTTCAAACTTTTTTTCATTTGATCAATAATTGGAAAAGATATCCAACTATTTTTTGGGGTTTCTTCGACATTCATATCAATTAAAGTCACTCTAGGTTCATAAACTTCGCCAAAACGTTTAAGAAGATCAACTTTATGGTACTTGCCCAATCTACAATTATGCCATGTTTCGATACTGGGAGTAGCTGAAGATAAAATGATTTGGGAATTCAAAGTTGATGCTCGTAAGACTGCTAGATCTCTTGCATTATATATGGGTGCTTCTTCTTGCTTATATGAGGCATCGTGTTCTTCATCAACAATGATAAGCTTCAAGTTTTTAAATGGTAGAAAAAGTGCTGATCTAGCTCCTACCAGAAGCTTTAAATCCCCGCTTACTACATTCTTAAATACTCTTCGTCTTTCGTTTAAAGATAGTTGTGAATGCCACTCTCCTGCAAGTGCTCCATATCTTTTCATAATACGCAGCTTAAAATCGATAGTTAAAGAAATTTCCGGTAATAAAATAAGAACTTGTTCTCCCTCTTGTAAACGCTCACTAGCTAGATCCAAATAAACCTCGGTTTTACCTGAACCTGTAACACCAAACAACAGCCATGACTGAAACTCATTCTTTACATACTTTTCTCTTATTCGTGAAACTGCTTGTCTCTGCTCAGGAGATAAGATTATCGGTTTATTAAAAATTTTTTCTTGTTTATGTTTATTTTCAGAAACTTTCGATAACACTCCTTTATTTTCCAAACTTTTTATGACTGAGGAACTTACGCCTAAATCTTTTTTTATTTGTTTATATCTAGCGATTCCATTAGGTTGCTGTTTGAAGTAGTTAATAAGTTCTTTTTGACGAGATGTAATTGTGGGACAGTTAGAGCTATTAAGCTTATAAGCAATAGGCGCTTTTGGATCTTTGTGAAAGGTTAGACTTTGAACAGCCATTTTCAAGTAAGATTGTATTGGGGATAGCGTGTAGGCGTGTGCCTTTTTCAAAAAAGAAATAAATTCAGGATCTAATTTTATATTGTTAACCGGTCCTATAATCTGCTTAGTTCGACTACGATCAAATTTGGTGTCTCCAGCGCTCCAGACAATACCAGCGACTACCTTAGAACCTAAAGGCACTTCAACTAAACTGCCAATACCAATATTGTCATCTAAAGTACTATAGTCCAAAACCGGAAGCTTTGGATTTGGGAAGATAACACCAAACTGTCTTTCAAATACCATTTATCTCAATCTACACTTTTTCTCTTCCTTTGAAATAAATCACCATATACACTAAAGTCCAAGAAAATATATAAATTTGGGTAAAATTTAATGCAGCTTTTTTTGGATGGTTCAGACATTGATAAAATACGCAAATACAGTGATTTCGGTGTTATAGACGGCGTTACAACCAACCCATCGATCATATTAAAGTCAGGTAAAAACATGATTGAGGTGATATCTGAATTGGCTAGCGTAGTTTCTGGCTCTGTCAGCGCTGAAGTATCAGCACTAGATTCAGAAAAAATGGTGCGAGAAGGGATGAAGCTTTCCGAGATAGCAAAAAACGTTACTGTTAAACTTCCAATTACTTGGGACGGATTGAGGGCTTGTAACACATTATCAAAAAAAGGTATTAGTGTGAACATGACCCTCTGTTTTTCTTCTTCCCAAGCTCTTTTGGCTGCAAAAGCCGGTGCTGAGTATGTTAGTCCCTTCATCGGTCGTTTAGATGATTTAAATCTGGAAGGTATAGATTTAATATCAGATATAAAATTAATTTATTCACACTATAAATTTTCGACTAAAATTCTTGCGGCATCAATACGAACAACTAACCATGTAAAACAATGCGCACGCTTAGGAGCAGATGTTGCAACAATTCCGTTAGATGTTTTTGAAAAGCTTATAAAGCATCCTCTAACTGAATCAGGTTTAAACCAATTTACGGCTGATTGGGAGAAAACTGGTCAATCTATAATTTAAAAAATATATGAATAAAATTCAAATAGTTCCAGAAGAACGACAAAAAATATTAGAAAATCCAGACTTAATCTTACTGGATAAGGAATTATTGCTTGCACTTATAAAAGACTCAGATTTCCCTGATGAAGAAAACTTGATCGATATTAGAAATGTTTTTCTAAAAAAACTTGGAGAGAAAGTAGAAAAGTTAAAAAGTACCAACAGTCAAATAATTCAACATGCATACGAAAATCAAATGGGCATAAAAAAGATTCATAAATGTTGCTTAGAGACTATTGAAACAAAAGATATAGACACTCTTTTCAAATTTTTATGTCTTAAAGCCGCAGAAATATTGGGTGTGGATATAATAAAAATAGTTGTAAGCGACAATACATTCTCTAATTTTAACATCGAAAACTGTATTTTTAAATCTGATGAAGAGATCACTAAATTTGTACAAAAAGTCGGCATAACAAAAGGAAAAAATGTTCGCCTCAAAAATGTAGCTAACGAAAAAAAAAGAGAGGCTGAGCGATTAATAACTAGAGAAGAGAGCACAAAGTCCGAAGCCATAATTTCTCTTTCAATAAACAATAAATTCAAGGGCTTTATCTTACTTGAGTCTGCTAAGGAGTCCACCTTTTCGATTGATCAGTCAACAGACTATCTAGAGTTTTTTTCTCAGATAACATCTAAGCACTTGGAAAGCTTAATATACAAATGAAGATAAAGTTAAACGATTTGGTAGAAGAGTGGAAATTGTACAACATAAATTTGAGGAACTTTTCTGAGAACTCCATAAAAGCGTATTCACTTGACCTAAAAAATTTTCTTCATTTTTCATTTCAAAAGTCAGAAGATATTTTAAAATCTGATTTGTCAAATATAAGTTCCCATACAATCAGGTTATGGATATTAAGCCTTCGAAATAGGTCTGTAAAACCTTCATCGCTTTCTAGAAAAATGTCTAGCTTGAAAAACTTTTTCCACTGGCTAGAGAGCACCCATAATATTTTTAATTCAGCTATTTCAAGATTAGAGTCTCCCAAAAAAGATAAAAAACTTCCGAGACCACTTTCGGTTAATGACATCAAAAAGCTATTTAGCGCATTTGAAAACAAAAAAGAGGATCAGTGGATAATATCCAGAAACCAAGCTATCTTTTTATTATTATATACTTGTGGTCTGAGAATTTCAGAAGCATTAGATTTAAAAGCAAATGCACTGCCTTTAAATACAAGTATCTTAGTTAAGGGCAAAGGAAAAAAAGAGAGGATGGTGCCCATACTTAATATTACTAATCAAGCGATTGAAAAATATAAAGACCAGTGTCCCTACCCCAATTCAAGTAGCAACTATGTTTTTCTGGGTATTAGAGGGAAAAGAATGTCGGCTAGATCTTTTCAGAAGGCTCTCGAAAGGGCAAGAAATTCGATCGGCCTTCCTTCATCTTCCACACCACACTCTTTAAGACACTCTTACGCTACCCACTTACTTAATTCAGGTACTGACTTACGAAGTATTCAAAAACTTCTGGGTCACTCTTCATTAAGTAGCACACAAATATATACTCAGATAGAACAAAAAAAGTTATTACAAGTTTATAAGTCAACCCATCCTAGAGAGCGGATAAATTAATTATATCCATGTGATTTAGATGACTGCTCGCTTACAACGGTCACACAATTCATCCTCGCTTTTATCTGAAGATATGTTGAACGTCCAGCATCGTTGACACTTTTTTCCTTGAGCGGTTTGACAAATTACTCCAACATCAGGCACATCATCGATTATAAAACAGTTATCAGCAATACTATTCATTGAAAATTCAATGCTTATACCCGACGTAATACATATCTCGCTCATATCCACTGATTCTATGATGTTAAAAAGCTCTTTGTCTTTGATATGAATAACAGGACAGGTCTCTAGACTTGAGCCAATTACCTTTTCTTGTCTTAACACCTCTATAGCCCCGGTTACAACGCGTCTGACACTTCTGATTTTATCCCAACGAAGTGCATGTTTAGGATTATACCAGTCTTTCTCGTTACTGGGGATATCCAGTAAGTGTACTGAATTCTCAAATTCAGGGAATCTTTCTAAATACACCTCTTCCATTGTAAACGGTAAAATTGGAGAAAACCATGTTATCAATCTGAAAAATAAGATATCAAGAACTTTGAGTGTGGCTCTTCTTTTTAAACTTGTCTTTGGATCGCAGTATAAAACATCCTTTCGAATATCGAAATAAAAAGAAGAGAGCTCTTGGGTACAGAATTGGAAATAAGTTTGAAAAACTGATTGAAAAGAATACTCTTGATAGAAGGATCTTATTTTTTTATCGACTTCACACACTCTATGAAGAATATATTTTTCAAGATCCGGTAGTTGATTATATGAAACGTCGTCCTGATCGGAATATGTACCTAAGTTGCCCAATAAAAATCTTGCTGTGTTCCTAAGTTTTCGATAACTATCAGTTACGCCTTTAAGAATTTCATCTCCTATCCTTAAGTCTACTGTATAATCACTTTGCGCAACCCATAGTCTTAGTATGTCAGCTCCATACTGCTTTACTACCTGTTGAGGACTTACAGTATTACCAAGGGACTTGGACATTTTTAGACCCTTTTCGTCAAGAATGAACCCATGAGTTAAAACTCCTAGGTAGGGTGCTTGTCCCTGAGTACCACAAGCTTGAAGTAGCGAGGAATGAAAAAACCCTCTATGCTGATCAGTTCCCTCAAGATATAGGTCTGCCGGCCACTTCCCATCTGATCTATCTCGCAAAACATAGGCGTGGGTAGATCCTGAGTCAAACCAGACATCTAGTATATCCATTACCTGTTCATACTCATCGGGAGGATACAACCCGTCTAAAAATCGTTCCTTTGCACCTTCTTGAAACCAAGCGTCTGCTCCTTCTTTCTTAAGTATGCTGGCCAATCTTTTGTTAAGTTTTTTATCCTTAAGAATGAAATCCTCATGATCAGGATCCAACCCCTTTTTTACAAAGCAGGTCAAAGGAACACCCCATGCCCTTTGCCTAGATAAAACCCAATCTGGTCTTGTCGATACCATGCTGTGAAGCCTATTCCTGCCACTTTTTGGAACCCACTCTACCAATTTGTCTATCGAATGAAGTGCTCTTTCTCGTATTGTTTTACCAAATTCATCTTTACCATCCTTGAGATCCTTATCTATATTTACAAACCATTGAGGAGTGTTTCTGAAAATTACTGGGGCTCTTGATCTCCAGCTATGAGGATATGAGTGCTCCAAGATACCTCTAGCAATCAGCTTATTGGCTTCGATCAGTTTTTGTATTACAGCCTTATTAGCTTCACCCTCTCTTCCCTTTTTGTTGAATATTTGTAAGCCTTTAAAAAATGGGACAGTGTTTGCAAAGCTGCTATCATCCTCAACATTATTCGTCATACGAGATAACCAACCACGTTTAAGGAAAACTTCAAAGTCTTCTGCACCATGGCTTGGTGCAATATGAACAAAACCAGTTCCAGCGTCGTCGGTAACGTGGTCCGCTTCGACTAGGGGAATAGAATAATTCCAAAAGGACTCAGCTCCTTCAAGATTTGAAAATGGGTGGCTTAAGTTAATGTCATTAAGATCTTTGGAACTCAATTCTCTTATTTTTTTGTACTTTGTAACCCTACATTTTTCCATCGTCTCTTCTGCAAGCTTATTAGCAAGTATTATGGTGTTTTTTGGCTTAGCCCAGCTTTCATCTTGAACTTCTTCTATCTCGTAAAGCCCATATTTGATCGCTTTATTGAAAGCTACAGCCTTATTTGAAGGTATGGTCCATGGTGTTGTGGTCCATATGATAATATCAGATCCCTTTAAAACATCGGAGACCACACTAAACCTAACCCAAATAGTCGTGCTGCGGTGATCTCTATACTCAATCTCTGCCTCTGCAAGAGCTGTTTTCTCCACTGGAGACCACATCACGGGTTTCGATCCCCTGTAAACAACCCCCTTCATTACCAGTTTTACAAACTCTTCAGAGATTACCGCTTCACTTTTATAGTCCATAGTTGAGTATGGATTATCCCAATCACCCGTTACTCCTAGTCTTTTAAATTCTTCTTTTTGAATCTCTATCCAGTGACTTGCAAAGTTTCTACAGTCTTCACGAAGCTTATTTATGGGAACCTCTTCTTTAGACTTTCCTTTTTCTCTATATTTCTCCTCTATTTTCCATTCAATAGGTAAACCATGACAATCCCAACCAGGAACATAAATACTGTTATTACCCAAAACTTGTTGACTTCTTGCTACAAAATCTTTCAGAATCTTATTCAACGCATGCCCAATATGCAGGTTTCCATTTGCATATGGGGGTCCATCGTGAAGAACAAAATCCTTCCTATTTCCAAAGTCCTTTCTAAGTCTCTTGTAAATATTTAATTTTTCCCAACGGTCTAGCCACTCTTTTTCCCTTTCAGGTAGATTGGCTCTCATTGGGAAATCTGTATTTGGTAAGAATAGGGTTTCTTTATAATCTTTATCGTTTGATGACATTTTAATATTTAGTTTTTATTAGTTATTTATTAGAAAAATAGTTGATATACAATTAAATATTTTTCTCGGAGATTTTGTTTTTCGAAAATGGAACAGTTTTGTAAACTAAAAATATGTTTAGGTATGCTCTAACAATAGAATACGATGGTTCGCCATTCCACGGATGGCAATTGCAAAATAATATAACCACCGTACAAGGGGTAATATTTGAGGCGATAAGAAAACTTGATGTAAATTGTGAAAATTTTGTTGGAGCAGGGAGAACAGACGCCGGAGTGCATGCTATCGGCCAGGTTGCTCACGTCGACTTAGCAATTAAACGCGATTGTGAGACGATACAAAATGCAATAAATTATTACCTTAAAAAACATCCAATTTCGATATTAAACGCTAAGATTGTTAGTAAAGATTTTCACGCGCGCTTTTCTGCTGTAAAGCGACATTATACATATAAGATTTTTTCTAGAAAAACAGATTTAACGTTTGAGAGAAGTCAATACTGGCATATAAGAAAAAGCTTAAATATTCCGAACATGGAGTTAGCCGCAAATTACCTTTTAGGTAAGCATGATTTTTCAACTTTTCGATCATCAATTTGTCAAGCACCTAGCCCTGTAAAAACAATAGACACAATTAATATTAATTCTGAAGAGATTAGAGATGGTATAATTTATCACTTAAATTTTACAGCAAAATCCTTTCTGCACCATCAGGTTCGAAGTATTGTAGGTTGCTTAGGAAGAGTTGGCTGTGGTAAGTGGGGACCGAAAAAAATACAAGAAATATTGTTGTCTAAAGAGCGAAGTCAATGTGCCGCATTGGCTCCGTCTAGTGGCCTATACCTAACAAAAATTGAATATTAAAACTTAATTACTGAATAGAAAATTCATAATATCACCGTCTTTAACCGAGTAGTCTTTTCCTTCACTCCTTACCTTTCCTAATTCTTTAGCTCTCAACCATCCGCCAGCCGATAAGAAATCAGAATAACTTACTGTCTCCGCCCTTATAAAACCTTTTTTAAAATCAGTATGTATTTTCCCAGCTGCGTCTGGAGCAAGAGTAGAATTAGGAACTGTCCAGGCTCTGGTTTCCTTTGGGCCAGAAGTAAAATATGTACATAAACCTAAGAGACCGTATCCGGCATGTATTAATTTCTCCAGTCCAGTAGAATTCATTCCCATATCAAGCAAAAATTCTTTGAGCTCATACTCATTAGATATTTCGCTCAGCTCTTGTTCAATCGAGACTGAGATATTTAGAGCTGGGGCCTTCAAGGTCTTTGCTAAAGCTTCTACTTTTTTTGAGTATTCATTTCCTCCTTTAATACTATTTTCGTCAACATTACAGATAAACAAAATAGGCTTTGAGGTTAAAAATTGAGATAAACGCAACATTTTTAATTCATCTTCTAGAAAAACTCCTTGTCTAATTGGCATTCCACTCTCTAAAATTTCCATCGCTTTCTCTAGAAATGCAAGGCTCAGAACTTCATCGTTCTTCTTTCCAGATCTTTTTTTGAAGCTTTCTATTTGCTTTGTTACACTTTCCAAATCCGCCAATAAAAGCTCGGTGTCAATAATATCTATATCAGCAACAGGATCAATCACGTTGTTTACATGAGTTACATTTTCATCTTCAAAGCATCTTGTAACGTGAGCCAATGCGTCACATTCTCTTATATTTGCCAAAAACTTATTCCCCAATCCCTCGCCCTTTGAAGCCCCCTTTACTAAACCAGCGATATCTATAAACGTCATTTTTGTTGGGATCGTTTCTTTAGATACAGATATTTTTGAAAGCTCTATAAGCCTATGGTCTGGAACCATAACCTCACCAATATTTGGATCTATCGTACAGAATGGAAAGTTTGCCGCTTGCGCACTATTTGACTTTGTTAGAGCATTAAATAATGTTGACTTTCCCACATTAGGAAGACCAATAATTCCTGTCTTAAATCCCATTTTATTTATTCCCCTGTACGGTTGATTACAATAAAAAACGCTTAACTAATCTTAATTAGTAGTCTAAAAAGAATAAGGTTTGTGAATAATTTAAATCGAGTAATCATGTCAAGACTTAATAAAAAATTTCATCAATTGACTGTTGAAGATCAAAAAGCGTTCATACCATTCATAATGGCAGGCTTTCCAAATATCAGTTACTCAAAAAAACTACTGAATAAATTGCCACAGCTTGGAGCAGATATTATCGAAATCGGCATGCCATTTACAGACCCAATGGCTGATGGAAAAATCATTCAGGATGCAGGACATGCAGCGTTAGAGGCCGGTTTTAAGATGGAAAACTTGTACCAAATGATTGAGTGTTTTAGAAAAAATGACCGAGATACCCCTATAATTTTGATGGGTTATTACAATCCTATACACAAGTTTGGCTCAGAAAATTTCGTTAAAAAAATTAAGTCTCTTGGAGTCGATGGACTTATAATAGTTGATTTACCCCCTGAAGAGGATAGCGAATTATGTTTTTATTGTTTAAATCATGACCTCCATTTCATTAGATTGCTTACACCCACCAGTGATAACAAACGCCTACTTTCGCTTTTAAACAATTCAAGTGGCTTTCTTTATTATGTCTCAGTAGCAGGCGTTACTGGAACTAAAGTTCCGGTAAAACAAATCGTTGCAAGCGAGGTAGATAGAATAAAAGGTCACACCCATTTACCCGTATGTGTTGGTTTTGGAATAAAATCTCCGGAAGATGCAAAAGCAATCTCTCTAGCAGCTGATGGAGTCGTGGTTGGCTCAGCCATTCTAGAAAAAATTCAAAAAGGAGCTACTGAGCGTGACGTATCTGATTTTATAATTAGTCTATCAAAATCCGTTCATTTTAACTAAAAAAATTTTGACCTTCAGACTGAAGTAAGATATGAACTCTATTAGAGATTATTTAGGATTACCAAGATGGCAGATGATTTGTCTTTATCAGCAACTGTAAGAGAAAGCGTTGGAAAAGGAGCTGCGAGAGAGGCACGGAGGAATGACCTTATACCTGGCGTTATTTATGGGGGATCTGAGGAGCCTTTAAATATTAATGTTAAGTTCAATGAATTATTAAAAAAGCTAAATGCAGGTAGGTTTATGTCGACGCTGATTAACCTCACAGTGGAGGGGAAAACAATGCAAGTAATCTGTAGAGACATTCAAAAACATATTGTGAAAGACCTTCCTACTCACCTAGATTTTATGCGCTTGTCAAAAACCGCTCGCATCAAACTATTTATACCCGTTGTTTTTCATAATCAGGATATTTGTAAGGGAATAAAGAGGGGAGGCGTTTTGACCGTTGTAAGACCTGAAGTAGAATTGCTGGTTAATGCTATGGAGATTCCATCAGCCTTGGAGGTAGACATAAAAGATTTTGAGGTTGGTGATACCATTACTATATCAAATATAGTTCTTCCTTCTGGTACAGAGACTACAATAAAAGGAAGAGACTTTGTTGTCGCAAATATCCAGGCTCCAAGTGGATTGAAGTCAAGTGAAAATGAGAGCTCAGATACTGGTGATTCAGCTGCTGATACAAGTGAAGAAGAAAAAGAAGAAACCTCTCCAGAGTAAATTGGATAAACTTAGGTAGTGAAGTTAATCATTGGTCTTGGAAACCCTGGTTCAGAGTATCTGAATAACAGACATAACTTAGGGTTTATGGCATTAGATAGTTTGTCTGAATACTACAAGTTTGAGGCGTGGAAAAGTAAACTTGATGGCTTATTCGCAACCAAATATTTTGGGTCTGAGAAAATTATTTTATTGAAACCGCAGACGTTTATGAACCTGTCGGGTATTTGTGTAGCAAAGTTTAAACAATTTTTTAAAATTAGTGAGAAAAATATATTCGTCATCTATGATGATATTGATCTAAGTTTTGGAGATACAAAATTAAAACTCGGGGGAGGTGATGCGGGGCATAAAGGTGTTAGATCTATATCACAACATTTGGGAACCAAAGATTTTAACAGAATACGCATGGGCATAGGACGTCCCAGGGTTAAAGAAGAAGTTTCCTCTTTTGTGCTATCAAATTTCTCAAAAAATGAGAGTGCTAGAGCTAAAATTTTAATTAAAAACCTCTGCGATGATTTTGAAAAAATAATTCAAAAGAACCCAGTTTAGCTATCCAGAGAAACCTCTAACCTTTCAGCAACCGTGAAGATGTCTTTGTCTCCCCTTCCACACATATTCAGCAGAATTATTTTATCTTTGGGTAGTGTAGGAGCGATCTTTATAACGTAAGCCAACGCGTGGCTAGGTTCCAATGCTGGAATGATTCCTTCTAACTTGGAGCATAGAGTGAATGCACCGATCGCCTCAGAGTCAGTTACAGATACATATTTTACTCTGCCAAGATCATTTAGCCATGCATGTTCTGGACCTATACCTGGATAATCGAGACCCGCAGATATAGAATGTCCTTCAATTATTTGCCCATCAGTGTCTTGCAGTAAATAGGTTTTATTTCCATGAAGCACACCAGGAGAGCCTCCTGTCAATGAAGCTGCGTGTTTCATTCTATTATCTATACCTTCTCCGCCTGCCTCTACTCCGATTATTTCAATATCTTTATCGTCCAAAAACTCATGGAAGAGTCCTATGGCGTTTGAGCCACCTCCGATACAAGCTACTATAGTATCCGGTTTTCTGCCTTCCATTTTTTCGAGTTGAAGCCTAGCTTCACGTCCAATTATTGATTGAAAATCTCTTACCATTTTAGGATATGGATGAGGCCCCGCAACTGTCCCTATACAATAGAAAGTGCTGTCCACATTTGAAACCCAATCTCTTAAGGCTTCATTCATAGCATCCTTAAGTGTTCCTCTACCAGAGGTAACCGACCTTACATTTGCTCCTAGTAATTTCATCCTAAAAACATTTGGGGCTTGCCTCTTAACATCTGTCTCTCCCATAAAAACGATACACTCTAAGCCAAACCTGGCGCAAACGGTTGCCGTTGCCACACCATGTTGGCCAGCACCTGTTTCAGCAATAATTCTTTTTTTCCCCATTCTTTTCGCTAATAATATTTGTCCAATCACATTATTTATTTTATGCGCCCCGGTATGATTCAATTCATCTCGCTTAAAATATATCTTTGGCCCATTCAGATACGAAGTAAGTCTCTCTGCAAAGTACATCGGACTTGGTCTCCCAACGTAATTGTTTAACAAGTCCTCATATTCTTTCCAGAATTCATCGTCTTTTTTAAGCTCTTGATAACTTTTCTCTAATTTGATAATCAAAGGCATTAGCGTCTCAGAAACAAATCGACCTCCATAATCCCCAAAGCGGCCCTTATCATCGGGCCCATTCCGGAAACTATTTGATCCTGTGTCTTTAAATAAATTCTCCATTAACCCTTCCAATAAATTTTCTCATTTTGTCAAAACTTTTTTTTCCTGGATTAGTTTCTACTCCAGTGGAAACATCTAACATTTTAGCTCCAGTTACCTTCATTGCATCTATAACATTATTTGCATTAAGTCCTCCAGCTAAAAACCAAGGCTTGTTGAAATTAAATCCTTTAATAATATTCCAATTAAAGCTAATTCCTCTTCCTCCTTTCAAATGGCCACTTTCTTTTATTTTTGAGTCCAGCAGCATGTAGTCTGCAAATCTCTCATAATATCTAATATTAAGGAGATCACTGTTCTTTTCAACTCCAATGGCTTTTATCAAAGGAACTTTAGTTATCTTCGCTATCTCTTCAACTCTCTCAGGCGATTCGTCTCCATGAAGTTGAATATAATCCACTTTAGATTTTGAGAGAAGTTTCTCTAGAAGATCATCTGAAGGATCTGCCAACAAAGCAACCGATTTCAAAGGTTTGCTCACTAATTTGGAAAGTAACTCTAATTTTTTTAAGTTAATAAATCTCTTTGATTTTTCTACAAGAACAAACCCTACAAAATTAGCTCCAAGCTGTTGAGCTGCCTTTAGGTCTTTTTCAGATGTGATACCACAGATTTTAATTGAATATTTCATCGGTTAGTCTAAAAGGTTTAAAATCTTTTCCTCTTCTGTCAAAAACTTGTCTTTGCTCTTCTGCAATTCTTTTTCAATCTTAAAAAGCTTTTTGTTATTTTCATTATACGCCCTTCGCATCTTGAAATTCCTCAAATATTCGATCATAGCTCCAATTATCACTCCGACAAATATTGCTAAAAACGTCAACAAGTAGACTGGCAGATATATGCTCTTTTCACGATTTCCAAATAGTATGTCAGGGAAGTTTATTCTTACTGAATCATCATTAGTTAAAGCAAATAATGTAAATAAAGCCAATAAAAAAAGACCTAAAATATAGCGCCCAAGCTTCATAAATTAAGCTTCGTTTAGTTTCTGCCTAAGACCCTTACCACACTTAAAAAAAGGAACCGTTTTTTGATCAACATTTACATCAGAACCAGTTTTTGGATTTCTTGCTCTTCTTGCTTTCCTCTGTTTAGTTGAAAAAGCACCAAACCCACGCAATTCCACTCTGTTTCCATTCTCTAATGCTATTATGATCTCATCAAAAATAGTACTCACGATTTTTTCTACATCTCTGTAGTATAAGTGCGGATTGTCTTCTGCCAGCTTTTTTATCAAATCTGATTTAATCATTTTCTACCTTTTAGATTTTCTTACCAGTATACAAAATTATAATCATCAGAAAAGAATTGAGTATAATCTAAAACCAGTATTTGATAAAAGTTTGTTACCCAAACTTGATATGTCACCTTCTCGGAAAATCAGATCAAAGACTGATGAGCTTTCTTTGAAATGAACCCAATCTACCAAGGGAAGCCCACTAATATCTTTTTTTTCTTCTAAATATTTCACAGCTTCCTTTTCGCCTCCAATGAGATCGACTAGACCTAGTTTTTTGGCTTTTCTGCCTGTAAAGACGCCTCCATGAGATACTTTTTCTAAGTTAATATCTGACAACTTCCTTTTTTTAGCAACTAAATCCTTAAACCATAAAAACGTCTCATTTATTAGTTGTTTATGTTCCTCAATTGCCTTGGGTGTTGGTTTTTCGAATAAATTAACCGACGCCTTTAGATCCGACGATTTTAAAGTATTTATATCAATTCCAATATTCTTAAGTAGTTTAGATAAATTCGGGTATTGAAGTATTACTCCTATAGATCCAGTTAATGTATTTGACCGTGATATTATTTGGTCCGTCGCTACAGCGATTAAATATCCGCCAGAGGTAGCTGTCTCACCGAGCACAGACACAGATGGCTTTTCTTTACTCAGTTGTGATAAGGCAACAAACATAGACTCTGCTCCAACAACAGAACCACCCGGACTATTGATATGGACGATCAAAGCCTTTACATTTGGGTTTTCCCCCAAATCGTAAATAAGTCTATTAAAATTAACATCATTAGAGATTGGTCCATCAATTTTTATTCTTGCTATGTGCGGACCCCTTCTTTCAAGCTCTAAAAAGCTATTTATAATTATAAGCGTTAAAAAAACTAAGATTACCAAAAGTAATGCAAATAAGAATCCATTTCTTCTAGCTCTTTTTTTCGCCTGCTCGAAAACCTCTGCCTCAATGGACATCTATTAGCTTTTTTTATCTTGATCTTTAAGCGCTGCACCAAGGATATCGCCCAGAGAGGCGCCAGAATCTGTTGAACCATATTGTTCAACCGCTTCTTTTTCCTCTGCTAGCTCTAATGCCTTAATTGAAAGACTCATTTTTCTTGAAGATTTGTCCAGATTAACCACTTTCGCATCAATTTTGTCTCCTTCAGAAAACCTTTCTGGCCTCTGTTCATTTCGGTCTCTTGATAGATCGGAGCGTTTTATAAACCCTTTAGCTCCGTCACAATCAACTTCAATTCCTGCTTCATCGACCTTTGAAACTATTGCTGTTAGGGTACTACCCTTTTTAATCGTTTTTGAAATGTCATCAAAAGGGTCTCGTTCTAGCGCCTTCATCGATAATGCAATCCTTTCTTTTTCAACGTCTATATCTGTTACTTTCGCTTTTACAACATCTCCTTTTCTATACTCCTTGAGTGCTTCTTCTCCTGTTTTTTCCCAACTCAAATCTGAAAGATGGATCATTCCGTCTATGTCATTACCCAGACCTACAAATAGTCCAAACTCAGTTATGTTCTTTATTTCAACTTCAAGAACAGCGCCTAATGTATTTGACTGCGCGAAATTCTGCCAAGGATTTCCTTGAATTTGTTTAAGCCCTAAGCTTACTCTTCTCTTCTCCTTATCTAGCTCAAGAACCATAACCTCCACTTCCTGGCTAGTCGATAATATCTTACCTGGATGGACATTCTTCTTTGTCCATGACATTTCTGATACATGTACAAGGCCCTCTACACCCGCATCTAATTCAACAAAAGCGCCATAGTCTGTTATATTTGTTACTGTTCCCTTCTGATTTGAACCTAATGGAAATCTCGCCTCAACGTCAGCCCATGGATCATCCTCCAGTTGCTTCATTCCAAGACTTATCCTATTAGTTTCTTTATTAACTTTTATAATTTGAACTTTAATAGAGTCTCCCAAAGTCAATACCTCAGATGGATGATTAATTCTCTTCCAAGCAATATCTGTTACATGTAGGAGACCATCCATTCCACCCAGATCAACGAAAGCACCATAGTCAGTTATATTTTTTACTATGCCGTCAACAGTGTTCCCTTCAGCTAAATTTCCAACCAGCTCTGCTCTCTGTTCTGCACGAGACTCTTCTAAAACTGCTCTCCTAGACACTACTATATTTCCTCGTTTTCTATCCATCTTTAAAACTTGAAATGGTTGAGGAACGTTCATCAAAGGCATTGTGTCTTTTATAGGACGTACATCAACTTGACTACCGGGCAAGAACGCAATTGCTCCGTCTAGATCAACCGTAAAACCACCCTTTACTTTACCAAAAATTATACCATCAACCCTTTCTTCTGTTTTTGCGGCCTTCTCTAATTTATCCCAGGCCTCTTCTCGTCTAGCCTTTTCCCTGCTAACAACAGCTTCACCTTTAGCATTCTCAACGCGCTCAAGGTATACTTCTACCTGATCACCAATTTTTAGTTCTCCATCTTTGTTCGTAGCAGTTGTGAATTCTCTAACATCAACACGACCTTCCATTTTATAGCCAATATCAATAATGGCTTGGCCTGCTTCAATAGCGATTATTGTACCATTTACAACAGTATTTTCTTTAGGTGTCCCATTCTCAAAACTCTTCTCGAGTAGGGCTTCAAATTCAGCCATATTGTTAGCTGTTTCCATTAACTATCTCCTTAAAAAGACTGGGTCATTTAACACATTTTCTTAATATTCATATTAAGATTTAGACTTTTATACTTTTTTTCCACAATTTCAATAATTTCTTTATTCAAATCTTCTAAGGAGATTTCAGAGTTATCATAAACAATTGCATCTGGGACACAAATCAGGGGCGAAACTTTTCTATTTTTGTCTCTTTTATCTCTTTCCTTCAGCTTCTCGATAATATCTCTTACGGAATAGTCTTGTCCCATTTTTTTATAGTCCTCTCTGCGCCGTCGAGCTCTTTCTGTTAAATCTGCAGTAATAAAAAACTTAATTTTAGCATCAGGGAAGATAACACTACCTATATCCCTTCCGTCTAAAACTGCTCCAACCTTTTCGTTAGGGAAATTTCTTTGAAATAAAATGAGTTCGCGTCTTATTCTATCGTTCTCTGCAAGTCTACTGGCTAAGTTGCCACAATTCTCAGACCTTAGCTCTGGGTTATCTAAATCTTTAAACTCTAAATTTTTTGCGAAATAAAGTGCTTCATCAAGTGAACTAGTGTTTTTTGACTCTAAAAGTCTCTGTGCTACTGCACGATAAAGAAGGCCAGTATCAAGGTAATGAAAATTACAATGTTTAGCTATTAACTTTCCAATCGTACCTTTCCCAGAAGCTGAAAGACCGTCTACAGCAATTATTATCGGCTTGTTTGACTTGATAGGTTTGCTCCAATTTCCTTAAACTTTTCAACGAATCCAGGAAAGCTTGTGCCTACTGAAGCAGACTCACTAATTTCAATAGGTTTTTGGGTTACTTGGCCCAGACACATAAATGACATAGCTATTCTATGATCACTGAATGTATTTATTAGTTGGCCTCCTCGTACTTCCCTCGTTCCTTTGACAGTCATATAGTCATCTCCAAAAAAAACATTGACCCCACAGTCCCTCAACCCTTTCGCCATTGAAAAAATCCTGTCACTCTCTTTTACTTTAAGCTCCTCTATTCCCTTCATTTCAGTTTCACCTTCGGCTAAAGCCGCCAATACGGCTAAAATAGGGAACTCGTCAATCATTGAAGGAACGAGACTTTTTGGCACTTTCACACCTTTTAGCCTCGAGGATTTTACTCTCACATCTGCTATGGGCTCGCCACAAATAGTTTTTTTATTATTAACCTCTATACTGGCCCCCATCTTATCTATGACTTTCAGAAAACCTATTCTTGTTTCATTCATACAGATATTCTTTATTGTAATATCTGAGCCCTCTACCATCAAAGCGGCGGCTATAAAGAAAGACGCAGATGATGGATCTGAGGGAACTGTAATTTCTTGTGGCTTTAGCTCCTGTAATCCTTGTAGATAATGTACATATCCATTATCAGTTTTCTCACTTTTTATTTTGCCTCCAAAAAACATTAACATTCTTTCAGTATGGTCCCGCGTCAAAGTCTTTTCGACATATTTTGTTGTACCGCGACTATTTAGGCCTGCTAGGAGCACCGCAGATTTTACCTGAGCAGAATCAACCCTCGACTCAAAGTCAGGTGGAATAGCGCTCGATGTGCCCTCTAAAGTTATTGGTAAAAAAGATCCCTCTCTTGCAGTGCATTTGACACCTATCTCACTCAAGGGTTCTATTATTCTATCCATAGGTCTTTGAGATAAACTCTTATCACCAACAAATATTGCGGATATTGGAGTTGTTGAAATAGCTCCCATTAGCAATCGGCAAGTTGTTCCTGAGTTTCCACAATCAATTACATTTTCGGGACTTGTAAATCCCCCAACTCCAAAACCATAAACCTCCCATTTACCATTTTTTTTTTCCACTTTAGCTCCGAGTTGTCTGACCGCTTCAATAGTTCTTTTAACATCCTCAGATTCTAGTAATCCTGTTATTGTTGTTTTACCAACACAAAGAGAGCCAAAAATGATAGCTCTATGTGAGATGGATTTGTCGCCCGGTATTGAAACAAAACCAGACAGTTTTTTGGATCTTTGTACTTTTATCATCCGCTTAGAACTCATATTCCACTGAAGAGTTAGCAGTATTACACCTTTTTGTAAACAAGATAAGAAGGGGTACCCCCTTTGCTAATTGCTTTTTGCTCATATTTCGTTTTCAAATCTAAAAAGAACTTTAAATTTTTTTCTTTGGGTAAAACATGTAGCTTTTGAAATTGGTATAATTTTGAAAAAGTATTTTCAATTTCCAAAAAATAATCTTCTACATCAGTAGCAATACAAATATAGCCCTTTGATTTTAAAATTTTAGAAAAATATTCAATATTGGGTGATGAGAGCAGCCGTCTTGATCTATGCCTTTTTTTTGTCCATGGATCTGGGAACAAAAAATATAACCTGTCAAAAACTTCATGTTCAAACAAATGCAGCAACTCTCTCGCATCTCCATGAAAAACTCTTGCATTCTCTATTTTGTTTTGAAATAGAGAAAAACATGTAGTCGCAACTCCATTTTCGTATACTTCACTACCTACGATAAGTTTATCGCAATTTCTTTTTGCTAGCTCTACAAGGTGATGTCCATTCCCAAAGCCAACTTCTAGCCAAATTTTTTTTTTTGTGTCTAAAAAGCCATCATACTTTTCTTTAAGCATACTCAAACCAAACTTTTGGTTTTTTGAAAGAGACCTTCCCTTCAATCGCCCAAAAGTTTTTATCAACCTAAAGCTTGGAATATTTTTTAATTCTGACAAAAACTTTCTCTTATTAAAGATGTTTTGCTAAATCATCTACAAGATCTATTTTTTCCCAAGAAAAACCACCATCAATCTCAGGTGTTCTTCCAAAATGTCCATAGGATGCTGTTTTTTCATAAATAGGTTTTCTTAAACCAAGCTTTTCGATTATGCCCTTCGGAGATAAATCTACTATTTTTGGTAAGATCTCCTCCAATTTTTTCTCATAGTTAGTTCCCGTTCCATAAGTGTCTACGTAAATTGATAATGGTTCTGCAACCCCAATTGCATAAGAAAGTTGAATAAGACATTTTGGAGCGACCCCGGAAGCTACAATATTTTTGGCTAAATATCGAGCAATGTAAGCTGCAGATCGATCGACCTTAGTTGGGTCCTTACCAGAAAATGCCCCTCCACCATGTGGAGCTGCTCCACCATAAGTATCCACTATAATTTTTCTACCCGTCAAGCCTGCATCACCATCAGGACCCCCAATTACAAATTTTCCTGTAGGGTTTATATGCCAAACAGTATCCTTAGAAATCCATTGATCCGGTATTACTCCCAGGATATATGGCTCTACTATTTCTTTTACATCCTGGGAGGAAAGCGATGGATCAATATGCTGAGTGGACAAAACGATTGAATCAACGCTGACCGGGTTTCCATTATCGTACTTCACTGTAAGTTGAGATTTAGAGTCTGGTCCCAAACTAGTAGCTAACTTTCTATGCCTCGCGTCCGCCAGAGATTTCAAAATTAAATGAGAATAATGTATTGGTGCAGGCATTAACTCCTCTGTTTCATTTACTGCATACCCAAACATTATACCCTGATCACCGGCTCCATCTCTATCAACTCCCCGAGAAATATCGCTAGATTGTTGGTGTATAAAGTTTGATACATTTAACTTATTCCAGTGAAATCCATCCTGCTCATAACCAATTTCTTTTACTACATTTTTGACAAGAGACTTTATTTCGGAGGCAAGAGACTGAGAATCTGATTCAGATCTAAGCCCTACTTCACCTCCTACTACAACAGTGTTTGTCGTGGCAAAAGTTTCACATGCTACTCTAGCAAGGCTATCTTTTTTTAAACAGAAATCTAAAACTGCGTCAGAAATTCTATCACATATTTTGTCTGGATGACCTTCCGAAACTGATTCAGAAGTGAACATGTAATTTTTTCTAGCCACTTTGTTCTCCCTTTTTTCTATTATTGAACACTGAATAATATAAAAGAGGAAGCAATAAAAGCATTAAATGAAAGTAAGCTGATACGTTTTTCCCAATATTTGCGTAATATGTACTTTCTCTTTTTACTCTCAGACTAAGCTGAACATCTAAAGACCCCTTTTTGTTCAGTGGAATAAATTTTTCGATTGTTCCATTCTGAGAAATCTTGGCAGAAATACCATTATTCGAAACCCTTATTAAGGGAATATTATTCTCCAAAGCTCTCATTCTCGCAATATTTAAGTGTTGTTTTGGGCCACCACCATTTCCGAACCATGCATCATTCGTTATGTTTAATATCCACTTTGCCTCTTTAACTTTTCCTAAAATTTCATTTGAAAACAATGCTTCATAACAAATGAGCGGGAGAAGGTTTGGCAGACCTGAATTTTTAATTAACGTCAAACCCGTGCCACTACTGAAGCCATCAATCAAACGGTAACTATTATTGAAGATATTCAAGAATTTTAGCAAGCCTTTTAGTGGAAAATATTCCCCAAAAGGTACCAAAAATGTTTTATCATAAATACTCTTGATTTTTCCTTCTCTATTAATCAAAAACACTGCATTAAATAATTTTTTATTATCTCTGTTGAACCGTAAAGCTCCAAATATCAATGGAGATTTCACTTTTTCAGCTATAAATTTGAGTTTTTCTGGATTTTCTTCTGGAAGCCAGTAAACCGAGGTTTCAGGCCAAACAACTAGATCAGGCTTTGGACTTTTATTGCTTAAGTCAATTAATATTTTAATATGATCAGATTCATTCTCCTTTTTCCACTTATCTTTCTGTTTGATATTAGGTTGAACTAATCTTATATTCAGACGTTCACTAATTTCATCAAAGTCATTTTCTAAATATTTATTCTGTAAACCCAAAAGCGCCGTAATAAGGAAAATAACCTTAAAGATATCATTGGGCAGAGAAGAATAAAATAAATTAAACCCAACTATAATAATCATCGAATTAAAAATATAAGGCCCAAACCAAGTAACAAAAACGGATACCGGAGTATCTATCCAAGCGTAAGATAATATCCCCCATGGAAAACCTGAAAACAAATAACATCTAAACAATTCAGCTACTGCAAAAATAACAGACAAACAAAATATTTTTTTTCGGTTGTCTTTCTCATCTCTCATCAAACACTTAGAAAGATAAAATGCTAAGGCCCAAAAAAAAGAAAGTGATGAAACAAAAACGATATAGGCAAAAGGAGCTAGCCAAATATTCTTTGGATAATCAACCAAGAAGGGGTTGATTATCCAAATGAACGTTAACCCGAAATAACCAAGACCGAAGGCGAATCCACTTAATAAGTACTGCTTCGAGGTTTTTAGAGATCTTAGGACCAGAAAAGAAACCAAAGGCAACACTAAAAAAGTTAAATAGGGTATGTTGAAGGGCTCTTGCGCAAAGGCTAATGCAAAGCCCATTAAAAAAAATCTCAAAAAAACGGACTTTGACACTGTTATTATACTAGATATCACAAATCAAGCTCTCAAATTTAGCCTTAACCTTTTTATGCTTCGAGGGTCCGCTTCTAATACTGAAAATTCATTTCCTGAGGAATCTATTACAACTTCACCTCGGGAAGGTATTCGGTTAGTGATATTAAATACTAAGCCTCCGATAGTATCGTATTCTTCACCATTTCTTTTTTTTGTTAGATCTACACCGGACTGTGTTTTGAAATCCTCTAAATTAAGCCTAGCATTCACAATAAAAACGTTCTCTTTTTCTTTACTCCACAAAAGGTCTTCTTTGAGTTCATGTTCATCATTAATTTCACCAACTATTTGCTCTAAAAGATCTTCAATCGTAAGCAGCCCCTCGACACCTCCATATTCATCAATAACAAGTGACATATGAATTCGCTCAGCCTGCATTTTTTGCAAGAGAGTCCCCAATGTCATGGAAGGGGGTACATATATCAAAGGTCTAATTAAATCAGTAATATTGAATTTTTTCTGTTTACCAAATCCGTTTCTAAGAGCCAGATCTTTCAAATGCACAAAACCAATTGGGTTATCAAGCGTACTTTTAAAAATAGGCAACCTAGTCAAGTTGGATTCTCTGAATATTTTTGTTAGTTCGGACAAGGTAATTTTGTCAGGTGCAGCCACAATATCTGCTTTTGGTATGGCCACGTCATCCACTCTCTGATTATGTAGATTGAAAGATATTTCTTTTTGAGCAATAAGTTTGTCCGATGGCTCTAGAATTTTCTTCTCAGTGGGATTTTTTGTAAAAAACAATCCTTCTAAATATTTTGTCACAACTAACTTTAACATTAAAATTAAACTCTAATTAAATTTTATTAAACTTAGGTCTGTTTGTCAGACAAGAATTTAAGACCCTAGTCTCCATCAACTGCATTCTTGAAGTCCTAACAGATATATCATGATCATAACCCAACAAGTGGAGTATTGCGTGTACTAAAAGTTTGTAGCAGTATATGTTGAAATTTATCTTCTGGGAAGATGCTTCTCTCGAACACCTCTCGTAAGATATTGCTATATCTCCTAAAAACAAATAATTATTTTTACTGTACGATTGATAATCTTGAGCCAGGTAAAAAAAACAACGCGTCGCAGGCCATGCTAAAACGTTCGTTGCTTTATTTTTTTTTCTGTATTTTTTATTAAGCTCTTTGATCTTGGTATCACTGCAAGCTAGAATCGATAGTGAAAAATCACTTAAACTTATCTGATGAATTTGAATAGTTTTAGACATCAATAACCTAACTTTACTGGTTAAGTCAAAGCGTTTCCATCTGTAATCATTGTAATTTACTGATACTCTAACCGTCATTTCTTTTTATTCAGAGTTTTAGCTTTGTATTGCATTTTTTTCGTAAGCTCTAGCTATTTTTCTCACTAAGGAATGTCTTACGACATCCACATCTTTGAATTTAATAAAATCAATTTCTTTAATTTTTGACAACACTTCAGATGCTTCAACCAACCCACTCTTAAATCCTTTAGGCAAATCGATTTGAGTTATATCTCCTGTAACAACCATTCTTGAACCTACACCGAGTCTCGTTAAAAACATTTTCATCTGAGAGGGTAAGGCATTTTGGCCCTCGTCTAAAACGATAAATGAATCTTTTAGCGTCCTTCCTCGCATAAAGGCTAATGGTGCTATCTCTATTGAGCCCCTTTCATACATTTTTTCTACAACTTTTACGGGCAAAAAATCATTCAAAGCATCGTAAAGAGGTTGCATGTATGGATCGACTTTTTCTTTCATATCACCTGGTAGAAAACCTAACCTTTCTCCTGCCTCGACAGCTGGTCTTGTTAAAACAATTTTTTCGACTATCCCTTGAGAAAACAAAGAGACACCAACTGCAATTGCTAGGTATGTTTTTCCAGTTCCAGCTGGACCAATTCCAAAGACCAACTCGTTGCTTAGCATCGAGCTAATGAAAGAATTTTGGTTACTTGATTTAGCCTGCACTAGTTTTTTTTGAGTTTTAATCTCTAAGAAATTTGCTTTTTTATTCACACCCTCTTCACTTACTTTTTTATTCTTAAGTTGTTTGACTTTTTCATCTTCAATTTGCTGGAAATAAATGTCCAACTCACGTTCATCTAACGTTTTTCCACGCTCAAGATCTGAATATAAATCACTAATTAACTTTCTTGTAATATAACAATCATCCTCAGCGCCGTAGATTGATAACGCATTTCCTCGACGCACTATCTGAACCCCAGCCCAGCTTTCAATCTTAGAGAGATTTGTATCTAGTTGGCCACAGAGTTCTATTAGTAACTTGTTAGAACCGAACCGTAGAGTATCTGAGCTTTCTATGAAACCCATATTATTTATGTAATAACCTCATTTCTTGTATCTTATTACCTTGAGAAAATTATTCAATATTTCGGTTACATTTTATTTTAAAACACCTTTCAAAGAGTGTGACATAACTGAATTGATTTTTACACTACTTATCTCTCCAACCATATTCTCTTTACTTACCACAGTGACGGGCGAAAATTGCTCAGTTCTACCAATATATTCGTCAATTCCCCTGCCAATTTTTTCAAACAACACCTGGTGTTTTCTATTTTTCTGTCCCATGAGAAATGTTTTTTGTTGCTTATTTAATACATCTTGTAATACGTGCAATCTTGTCTTTTTCAGATTCTCATCAAGATCTTCTTTTCTTGAAGCTGGTGTTCCGGGTCGCGACGAATAGTTGAAACTGTAAGCTTGGGAAAACTGAACTTTTTCACATAAATCAATGGTGTCTTGAAAGTCTTTATCGGTTTCACCTGGATATCCGACTATAAAATCACTCGAAAAGCAAATATCTTTTCGTACGTATCTTAGTTTGTTAATTATTTCTTCATATTCTTCAACAATGTGACCCCGGTTCATAGACTTCAATATTTTATTGCTTCCTGATTGAACTGGAAGATGTAAAAAAGGCATCAATTTAGGAATTGTGCCAAAAGCTTTTATCAATTCATCGGTCATATCCCTTGGATGAGAAGTCATAAAACGAATCCTCTTGATCTCGTTTATCTCCGCTATTGAATAAATCAATGATGAAAAACTTATTCCCTCAAAATCATATGAATTAACATTTTGTCCTAAAAGAATTACCTCTTTCACACCTTTTTTTGCGCTTTCTCTTATCTCACTTAAAATATCGTTTTGACTTCTCGACACCTCTTTTCCTCTTGTGTATGGAACGACACAAAACGTACAGAATTTGTCACAGCCTTCTTGGATTGTTATAAAAGCCGAAGGTTTAGGCTTCCCTACCAATGAAGCAATGCTATTAAATTTATCTGAAGCTTCAAAACCAGTTTCAATGATATTTCTCTCACCATCCTTCAACTTGGAAATAATCTCTGAGAATTTATGGTATGATTGAGGGCCAACGATAAAATCAACTGCTGGCTGTCTTTTAAATATTTCCAAAGACTCTGCCTGTGCTATGCAGCCAGTTACACCAATTTTTAGATCAGTTTTGTGATCTTTAAATTTCTTTATTCTACCAAGTTCTGAATAGACTTTCTCAGCAGCTTTCTCTCTAATATTACAAGTATTCAGCAAAACCATATCTGCTTCTTGGACTTCACTTGTTTGTTCGTAGTGATTTTTTTCTAAGTCCAACACCAACTTGTCACTGTCATATTCATTCATTTGACAGCCATAGGTCTTAATGAAAACTTTCTTTTTGTTAGACATCTATGTTACCTGGTTTAGAATATTATTAAAACAGCGACTAAGTGTTATTAAACCTTTTTTTCACAAAAGGGAAGAATTTTGGGGGGAATATGAAGACTAATTATCAGGCTATAGTAGTTGGTGGTGGAGTTGTAGGGGTAAGCATAGCATATCACCTAGCCCTAAAAGGTTTGAAGGATGTCTTGTTATTAGAAAGAGACGAGTTGACTTCAGGTTCCACATGGCATGCAGCAGGTCTTCTTCCACTTTTCAATATGTCCTACGCCACATCACACATACACGACTATTCCCTAAAATTGTATCCATTATTGGAAAAACAAACTGAAATTTCTGTAGGGTTCTCACAAGTTGGCAATTTAAGGATGGCTCAAACGAGTGAGAGAATGGATGAATATAAGTTGTACGCATCAACCGCCGAAACAGTGGGAATTCCATATGAGTGGCTAACCCCAAAAGACATTAAGGAAAGGTGGCCTTTAATCAATACATCGGACTTAGTTGGAGCCATATTTCATCCGACAGATGGTTATATTAATCCTGCTGATGTAACACAAGTTATGGCGAAAGCATCGCGAAATCTCGGAGTAGATATTATTAGAAAAATTGAAGCTACAAATTTTAATTTTGAAAAAGATAAATGGAAAGTATCGTGCAATTATATGGAAGAGAAAGGAGGAAATCTTGTTCATAATGATGAAGAGATATCTTTTTCATGCGAGCACTTAATTACTGCTACAGGAAACCATTCTCAAGCTACAGCAAAGAAGTTAGGTATAAAAATTCCTGCAATTCCGGTGGAGCATCAATACATTGTTACGGAAAAAGATCCTAAACTTGAAAAGTATCGAGAAAAAAATGGAGAACATCCCGTAATTCGTGATGCTGACGCAAAGTGGTATGTAAGAGAAGAACGAGCAGGTTGGATATTAGGTCCATATGAAAAAAATGCCCCTGCAAAGTTTGAATTCGGGGTACCAAAGAATTTTCGAGCCGATCTATTTCCACTCGATTTAGAGAGAATAGAAAAAGAATACATGTCGTTTATACATAGGATTCCATCAAGCGAAAATCTTGGAATAAAAGACGATTATAATGGACCTATTTGTTACACGCCAGATGGAAATCCACTACTAGGACCAGCTCCCGGTCTGAGAAATGCATGGATAGCTGAAGGATTTTCATTTGGCATAACAGCTGCTGGTGGAGCAGGTTATTATCTAGCACAATTGATTGTTGATGGAGAAGCTGAAATAGATATGGGATCTCTAGACCCAAGAAGATATGGGAATTGGATGACTACTCAATACGCAATGAAAAAGAATGAAGAAGCCTATGAACATGTTTTTATCTTGCATCACCCCGACGAAGAGAGAGAAGCATGCCGACCTTTAAGGACGGCACCATCTTACAATAGGTTAAAGGAATTAGGGGCGCAATTCGGTCAGGTTAATGGATGGGAGCGACCCAATTATTTTGCTGAAAATGACTTCGATGATAGGCAATCAAGAAGCTTTAGAAGAGGCGGGTGGTGGGAGCATTCAAAGAATGAAGCAGAAGCAATTCGATCGGGTTTAGGTCTAATTGAATCAACCGCTTTCACAAAACATCTTGTTAGTGGGAAAAATGCAAGAAAGTTTCTAGATTGGTTTACTTGTAATAAATTGCCTAATGAGGGGAGAATTAATCTCACCTATGCTTTATCTATTTTAGGTACTATCAGGACTGAATATACAATAGTTTGTCTTTCAGAGGAGAGTTATTATCTAATTTCAGCTGGTGCTTGGACTGAATATGATTCTGATTATCTACACAAGTCCCTGGCAAATAGCAAATTAGATAGTGTAAACATTTATGATTGCACCAGCCAATGGGGTGTATTTTCAATTGCAGGACCAAATTCCAGAAGTTTTTTAAAAAAAATAGTTGTAAGTGAAGATCCAGACAAAACTCTTTCAAACAAAGAGTTTCCCTGGCTCTCATACAGAGATATTGAAATTGGTATGTGTCCCATTCGGGCTCTAAGAGTAGCTTATACAGGTGAGCTCGGCTGGGAACTTCATCATCCTATTGAAATGCAAAATTACTTACTGGATATCTTACTGAGTTCAGGAGAAGAGTTTAATTTGAAATTGGTTGGGGCAAGAGCACAAAATTGGCTGAGACAAGAAAAATCCTACAAAGCATTTGGGTCAGATCTTGGAAGAGACGCTGGGCCATTCGAGTCTAATCTCAGTAGATTTGTGGATATTAACAAAAACTTTTTAGGGAAAGACGCCCTCCTGAAAAGGAAAACCGATGTTTCTTGTATAACACTGCTTATAGATGGCCCAAAGGATATAGATCCTTGGGGAAGAGAAGCATTATATAATGAAACGGAAGAGGTAATGCTCGGTAGATTAACCTCAGCAGGATATTCAGTACATTTTAAAAGGAGTATTGGTATAGGTTATGTAAAGTCCTCATTTTCTGAAGTAGGCACAAAGCTTAGGATAAAAATCGATGATGCATTTTGGAATGCAGAGATAGTTCGAGACAGCCCATATGATCCTGAAAACGAAAGGATTATAGACAGAGCTCAATAAATTATAGAAAACGCTTAAATAATTTAAATACTCGTACCACATGGGTTAATAGTGTAATGGTGAAAAAAATATACGCAGCGTTAGCGTATACATTTGGAAAAAAACAAATAAATAAAAAGAAACAGATAGTTTCAAAACCCTCAATCAATCCGGAAGAGTAAAAAAATCCCTTATCCGATTGGTCAATTTTAATATTATATTTTTCAACTATGATGGCTTCGGTAAGAAAGCCTGATCCATTTACATAAAAAGCTGCCAGTAAAAAAGCTGTCGGCAATGCATTTTCATACGGAGAAAAAACTGCGAAGCCTAAAGGGACTAAAGCATAGAACGCAAAGTCGGACGTAATATCAAAGAAAGCACCAAACTTTCTTGGTGTGCCAAGCCGTGCCAAGCTACCGTCTAAACCATCTAAAAACCGATTAATTAGGATTAATATTAGTCCCGAATAAAATAACCCGTATGACAGGGCTACAAAGCACAGAAAAGCTACGGCTAGTCCCAATAACGTAACCCAATTTGGATCTACACCCTTTTCATACAAAATATTTGCGACACGGTTTAAGTGGCCACTTATATATCTGTTTAATGCTCTGTCAATCATTTGTAAAACTTTTACTCTTTAATGTGCGCGTACCTTATTTTTTTAGACTTACCTTACCACTGCTTCTTTATATAGAAACTAACAAAAATTTTTAAAAAATATCTTTTATTATTATTTAGATTTGGGAAAATATTTCCTCCTTAGTATAAATTTTTTATAAAAAGAGCCTCTAATCACATCTTTTAGGCTGCTATTAACAGTTGATTTAACTAGTCTCGTAAAGCGTATTAACTTCCGTTAAAATCTCCTCATTCCAAATCTTTGTGTCCAGACCAAATTCAAGACAACTCATTATATATTGAAGGCACTCACTGTGTCTTTCCTCTCTGGTTTTAAATACTACAGAGCTATCTAAATTACAGGAAATTTGAACTGTGCAGCCGTTAAAAATTATAGTTTGGCCGTCTAAACGAATAAAGTCATTCCAAGTCTTTTCATTTTCTTTGAATAATTTTTTCACATCTCTCAAAGTGATTTTTTTTGAAACAGATTTATATGATTCGTACATACTCATAGGCAAAAATAGAACAAAAGATGAACATTTGTAAATGTTTTTTTGACTATTGTTCATTACAGCTATCTATTAATACATGACCAAAAGAACATATGAAATAGACGCAGATAATATAGAAGTAGCTCGAGATTTCGAAGAGATCGTAAAAGATAAACGTGAACATTGGCGAGCCAATATAACCAAGAGCCGACAAAGACAACGTAGATATAAAAAACGCCTTACGAAGCAACTACTAAAAAAGTATGCTTAATCTTTGAAATCAATTAAATCTAAAGCTCTTGAAAAAATAACTGGATCTACGTTTCCACCGGTACAGACAATGATAAGCACATCTGTATCAATTTTTTCATACTGATTTAATGCTGCTGCTAGTGAGATAGCACCTCCAGGCTCAGCAACTAGATTATGGTACAAAAATAACACGCTCATTGCCTCAAGGACTTGCTCATCGCTGGCAACTAGACCAGGAGCCGCATACTTTTTAAGAATTTCAAAAGTTAACTCTCCCGGCGTGGGAGTCAAAATAGCATCGCAAATAGATCCATCCATCGCCTTATTCGTTACTCTACTCTTTTGCTTTAATGATCTAGCCATATCGTCAAAATTTTCAGGCTCACAAGTTCTAACCTTAAAATTCTCGTTTAATCCCTGAAAAGCTAAACTAATACCTGAAGCTAATCCACCTCCTCCACAACAAACTAGTACATCTGCCGCATCTAATTTCATCCTTTTTGCTTGATTGATTAGCTCAATTCCCAGAGAGCCTTGTCCAGCAATTACAAAGGGATCATCATAGGGTCGTATAAGCTTTAAATTTTTTTCTTTCTGCAGCTTTTCACCAATCTCTTCTCTACTTTCTTTTATTCGATCGTAAAAGATTACATTAGCTCCATATGACTGTGTATTTTTTATCTTAAGTCTAGGAGCATCCTTTGGCATAACGATTGTTGCTTGGATTTTGAGTTGATTTGCAACGGCTGCTACGCCTTGGGCATGATTTCCCGAAGAGTAGGCCAATACACCCTTTTTTAAGTCTTCGAAGTCATTATTCACAAAAGAAGACCAACTTCCTCTATATTTAAAAGAACCTGTTTTTTGTAGGCACTCAGCTTTGATGAAAACACGCTTATTTAGTCGTTCACTTAAGAAAGGTGATTCTAGTAAAGGCGTTTCAACTAAATGCTGATGGATTTTATCGTAAGTATCAGAAATAAGAGAGAAATCTACCAACTCATGCCTTCTCGATATTATCTAATTTGGGCATACCCATAACATGGTAACCACCGTCTACAAAGATTACTTCCCCAGAAACATGCAATGCATAATCACTCAGTAAAAACGCAGCTGTGCCCCCTACTGATTTTAATGTTGGATTTGACTTTAAGGGAGAATTTTGCTCGGAAAGACGGAAAACTCTTCTCGCTCCACCTATAGCAGCTCCCGCAAGTGTTTTCATTGGTCCGGCGCTAATAGCATTCACTCTAATCCCATCTTCTCCCAAATCACTTGCAAGATATCTAACCGATGATTCCAAAGCGGCTTTTGCTACTCCCATCACATTATAGTTTGGAGTAACTCTTTGCGAACCTAAATAACTCAGCGTTAAAATCGCTCCACCTTGTTTCATGAGAGTAGAGCATCGCTTTGAGACATCAATTAGGCTGAAACAAGATATATCCAGAGAATTTAAAAAATTCTGCCTCGAAGTATTGATAAACCTACCAGATAGTTCAGATTTGTCAGAAAAAGCAAGCGCATGTACTACAAAATCTAGCGATCCCCACTCCTTTGATAAATGGTTAAAACATTTATCTATGGAACTTTCATCTGTGACATCAACATCGAATATAAGCTTTGAGCCTATACTCTCGGCCAATGGCTCTACTCTCTTTTTAAAGTTTTCACCCTGATAAGTTAATGCTAAAGATGCTCCTTCTGCACATAATACTTCAGCTATTCCCCATGCAATGGACTTTTGGTTGGCTACACCCATAACCAAACCTTTTTTATTTTTCATAAGGCCTGACAAAGAAATTAACCAGTATACTTGCTTAATGCTATTGAGGCATTGGTACCTCCAAAACCAAAGCTATTCGATAAAACAGTATCCAATTCAATTTCTTCTACCAATCCAGTAGCCACTTCATTAGAATTGATTTCTTCATCCAAATTAAAAACATTAGCACTTGCCGATATAAAGTTATTTTCCATCATAATCAGTGAATAAATAGCTTCTTGGACACCTGCGGCACCAAGACTATGACCAGTAAGTGATTTCGTGGAAGCAACTAAAGGTTGTTTTTCTTCAGCGAATACATTTCTAACCGCTTGTATCTCAGTGACATCTCCTGCTGGAGTTGAAGTACCATGTGCATTAATGTAATTAACCTCTCTACCGTTCAAAGAGGTCAAAGCTAATCTCATCGATCTCTCAGCTCCTTCACCTGATGGCGCTACCATATCATAACCATCGGAGGTTGCGCCATAACCTGTGACTTCAGCATATATTTTTGCTCCTCTGGCAATAGCGTGGTTTAACTCCTCTACGACAACTACTCCGCCCCCACCTGCAATAACAAAGCCATCTCTATCTCTGTCGAAAGCTCTTGAAGCGTTTTCTGGAGTATCATTATATTTGCTGGACATTGCACCCATAGCATCAAAAAGACAAGAGAGCGTCCAGTCCAACTCTTCTCCCCCACCCGCAAATACTACATCTTGCTTGTTTAGCTGTATTTGCTCAACAGCATTTCCTATACAATGGGCAGAGGTTGAACAAGCTGAAGTTATAGAATAGTTAACACCTTTTATTTTGAAAGGAGTAGCTATACAAGCTGAGTTTGTAGATGACATACCCCTTGTAACCATAAATGGTCCCATCCTCTTAGGGCTACCTTTTTCTATTACAGTTCTATGTGCAGAAAATAAGTTTTTTGTCGAAGGTCCTCCTGATCCAACAATAAGACCTGTTCTTTCATTAGAAACTTCTTTTTCCTCTAGCCCGCTATCGTCGATAGCTTGTTGCATGGCTATAAAGTTAAAGGCTGCACCATCTCCCATAAATCTTAGCTGCCTTTTATCTATAAAATCCTCTATATTGATATCTGGTTTTCCATGCACTCTACTTCTGAATCCATGTTCTTCATAGTCTAGACTTTTGCTTATACCAGAAGTTCCTTTTCTAAGACTCTCTTCTACTGACTTCTTATCAATACCGATACATGAAACAATTCCTAAACCTGTAATAACTGCTCGACGCATGATCGTACTTTTCTCCTATAGAAATAGGTTAGCTCTGAAACAAACCTACCTTCATATTTTCAGCTGAATATATTTTTTCATTATCTGCATACATAGTTCCATTAGCCATGCCTAACTTTAACTTTCTATCAATAACTCTTGTAAAATTTACTTCGTATCTCACAAGTTTTATATCTGGTGTTACCATTCCTGTAAACTTTACCTCACCCACACCTAGAGCTCTGCCTCGACCTGTCATTTCTCTCCATCCTAGATTAAATCCAGTTAGTTGCCATAATGCGTCTAAACCCAGACACCCTGGCATTACGGGATCTCCCTCAAAATGACATTCAAAAAACCACAATTTTGGATTTATGTCGAACTCCGCAATCACATGTCCTTTGTTATGTTCACCGCCATCATCTGATATCTCTGTTACCCTATCAATCATTAGCATAGGAGGCATTGGAAGTTGAGGGTTACCTACTCCGAACAGCTTTCCCTTAGCGCATGATATTAGCTCATCGTAATCAAACTTATTTTTTCTGGATATCATAGTGTTCTTTTTACTATACTATTTTTAGTATCATACAAATCAAATTCTATTAATGCTTCAAAAAATATTCTTTTTTTTGATCATTATCTTCTGTCACAAAATTATCAACGAAAATCCTATCAGGGTATGTTTACAAAAGATAGGTAAAATAATTTTCATATCTGCTGTACGACAAAGTACAAAATTGAGTTGGACTTTTCATTTGTTTACCATTAAAAAGAACAAAACATGAACAAAATAAAATTGAAAAATAGATTCGCTTCCATTTGGTTTCCACAGTTACCATTAGAGACAATATTATCTAAAGAACCCTTGTTAGATTCATTACCTCTAGTTGTTTCTTTTTCTGAAGGGGAAGAAATAATATGCGCAAATAGATTAGCTAAAAAGCTAAATATATGCGCTGGAATGTCTACTAAGGAAACTCTGACATTAAACCCTCATGTGATTAGTAAAATAGTTCAACATTCGGATCTTAAAAAAAAACTAATTAAACTTTTTAGTTTCACATATCAATTTACGCCTCTTGTAAGATTAGATGGCTATGATAGCTTGATGCTTGATATAACAGGATGCGAGAAATTCACGGGGAAAGAGGAAGACTTTATACATCAACTAACAACTCATTTTTCTAAAATTAATATACTCAGCATTATAGGGATTGCGGGAACTCAGGGAGCCGCTTGGGCAATAGCAAGATTCCAAAATAGTTCCAATCAAAAAAAACCAAGAGTAAATCTTAGAAAAATAATCAATGATCAAAGTAGAGCTACAAGGATTAAAATTCCTAGCGACAGAGATACCGAGAATTTGCAAAAGAAATTATCTATCTTTAATACAGGCTATTCTGTTGATGACTCTATATATGAATCTAGAATAATTGATAATGATACAACAGAAAAAGCTCTTATTTCCTTACCAGTGGAAGCGTTGAATATAGAAAGTACAGATGTAAATCTATTAAATTTATTTGGTATCTACAAAGTTGGAGATCTAATAAACATAGATTCGACTTCTATTAATAGAAGATTTGGCAATCATATAACCAAAAGAGTACGGCAAGTTTTGGGCAAAGAAACAGAATTATTCAATAAAATTGTCTTGGAAGAAAAATATTCCTTTTCAACAGAACTGTTCTTAGAAGAGATAACCCTTCAGGGTATAAGTGAATTCATTAAAATCCTTATTAAGAGACTATGTGATAAACTCGAGAAAAATAAGAAGCTAGTTAGAAGGTGTAATATTAAATTTCCACCATACGACAAAATACTTATAGAGATAAACTTCAGCAGCCCCACACAAGACAAAGCCAAAATAGAGCTGGTAATGCTAGAAAAACTCAAGACTATTAAAAATCTCAAAAATATAGAAGCAATAATCCTCGAGGGGGTACATATTGAAGAAGCAAGAGAAAGACAAATAGCTATAAATATCCCCGGTGGAGATTACACTTCTAAATATCTAGATAAGGAAGAAAAAATAAGTTTATTGATGGCCAGAATTGAAGCTAGGTTAGGGAAAAATAAGGTAAAATATTTCGTGCAACACCATAGTCACATACCAGAGAAAACCTTTTCTTTAGATGAATTTAAAACAAAAAGAAAAACAGGTAATCAATGGGAGAAAAGTAAATTTATAAGACCAATACTTTTATATTCACCAGATCTCATTAATGCTACTTTGTATAGAGATGACCATCTGAATCAATTTAGTTGGAGAGGAAAAAAGTATAAAACCTTCTATGTACGTGGGCCTGAAAGGATAGCGTCTGAATGGTGGAACAAGGATAAAGGAACAAATTTTGGATTACGCGACTATTGGGAAGTGACAACAACATGTGGCGCAAGGTTGTGGATATTTGAAGAAAAGAATAAGGTCTCAGAAAACAGATGGTTTGTACATGGTAATTTTTGTTAGTAATTTAGGCTGTGAATAAGGATGCAATTTCAAAAAAATAACGCATTAGATACTAAAGCTCTTGGGCTTGAGGTTTCTTTAGCAGTAGCAAAATTTGTTACTGGGAAAGAGAACATGCACTATGGCGTTTGGGATAACCTAGATCCTTGTCTTGAGAATTTGGGTAAGGCTCAAGAACAGTATACAAAACTACTGTTCAAATACTTTCCAAAAAAGAAAAAGCTGAAGATCCTTGATATTGGTGGAGGCGCTGGAGAAACAGCGAAGAAGTTAATCTCCTTTGGCCATAGCGTCACTGTTATTGTACCTAGCGATATACTAAGCCAACGATGTTTAGAAAACACAAACAACAAAGCCAAAGTTCATAATATAAAGTTTGAAGATTATGAACCCAAAAAAGATCAGAAATTTGACTTGTGTCTATTTTCAGAAAGCTTTCAATATATTTCCGCAAAAATTGCATTAAGAAAAGCTAAAGGATTACTAAGCAAAGACGGGCAAATATTAGTTGCCGATTGCTTCCGCTCTGAGGTCAAGCATAGCAGTCACAACAGAAGACCAGGAGGAGGACATCCTTTATCAGAAATGCTGAAACTAATTGAAGATATAGATTTAAATATTATATCGAAAAAAGAGATAACAAAATCTGTCGCTCCATCTTTAGACATAGAGCAAAAATTTTATAATGTGGTTGGCGTTGGAATAGACAAAGTACAGCAAGGCTTAGTAGCAAGCCATCCTTGGAAAATGAAACTATTTAATCTGGTCTATAAGACTATAGTAAGTCAGAAAAAGCGTAGACGTTTACACGATAGAATTTATGGAAACATAAGAAATTCTGACAATTTTATTAAATTCAATCACTATATGATCTTTCAACTGTCTTCTAATAAGGCAGGTTGAATAGCTTAATAAGATAGAGCTTTTAGTTGTCGTATTCAGAGCTTTGCATAACATCTAATTTCAGCTTCCTAGAAGGAGCCAGCCATCCTGAAGAGTATGTGGAAAGAGCAATAGAATTTGGATTAAAATCTATAGCAATTGCTGACAAAAACTCCATTTCTGGAATAGTGAGAGGGCTTAGGACTATAAAGGAAATCGAATATGATACTAAAAGTAACCACTCTCCTCTAAAACTAATACCAGGAGTTACTATTGTCACAACTCATAGAACTGAAATAACATGCTTAGCTCAGACACGACAAGGATGGAAAAACATATGTAAAGTTTTAACTACTGGAAAAGAGAATTCGAAGAAGGGTTATTGCCATATTGACTATGAAAGCATTCTCAAAAACCAAGATGGCATTATATTCTTAGCCCATGTTTCAGAAAAAAATCATAGCCTTTCAGAGAGGCTTGAGTGGTTGAGATTTATCCGAACAATCAAGAGAAATAATAGTAGATCTATATACATAGTTATGGCGCCCAGATATGATGGTTTGGATGAAATACGTTTTTATAAAATCAATAAGTTTGCAAAAAATGCTAAGTGTGGAGTTATAGGGTCTTGTACTCCTTTAATGCATCATGGCTCCAGACGAAAAGTCAGAGATACTTTATCTGCAATAAAAATGAAATGCACCATAGATGACCTGGGAGTTGAATCAAGTATTAATGCAGAGCAAAGAATGAGATCACCCCATGATTTTAAAACTATATTCAAAGATTATCCTGATGCGATACACAACACTAACTTTATAAGCGATAGATGTTCGTTTTCTCTAGACCAAATCAGATATACATACCCTAAAGAAGTGGTCAAAGGAGAAAACCCCGATACAATATTACACGGGCTAACCTTTAACGGATTAAATCAATATTATGTAAAAAATATTCCTGTTAAAATATTAAAGGGAGTAAAAAAGGAACTTCTGTTAATAAAAAAACTCAAATACGCTCCTTATTTTCTCACAGTGTATGACATAGTGAAATTTGCAAGAAGTAGAGGTATTTTGTGTCAAGGCCGTGGCTCTGCTGCTAATTCCATAGTTTGTTTTTCTTTAGGAGTGACATCTGTTAGCCCAGAGATTGGGTCGATGGTATTTGAACGCTTCATATCAGAAGCAAGAAACGAACCTCCTGACATTGATATTGATTTTGAACATGAACGCAGACAGGAAATAATAGACGAAATCTACAGGAAGTATGGAAATAGAAGAGCTGCCTTATGCGCTACAGTCATCCACTACAGAGCAAAAGGAGCAATAAGAGATGTGGGCAAAGTAATGGGGTTAAACAAAGAAATAATATCCTCGATGGCTGAAAATATTGTTGGATGGGATAGACATAAGATACCTCATTACAATAATAACAACTTAGAAGGTAAGAATGACCATACTAGAATATTAGAGACTTTGGCGCTCAGCGACCAATTGATAGGCTTCCCTAGACACTTAGGTCAGCATGTAGGTGGCTTTATAATTACTGAGGATTATTTGGATGAGATTACATCTATTGAAAATACTGCTATGGAAGGCAGAAGTATAATAGCATGGGATAAAGATGACATAGACTTTTTAGGTATACTAAAGATAGATATTTTAGCTCTTGGGATGCTGACATGTATAAAAAAATCTTTTGATTTAATAAAAAACCATCACAACCGGAAAGTTAGCCTAAACAATATTCCACATCGAGATACACGTGTCTTTAATATGCTTTCCAAAGCGGACACTATAGGGGTTTTTCAGGTTGAAAGCAGAGCCCAAATGAACTTCCTTCCGAGATTAAAACCACAATGCTTTTATGATCTGGTAATACAAGTTGCCATCGTCAGACCTGGGCCAATTCAGGGGGATATGGTTCACCCCTATATAAAAAGAAGAAATGGACAAGAAAAAGTTACTTTTCCTTCCGAAAAACTAAAAGAAATTCTTGGTAAGACTCTTGGCGTGCCACTATTTCAAGAACAAGCAATACAAATTGCAATGAAAGGTGCGGGATTTTCCTTGAGAGATACTGATAGACTGAGAAAATCATTAGCAACGTTTAAGAGAAACGGTACTGTTAGTAAGTTTAAAAAAAGATTTATTGATGGTATGCAAAAAAATGGATACGACAAGGATTTTGCTACAAAGTGTTTTTCTCAGATATCGGGGTTTGGTGAATACGGATTTCCTGAAAGTCATGCTGCAAGCTTCGCTATTCTTGTATATGCATCGGCTTGGATAAAATATCATTATCCTGATGTTTTTGCCTGCGCTTTACTAAATTCTCAACCGATGGGATTCTACTCTGCTTCCCAAATAATACGTGATGCAAAAAATCATGGGGTAAAAGTTAAAGAAATATGCATAAACAAGAGCGAATGGGACCATTCTCTAGAAAATCACGGCGAACCTTGTCTTAGTTTACGAATGGGGTTCAGGCAGATCAAAGGATTGTCAAAAAATGATGTCGATAAAATCATTAAGGAGAGAGGGAATGGTTATAATGATCCCCAAGATTTATGGCATCGCATTAGACTGAGCCCAAGTATTATAAAGCTGCTCATTAAAGCAAATTGCTTTCACTCTCTTAATAAAAACAGAAGACTATTACTTTGGGACGCTCAAGCTATAAAAAAAACAAATTCTTTAGCTCTTTTTGAAGGTTATTCTGAGAAAGAATACTTACCAGAGAAAAGCGTCAATCTTCCTAATATGACTTTAGGTGAAGAATTGATTTTAGATTATCAATCTCTACGGTTAAGTCTATCTACACACCCCGTAAAACTACTAAGACCCTTTCTCAAGAAGAGATTCATAGAAGAATATTGTAGCCGTAGTGTCTAACGAGTTTAACCGCAATAGACGCTAACTATCTTTTTCTGACTGCCAACAATAATACTCAATCTTTTGGGGTTAGTATTCTCAATACTTTCATTTCTATCTAAGAAAATAATCCTAGTATTGGATGGGTACTCCATTGCACCGAGCGCCGATTCAGGTTGCCCCACTAAAAAGCTCAAATTACGTGCTATACACTGACCATCATCTGTTAGCTTGACCTTATTCCCGATTGTTGGGCCAGTGTAGTTCCCTGTAATATTGGGTTGCTCGAAACTAGTTTGATTTGTTTGACAAGCAACTGTTAATAAACAAAAAGTTATAATAAAAAAATTTTTAACCACAGATATCCTCATTAATTTAATTCACTTTAAAGCTTCTTACGATTAGCAATCAGATCATCAACGACAGCAGGTTCTGCTAACGTAGATGTATCGCCTAAATTGCTAAAATCATCCTCAGCGATTTTTCGCAAAATCCTTCTCATTATCTTACCTGATCTAGTTTTTGGAAGACCTGAAGAAAATTGAATGATATCAGGCTTTGCAATAGGACCAATCTCTTTTCTAACCCAATCCTGAAGCTCCTTCAAAAGTTCATCAGAGTTTTTCTCTCCAGACATTAGAGATACATATGCGTATATCCCTTGGCCTTTAATTGGGTGGGCGAAACCGACTACTGCACTCTCATTAACTTTTGGATGAGCGACTAAAGCACTTTCAATTTCTGCTGTTCCCATTCTATGACCTGAAACATTTAAAACGTCATCGACTCTTCCAGTGATCCAGTAATACCCATCTTTATCCCTTCTACACCCATCACCTGAAAAGTAATAACCTTTATAATCATTAAAATACGTCGAAACAAACCTATCGTGATCTCCAAAGACGGTACGCATTTGTCCTGGCCAACTATCCTTAATAACCAATACACCTTCACACTCCTCATCAGATATCTCTTCTCCAGAGTTTGGGTCAAGAATTGCAGGCTCAATACCAAAAAAGGGTAAAGTAGCAGAACCAGGCTTGGTTGTTGTAGCTCCTGGTAAAGGTGTTATAAGAATCCCACCTGTTTCGGTTTGCCACCACGTATCGACTATTGGGCAATTGTTTTTACCTACTACCCGATTATACCACTCCCATGCTTCAGGATTAATAGGCTCTCCTACAGTGCCTAGAATTCGAATGCTAGACAAATCATTTTTATTAACAAATTCGTCACCTAGCCCCATCAAGGCTCTTATAGCTGTTGGGGCCGTATAAAATTGATTTACTTTATATTTTTCACATATTTGCCAAAATCGTGATGCGTCAGGATAGGTAGGAACGCCCTCAAACATAAGAGTCGTTGCTCCATTTGCTAAAGGCCCATAAACGATATAGCTGTGACCAGTTACCCAGCCTACATCAGCGGTACACCAATAGATATCTCCATCATTATAATCAAAAACAAATTTATGTGTCATTGAAGCATACAGAATATATCCCGCCGTTGAATGTAAAACACCCTTAGGTTTTCCTGTTGAGCCGGAGGTATAGAGTATAAAGAGCGGGTCTTCTGCATTCATAGGTTCAGGACGACAAACAGTACTTGCTTTATCCATTAAATCATTCAACCAGAAATCTCGCCCCTCCTTCATGCTAACTTCTGTTGAAGTTCTCTTCAAAACAAGAGAGGTTATATCTCCGGATATCTCCAAAGCCTCATCAACATTTTTCTTTAAAGGAGTTTGTTTTCCACCTCGTGGCGCTTCATTGGCTGTAATCACCGCTTTTGCTCCACAATCAATAATTCGACTCGCCAGCGCTTCTGGAGAAAAACCTGCAAAAACAACAGAGTGTATGGCACCCACTCTGGCACATGCCAACATAGCGTAAGCCGCTTCTGGAACCATTGGCATATACAAAATTACTCTATCCCCTTTCTTTATACCTCGATCCTTTAAAACGTTTCCAACCTTACACACATTTTCATAGAGTTCTCTGTACGTAATTTTTTTAGAAACCCCTGGCTCATCACCCTCCCATAAGATTGCCACTTTTTCACTTTTGTTTTCTAGGTGTCTATCTACACAGTTTTCAGACACATTGAGCACACCATCTTCAAACCACTTTATAGAAATATCGGGATGGGAATATGAAACATTTTTGACTTCAGTAAATTCTTTTTGCCACAGCAGTCGATTACGGCCCTGTTCCTCCCAAAACGCCTCAGGACTTTCAACTGACCTTGTATACATTTCATGATATTTGGTACTATCTATTAGCGCTTTTTTGGAAAACTCTTCCTTGGGCTGATATCCTTCTACAGTTTTCATTCCTTTAATCCTAATTGTAATTATTCTTAAACAAATCTTCGTCAGCTTTAAATAATACTCGCAATCGCACTTGCTAAATAATTTATCACGTCTTTACGCAAACCCGCTACATTTATTCTACTATCGGTGACCATATATATTCCATGATCTTTTCTTAAAACCTCTACTTGGTCTGAAGTTAAGCCTAACTTAGAAAACATACCCCTATGCTTATTAACAAAACTGAAACGCTCTGATTTAGTTTCTCGTTGCAATTCCGATGCAAGGCTCTCTCTCAAATCCAACATATTTATACGCATTTCTTCTAGCTCGTCTTTCCACAGAACCTTAAGCGTTTCATCCTGCAATATTTGATTAACTACTGCAGCACCGTGGTCTGGAGGGAAAGAAAATGTAAGCCGGTTTAATGATTTAAGGTTATCTTGAACTACAGGTTGTTTCGCTGGCTCTGAAACTACAATAGCTACACCTACTCTATCTCTGTAAACACCAAAATTTTTTGAGCACGAAACAGCAATCATTGCCTCTGATACATTTTTTACAAGATAATTTAGACCCTCAACATCTTTAGCTAAGCCGTCTCCAAAGCCTTGATATGCAAGATCTATGAAAGGTAAAACATTTTTGTCCTGAATCAATTGTGTTATCTCTGCCCATTGTTCCAAGCTTAAATTTGCTCCAGTAGGGTTGTGACAACATCCATGCAATAACAATATATCGTTTTCACGCATATCATTAAGGTCTTTATACATTTTGTCAAAATTCACTTCACATGTGGTCTCATCAAAATAATAATAGGAGCTCATATTCATGCCCAAGTGTTTCAAAATAGCTTGGTGATTGGGCCAGCTTGGATTTGAAACCCAAACATTACCGACGCTCTTTGTAGCTCTTGCTAAAAGAAGAAGTTGGTGTAAGGCCCCTGTTCCTCCAGGCGCTTGAGCAAATGAGAGCCTTTTGTCATCTACAGAATTATTTAAGACTAATCCGCCTATATTTTTGGAGAATTCAATTGAGCCTATTAAGCCAACATAACTTTTACTATCCTGCGATCTGTGCAGTATCTCTTCACTTTTTTTTACCGCTTTCATTATTGGTGTTGCTCCTTCGGCATTCTTGTAAACGCCCACACCCAAATCTAACTTATTTGTTCTTGTATCCTCCGCGTATTGAGCCATTAACTCCATTATTTTATCTGATGGTTGACTATTTAAATGCTCGAACATTTATAGATACTCCTTATTTTCCAATTGAGACGACGCACTTCTCCTATGAATCTCTGTTTTATATATATTAAATCCAGCTTTTTGGTAAAGAGGAAGGGCACTTTTGTGGTCCAGTGTATTAGTGTTGACAGTTAATGTTTTTACATCACCCCTCTCCATTACTTCCTCAAAAACTCTGTTCATCATAAATTTACCTAGGCCTTTACCAGTTACGTCATCAAACAACCCAAAATAGGCTAAGTCACAAACAGGTAAAAGCCTATAATCGAGAACAAAAAAGCCCTTAGGTACGCCTCGGAGAATAAGAGAATATAGAATAACGTTATCGTCAGTCACGAAGCTTTCCAACTTGCTTTTTTCGGATCGCAACCAATCGGTCCACTCATATTTTCGACCAACCTCTTTATAAAGATATAAAAAATATGATGTATTTGGTGATATTGCTTTAAGAAAACTAATAGCATGATTACCCAAAACATTTTTAAAATACTTAATATCCTTAATTTCTAAAGACAAAAATGAGACAGTATAGTTTAATATTCTGCTTGCTTCTTGATGTTGCATTTGAAACTTCTAATCAATTTTTCCCCACTCCGCCCAGGAACCATCATATAATGAAATTTTTGAACAGCCAATTTCGTCTAACGCTAAATATAAAACCGCTGCAGTTACTCCTGACCCGCAAGTTGTAATAATATAATTATTAAAAACAACACCTTTATTAGAAAAAATATCTATGAGCTCTCGCTTACTTTTAAACGTAAAATCCTCATTCAGTAGAGTTTCATACGGAACATTAATTGAATTTTCTATGGATCCAGATCGCAAACCACTTCTTGGTTCAGGCGCTGTTCCCATAAAACGCCCCTCTGAACGCGCATCAATTATTGAGCAATGATTTAATTTAGTCGCTCTTAGAACATCATCCCAATCAGCTACTATACTCTTATCTTCGTAGATAGTCAGGTGTCTAATTTCTTTTTCGGTTATCTCAGCAGTAGTCGATCTATTTTCTTTAGCCCACTTTGGAAATCCTCCATCAAGTACAACTACATCAGAATATCCAAACACTTTAAACATCCACCACAGTCGAGCAGCAGACCTCATTCCTAATCCATCATATATGACGACTTTATGTCCATCGCCTATACCAAGTTTCCGGACAGTGGAATTGAACATCGCCGAGGGTGGCAGCATATGAGGTAAGTCGCTATTATTATCTTTTATTTTGTCAATATCAAAGAACGATGCCCCCGGAATGTGACATTCTAAAAATTCTTGTTCTGCGTTTCGTTTCTCTTGTGGAAAATACCAGCTAGAATCTATTATTCTTATATCAGGAGCCTCTAAATGTTGTTCCAGCCAATCTGTAGAAACTATATTTTTGAAATCATCTTTCATAAAAACCTCAGTTAATTAACTCTTCTGCGCGAGTGAGATCGACCCCAACTAATTGGCTTACCCCTGGTTCCATCATGGTAACACCAAACAATCTATCCATTCTAGTAATAGTTATTATGTTATGAGTAATTACAATAAATCTTGTGTTAGTTTCGTTAATCATAAAGTCGAGGATATTACAGTATTTTTCAATGTTTGCATCATCCAAAGGCGCATCAACTTCATCCATTAAGCATATGGGACTTGGGTTTGATAGAAATACTGCAAAAATCAACGCTAGAGCTGTTAATGTTTGTTCACCTCCCGACAGAAGTGAAATTGTCGTAACTTTTTTTCCTGGTGGTTGGCACATTATTTCCAAACCTGCCTCTAGTGGATCTGTGCTGTCTACCAATGCGAGCTCTGCCTTACCACCTTGAAAGAGTCTAGTGAAGAGCGTTTGAAACGTTTTATTCACTTCAGTAAAGGCCTCAGTCAATTTCTGTCTGCCATCCTTATTGATACTTCTTACCGCCGTGTTTAACTTCTCAATTGCTTGAACTACATCGTTTCTCTCAGTTAGGATTGTTTCGAGCTCATCTCTAATCTCTTTTGCGTCTTGCTCAGCTCGTAAGTTAACAGACCCAAGATTATCTCTAAATCTGATCTGTCTTTCTAATCTCGTCTCTATTTCTGCTTGAGAAAAATCCTTGATTTGATTATTTGAAAACTCATCCTGAAATGTATCAAAATTTACATTATATTCGTTATTTATTCTACTGTCTAACTCTGCAATATTATCAGCCAAACCCTCTTTTTTTGTGGTTAATCTTACCTGATTTTCTCTCTCTAATCCAAGCTCTGTTATGAGTTCCTTATTTCTGGATTGTAACTTTCTTAGATTACCTTCTGATGAAGCTAACGTATCCCGAGCATTCACGAGCTCTTTACTAGTAACTTCCATTTTTCTATCGATAACCTCTTTACTATTTTCTAGATCTCCTGGACGTGATGAGGTTTTTTCAATCTCCAACTTTAGACTCTCTATTCTTCCTTGAATACTTGATTTTCTTTCAATAGCAATCTCTGACTGAGCCTTCCATTTCGATCGATTGATCTCGATTTCTTCTTTTCTTTGTTCTAAAGAGTTTTTGTCGTCAGCAAGTTTATCAAAATTTGCCTTTTCAGTTCTTAACTCTTCTCTTTGTTTATCCAATTCCTCTAAATTACTAATGAGTAATTGGTGCTCATGATTATCTGAATCTGGGTCAACGGGATCCACTTTTTCACTATCATGCTCCTGATATTTTTTGAGTTCAGCAGTCTCTTCCTCGATTTTCTTCTCTAGTGAAATAATATTGTCGCTAGCTATAGCGCGCTGGTTCTTATGTCGTGCAATTTCACCTTCCAAGGCCTGAAGATCAGACCCTCCTTTGGATATTTTCAATCTTTCTGTCTCTAAGTTTCCGAATGAACACGTTTTTTCTTCCAATATTATCTTTTTATTTTGCAAACCATCTAATTGGGACTCTATTTCTTTAAGGGTGTCTTGTATCTTGACCACTTTTTTTTGATTTCTCACTTTTAATTCATTTTTTGAGATTTCCCCTGTTGAATACCTTACAAACCCATCCCATCGCCATAAATCTCCCTCTTTTGTAATAAGCTGTTGGCCAGGAAGAAGCATTTTACTGAGTTTATCTCCCTCTTCGGTAGAAGAGACTATCCCAACATGCTCGAAGAGATAATTTAAAACATCAGGACCCTTAATACGCGAAGATAAATCTTCTAAATTAGAAAAGTTCTTTATTATTTTATTATCGATCTTATCAAGAACATTTTGCCAACCAGATATTTTTCTTTTTGTTTTTTCTGGGTATTCTAACTCTGAAAAGAATAGTGCATCTAGACAACGTTCAAATCCATTTTCAATTTCTAGTTTATCAAAAACAGTTTTTTGATCTTTATTTTTGCTTAGAAGACCTTTTGATGCCTCCAGCTCAGAAATATTTACAGCCTTTGTTGCATTGAGCTTATTGATTTCGTTATCAACAAGTGCAATCTCCTCCTGATTTTTTTGAAAATCTTTTTCTTTTTGAGAAAAATTATTGGCGTCAATTTGGTATGTAGCTTTTAGATTATCTTGTTCCTTCATAAGGTCTTCAAGTTTCTTTATTTCATGTTGTTCAGCACTCTTTAATTTTTCTAAAGCTTCATTTAGCTTTTCGGCATTTCTATTCAAGTCTGAAAGAGTAGAGGAACGTTCTTCTCTTCTTTTTTCATTCAGAATTTTTTCAGCTCTCAACTCATTCAACTTATCTCTTAATAAGTTATAGCTCTCGTCTACGGCTTGCATGCGTTCGTTGTTTTGTTCTATTGCTTGCTTTTCATTCTCAATTTTTTCATCAATGTCATGCAGTTTTTCGTCTACTTCCCGTAATAGGTTGTTTTGATCTACCATATTACTCTCTGCATCTGCCATCAACTGATCTTCTCTTTGCAAATCAGCTTCGCTTTGTGTCAATTGACTCTGTAATTCGTTAGCTTTTCTCTCAGATAAGTTAATTTCATTCAACACAACTTGTCGTTCTAATAAAGTATTTTGGTGGGCCTCTGATTTTTCCTCAACATCTAATTTTTGTTTTGAGATATTCTCATTTTCAATATCGATTTTTTTTTGAAGTTCACGGTCTTCAGTCTCCAGACGGGACAGTCTTTTCAAATTTTCAGTGTAAGATGTATCTACGGAGCTAATATCGGATCTCAAACTTAAATACTGTTTTAGTAACAATATGCCCTTTAGTGTTCTAATTTCCTTAGATAACTTTGCATACCTTTCAGCCTCTCGCGCCTGTTTCTCAATGGTTTTTAACTGCACCTCAAGTTGAGAAATTAAATCTTGAAGTCTGTCAAGATTTCTCTCCGCTCCATTAAGTTTTAATTGCGCTTCATGACGACGATGGTAAAGTCCTGAAATTCCAGCCGCCTCTTCTAAAATCTTTTTTCGGTCTTTAGGCTTCATGTTTAAAAGCTCTGCAATTTGCCCCTGTTTAATGAGGCTAGAAGAATTTGAACCTGATGAAAAATCTGCAAATAGGGTCTGTATATCGCGTGCTCTCACTTCTTTCCCATTGAGTCGGTAGGACGAACCTATTTCTCTTGTAATCTTTCTCGATATCTCAATTTCTTTGTGTCGGTTGAATTCGCTAGCAGCTTTTTGCTCAGAGTTATCAATCTCTAAGGTGACTTCAGCGAAGTTCCTCGGACTTCTTCCTTCTACGCCAGCAAAGATCACGTCTTCCATTCCAGATGCCCTCATTGAAGATGGTCTACTCTCACCCATCAACCATTGGAATGCATCTATAATATTCGATTTTCCACAGCCGTTAGGCCCAACTATTCCAGTGAGCCCTGGCAATATTTCCACCTCAGTGGAATCTACAAAGCTTTTGAAGCCTAGAAGTCGAAGTTTTGTAATATCCAAAAAAACTCTTCCTTTTTATTTGAAAAAATTGAATATCAACCTTATAACCTTCAGTTATAAATAAATCACTATAAAAAATACAAGTTAATCCTTGTGACACTACAGCAAGACTCATATTCAAAGTAGCCGGAAAATAACATGATAAAATCTACGACAATAGTTGGACTTTCTGGCTCACTCAGAAAAGCGTCCTCAAACACAAAACTGCTAAAATATATTGAAAAAAAAATTAAATTGAAAGATGGTGATATTCATTTTTCAATCGGTAATATTAATCTTCCCCTTTACAACGACGATTTGGAAAAGGAAGCCGGTATTCCAGAGACTGTTATAAAACTTGGAGAGACTCTTAGCCGGGCTTCAGGAATAATGATATCAACACCAGAATACAATAAAGGTATTTCTGGTGCTTTAAAAAATTCCTTTGATTGGATGTCTAGATTAAAGCCTAATCCGTTTACGTCAAAAACCGTAGCTATAGTTTCTGCTACCGATGGCCGGTCTGGTGGAGAAAGAAGTCAATACATGCTCAGAATGTGCCTAACTCCCTTTGACTGCAAAATAATCCAGACTCCTGAAGTTTTAATTGGTCATTCAAGCAGGGCCTTTAATGAGGCTGGAGACCTTACTGATGAAAAATCTAATGAGTTGCTAGATAAATTGTTAGAAAAATTTCTTGCACAATCCTCAATATAATCCTTCTGGAATGCCGATAGGCAATCTCATTTTGGCCAAATAAAATGCTCACACAAGAAGATATTAGAAAAATTTTAGAGAAACAAAAAGTAATTAAAGATAAAGTTGATATAGCGAGATCACGCGTTGCTAAGGACTTTTTTCAAGTAAATGAACTTGAATTAAAGTTAGGCGAACCACTCCCTAAGTACTGGCATTGGTTTTTCTGTTGGGAGACTGCTGAAGATAAGCTTCTCGGGTTGGATGGCCACATTAAGCCAGGAAACAACATAATTCCAGATACTGGCTTCCCTAGAAGAATGTGGGGAGGAAGTGAAATTAACTTTTTTGAGCCACTTTTGATTGGAATGGAAATAGCAAGGGTTATTACGCTTGAAAGTATAAATTACAAAAAAGGAAATTCAGGTTACTTCTGCGTAATTGAAATAAAAAACGAATTGAAAAATAACGACACGACACTTCTAATCGAACGGCAAAGCCTCGTATATCTTCCAGTCCGTTTAGGATTTGATCAGAGGGTGCACAAGCCGTACAACAAACGCTCTGAAACTTGTTTGAATAAGAAGTATACAGAAAATCAACTTTTTAAATATTCTGCATTAACCATGAATAGTCATAGAATTCACTATGATGTGGATTATTGCAAAACTGTTGAATACTACCCTTCACTAGTCGTTCATGGCCCATTACTAGCTCAAAATTTAATTGATGCTGCAGATCAGAGGTTTGAGGGTGGGTTACAGTTTTTTAAATATAGAGCACTAAACCCAATATTTGTGTACGATGAATTTTCCATTAACACTTCAGATACTGGAGAGTTTTGGGTTACCGATAAGTCTGGGGTTTTGTCCATGTCTGCAGTGGCATCATAATTGACCGGTCAGAACGTTAGATTAGGTATAACTCTCATGCTTATTGCTACTCTAGTTTTTGCTACACAAGATGGCCTCTCAAGATATCTCGCTGAAAAATACTCTGTTACGTTGACCATTATACTAAGATTTTGGGCATTAGCTGCAGGGATTTCTTTATACTTTTTTTTATTTAAGAAATCGCGCTCCCTTGTATTTAGCAAAAGACCACTCTTGCAGATTTTAAGAAGTAGTATTTTAGCAGCCGAAATATTTGTCACTGTCTACTCCTTCACTATAGTGGGCTTAGTTGCTACATCAGCAATTTTTTCAAGCTATCCTTTATTGGTCGTAATTTTCTCGTACTTCATATTAAAAGAAGATCTTACAAAGCTGAAATTTGCGATAGTACTGGTAGGATTCTTAGGGGTATTGATAATTGTCAAACCCGGTGGTGATGTATTTCAAATGCATTCAATTATTCCATTCATTGGAGCGGTCTTATTTGCCCTTTATGGAGTTTTAACAAGGATGGCAAGTTTTAGTGACAGTAGTTATACAAGCTTAATTTGGACAGGATTGATCGGAGCTTTCTTCTCAACACTTATAGCTCCATTTTATATTATGCCTATTGAAAAATCAGATATTCTCTTGATGTTAATATTATGTATTTTGGGTATCGTCGGTCATTTCGTACTTATCAAAGCATTCGAGTTCGCTGAAGCAGCCGTTATTCAACCATTTGCTTATTTCCACTTGGTTTTTGCTGGCATTATTGGAGTTCTAATATTTAATGAGAGTATAACATGGCCTATCATACTAGGCTCTTCGATAGTTATATTTGCGGGTATTTTCTCATACTTACTCGACAACACTGCCAAAAATATAAAAAACTGAAAATTTTTCATATAAAATCACGTTTGCCGCTTTGTTTTTACTTAAATTTAAAAACGATGACCGAAATATTTTTTTGCCAGGTTTGGCTTTTCAATTGATCCGGATATCTTACTATCGTATATCCAAACGGCCTCCAATACGCGCTTTATATAGTTTCTTGTTTCTGGGTATGGTATCAATTCAATCCATACTAGGGGGTCAATACCCTTTTTTCTTGGATCTCCCATATTAGATAACCATTTTTTCAAATTTGCAGGACCAGCATTATAGGCTGCTAAGGCAAGAACTTTACTACCTTCGTATCTTTTTAATAAATACTTCAAATAATATGATCCCAAGCGAATATTATAATTCTCATCAGTTATGAGCTTTGACTTTTGATATTTAATTTTTAGTTTTCTAGCCACTTCTTTTGCCGTGTTAGGCATTAATTGCATTAAACCAAGCGCTCCCGTTCTAGACTTTGCGGCTCTAAAAAACTCGCTTTCTTGCCTTATAACCGATAAAACCAATGACTTATCGACATTCTGATCAAATGCAAAATCTTTATTAGTTGGGAACAATTCACTATGTAGGGGTGTTCCTTTTTCTGTTGACTTTTTCGCTACTGTCAGCGAGCCCTTTATAAATCCAGCGTCGTGAAGTATATGACAAAGCTTGTATCTTTCTTGCTCTGATAGGTACTTAGCCAGATGTCCAAATATATAATCAGACAAAACTCCCCTTTCCGCGAAATAAAGACTAGCGGCTACCTCAACTAGGTCTTTTTGATTATTTATCTTAAAACCTTTACTATCTTTTCTTGTCACATAACGTGGGCTAGGCTTTATCTTCAACCTCTCAAGAGAAAGCTGACCATAAAAGGAGTAATCATAGTTCGCCGATAAGGTAAAAAACTCCTGAGCACTCTTTTTGTCGTCCAATTGTATAAAGGTTCTTCCAAGCCAATAACCAATTCTAGCACTAGCGATATCAAGTGAAATTATATCTTTATGATAACCAATTTCATTTAGATAGTTGGATTTTTCTTCCCACTCCTTTAGTAATGTAAAGAAATTTAAGAAATGTTTTTTCGCTAATTTAGGGTCATTAAAGAATTCTAAAGCAATAAAACCTGCCAACCATTCAAGATAAAGAAAATCGCTGAGAGAGTTTGGATTGTCGGAAAAGTTATATTTGGTGTTTGCTATTTCATAAGCTCTGTTAGCGTATCCTCCTCTCAGCGCTCTGAGAGAGTAAATTTGCTTAATTTGAAGCCATCTTTCATCTTCAATAATATCAAAATGCCTTGATGAATTTTTCCTAATAAGCTTTTGAGCCAAATCAAATTGGCCAGATCTCCTCAAAAGAGAGATGTAATCATATGCCACCCCTACATCATTGAAGTCTTTGGCTTTATAGGTGAAATTTTTAGACAGTTTCTTTATTTTTTTAAACTTTTTTACATTCTTTAAAATTTTCAATTCCTTTTCATCTAAAAAAATTGAAATTCTATCCAACTCATTTAGGTCAGATTTTTTCTTAAAGTGTTTAAATCGCTGTGTAGCCATCTCAGCTAATTTACTTTTGTGATAGGTATTCAGATACCTCCATTGTTTATCTGTCATTATTTGTCTTACAACTAGCTTTTCCAAAACCTCATTAAAAAATTCAGTATTAGTATTTGCGTCTAGTATCTGCAGGAGAGCTATCGAGCCTTGGGCTGTGTGGGGAAGGCAGTCGTCTTCATATAAACGAGATGAAACCTCTTTTAGTCTTTTGCAATCTGCACCAACTTTAAAGAATGTTTGTATGTCTCTTTTTTTGACACTTTCGTCAATAGAGAGCTCTCCAAACTTCTTTAATAAACGCTGTTGTGGCCAATGTTCATGATATTTCAAAAACTCGGAATATTCGGAAAAACTGCCCTTACCCTCCCGTAATTTTAGCCATTTGATAAACAACAGCAAATTTTCATTATTGGTGTCTTTTATTTCATTTTTTGCCTCATCAAACATACTTGCATCAGAATACTTAAGTGCTTCTACTAAAACTTCTACATGCGCTTTATTTATGTAATTTTCCAAATCCTCAGCCATGCTTGCCTTAAAAAGAACAAGAATTGAAGTGAAAATTAGCAAAAACAATTTTGTCATAATAAGGATTTTACCTATCTTGATTTGGTTATCTGAAAAAAAGCAGAATTGTAAACTCAGAGTTTTGGGAACTAGATTATGAATCTTGCGAATTTTTGTTTCCTATATATTATGTTACAATTGTGATTATTGAAAAGGTTAAAAATAATGTTTAAAGGTTCGATCCCTGCACTGATTACTCCGTTTAAAAATGGAGAAGTTGACTTTTCTGCACTTGAGAATTTAGTTGAGTGGCATATCAGCGAGGGTAGTTCTGCAATAGTGGCCGTTGGAACAACTGGTGAATCTCCGACACTGAGTCATCAAGAACATAAGGAAGTTGTGGAAGCGATAATAAACTTTTCAGGAAAGAGGATACCAATAATAGCTGGTGCAGGCTCCAATAGTACTGCCGAGTCTATAGAACTTATGGAATTTTCTGAAAAAGTAGGAGCTGATGCTGCGTTAGTAGTTACTCCATACTACAACAAACCAAATCAAAAAGGTCTTCTTAATCATTACACAACACTGCATGATAACTCAAATTTGCCTATTATAATTTATAATATTCCAGGTCGATCAATCATTGATATGAGCCCTGATACTATGGGTCAGTTATCTAAATTACCAAGAATTATTGGGGTAAAAGATGCAACTGGTGACGTCTCTAGGGTTTCTGATACCAGAGAAACGTGTGGAACGAATTTTCTCCAATTATCTGGCGAGGATGCCACCGCGCTAGGGTTTAATGCGCATGGTGGTGTCGGTTGCATTTCGGTAATTGCAAATATTGCTCCAAAACTTTCAGCACTCTTTCAAGATTCGATGCTGGCTGGTAATTATAAAGAAGCACTTGAATATCAGGATAAACTACTACCCCTTCACCGTGCCGCCTTCGCAGAGCCAAGCCCAGCGCCGACTAAATACGCTCTAAGCCTACTTAGCAAATGTGAAAATGAAGTGAGAGCACCTCTTTGTACAATATCTACAGAGACAGAGAGCCAGATAAAATCAGCTATGCATACCGCAGGTTTAATCTCCGCTTCCGATGAGTAAAAAAAAAGTATCATCCAAATCACTCGCCGAAAATCGTAAAGCTAGATACAATTATGAGATTGGTGAGACCCTTGAGTGTGGTCTGGTTTTGGTGGGTTCAGAAGTGAAGTCTCTGAGAGATAGCGGGGGTCTTATTGCTGAAAGTTATGCAAGTATCGAGGAAGGAGAGTTGTGGCTGATTAACTGTTATATTCCTCTTCACAGCAATTCAAAAACATTTGGTCATGAAGAAAGAAGAAGGCGCAAACTACTTATCAATAAAAAGCAACTGAAGAAACTGTGGGTAAATTTAACTAGGGAAAGAATGACTCTTATTCCTCTAAAACTTTACTTAAACGATAGAGGAAAAGTTAAACTTTTAATTGGTATTGCCAAAGGAAAAAAGGTCGTCGATAAGAGACAAACCGAGAAAAAGAGAGATTGGCAAAGGGAGAAATCAAGACTGTTGAAGCAAAGCTAATATTATGCGTTTATTTGGCGAGCTGATAAAACTATCCTTCTAAATGGGATCAAGAATAAGGATGCCAGAACTAATTTTACCATAAAATCAGCTACAGCCATACTTACCCAAAAAGGTGTGTCTATGGGAAAAAAGTTCAACAGCGCTGATGCTTCGTTCGCCCACGTTACATCATTTTGTGGTTCAATAAATACGAATGTTGCTGAAAATGCTATAGAGAAGAATATCAACGTATCGAGAGCCGAGCCTATTGTTGATGAGACCAAAGGGGGAACCCACCATCTTAATTTTCTAAAAAAATGAAAGACATACGTGTCACTAAAATGTGCTATCAAAAAAGCAAGACCTGAGCCCACAGCAATTCTAAAGGTAACCAAAGGACCAAACTCGCCTTCAATTTGACTACCAATTAAAGAACAAATAACACCGACGACAAAACCCCAAAAAATCACTTGCCTTGCTCTTCTCGGACCTTCTAATTTATTCACAACGTCATTAATCAGAAAAGCTATTGGATAAGTAAACGCTCCATAAGTTAAAAAAGCACCCAGATAAAACTGGACCAACACATTGGAAAGTATAACTACTAAGGCCATCATAATAATTGCGATAACTGTGGTCTTATTATCTATTGCTCGCTTTTCCATTTTTTCTCAATACCTTCCCAAATTGTTTGCGCATAATTCTTGTTTTCGAAGCGCTCTAGTTCTTGTAAGCCCGTAGGCGAAGTCACATTTATTTCTGTCAAATGCTGACCAATTACATCAATTCCCACGAAAAATAAGTTTTTCTTTTTCAACACCGGTGAGAGCCTTTTACATATTTCAGTATCTCTTGCAGTCAAGTTTGATTTTGCAGGTGTACCACCGACATGCATATTTGATCGAATATCGTCCTGAGGGGGAATACGGTTGATGGCACCGATCGGCTCACCATCAACTAAAATAATTCTCTTATCTCCATTAGACACATCTGGCAAAAATTGTTGAACAATGATTGGCTCTCTTGAGTTATTTATGAATGTTTCAAAGAAAACATTTAAGTTTTTGTCACCTTCGACCAATCTAAAAACACCTGTCCCTCCATTTCCATATAGAGGCTTAAGAATTACATCTTTGTATCTATTTCGAAAATCAATAATTGACCTTAGGTTTCTTGTAATAATGGTTGGTGGCATTAAGTCTATGAAGTCGAGAACTAACAGTTTTTCTGGAGAGTTTCTCACCCAATATGGGTCATTAAGAACTAAAGTTTTGCCTTTGAGCCTTTCTAACAAGAAAGTCGTAGTTATGTAAAGCATATCGAAGGGAGGATCTTGTCTTAAGAAGACTATATCTATTTCCTCCGACAAATCTATTTTCTGCTCTTTTTGCAGAGAGATAACGGGTTTCCCTTCCCGGTCTATATCTACTTTCTGGCCATACGCAATAATGTTCCCGCTTTCATAGACTAAGCTTTCAGGATTAAAATAGTATATTTGATGACCCCTTTTTTGGCCTTCCTCTGCCAATCTAAATGAAGTGTCTCCGTTAATGTCGACATCAGATATTGGATCCATTTGAAATGCTATCTTGAGTTTCATAAATACATACCAATCTAGGTTAATTGTTATCTTTAAATATCGTTAGGGCTTTCTTATAAATAATTTTTTTTGGGATATTTAGCCTCTCAGCTAGAAAATCCACTGAATCTTTCATACTCATCGATTTTTTTAATTTTCTAAGCTGTTCATCTAGGTTTTTCAAGTCAAAATCTCGAGCCTCATTTTTTCCTACTACAATTACAAACTCTCCTTTTAAGGATCTCATTTTTTTTGTTACCTTTATACCTTCTTGTGCTTTGAACCTGGTTATCTCTTCATTTAATTTGGTTAGCTCCCTACAGATACATATTTCAGTGGAGGGTCTGCAAGTTTCTGCTAACAGTTCCAACGTTTTTTGCAGTCTCTTGCCACTCTCAAAAATAATCAAAGAAGAACCTAGATTTAAATACGTTTCTAATAGTTTTTTCTTCTTGCTTTTAGTATTCGGTAAAAACCCCAAAAAACTAAACGTATCCGTTGGCAAGCCTGATACTGTTAATGCCGCAATAGCAGATGAGGGTCCAGGAACGCTAAAAACCTCAAAACCCTCTTCAATTGTAGTCTTTACCAGTTTATAACCAGGATCTGAAATCAATGGTGTGCCCGCGTCACTGACTAAAGCCACACTTTTGCCTTGTTTAATTAATTCTATTATTTTCCCTCTTGTATGAGCTGAGCTATGATCGTGATATGAAATTATAGACTTTATTGATTTGCTAATTTTCAATAATTTAAATAGTGATCTTACACTTCGAGTATCTTCGCCAGCTACATAATCAGAATTACTTAACGTATGTAGTGCTCTAAAACTGATATCACTTAGACAGCCCACTGGAAGTGAAACAAGATATAAGCCGGACTTAATTTCTGGATACACAAATTCGTTCATACTTATTCAAAAATCTCGCAATTTAATATAACTTCTCAATCTAAAGCTTTCCAGACTTTGTAAATTTTTTAATAATTCTCTCGTGTAGTCTAACTAAATATAATATTACTCTAGTTTATGCAGACAGCAAAGAAGACCATAATCGAATTGGATAGTTACAGAGAAAAGTTAAATAAGGAACTTTTAGATTTAGCTATTCCCAATAATCCAGATGTGAAGACAAGAGCAAAGATAACATCCATTCTTAGAGCCTCTAATGAGCTTATGACCCAAGTCGCTTTTGATTTTCTAAACAAACGCCCTTTTTTAGGCAACGAAGCGAAAAGCCTTTTTTGTAAAAAAACAGATATATTGGTTACTACGGTTTTTAATCTAGTCCATAAAAAATTTCATCCATTTACTCACCCTTCTGAAAGTCAAAGCTTATCTTTAGTTGCTGTAGGAGGTTTCGGAAGGGGTGAAATGGCTCCTTTTTCCGACATAGATTTATTATTCCTGTCCAATAAACGTCAGACAGGTTGGGCTAAGAGTGTAGTGGGTTCAGTATTGTATCTACTTTGGGATTTAAAATTTAAAGTAGGTCACTCATCTAGAACTATATCTGATTGTGTTCAACTAGGTTTGGATGACTTAACAATACGAACCTCAATGCTGGAGAAGAGATACTTATGTGGAAGTAGAGACTTATTTGAAGAATTAGAGACTACGCTAAAGAAAAAAGTTTTTTCGAAAAAAGCATCGAATTTTGTGGAAGGAAAGCTTTCGGAGAGAGCAGAAAGACACCTTAAGCATGCTAATGCGCGGTATATGCTGGAGCCAAATATTAAAGAAGGTAAGGGAGGACTACGAGACCTCCATACCTTATACTGGATATCAAAGTATATTTATAAAACCGATAACATCCAATCGCTTATAGAGAAAAAGATCTTTAAGAAGAGCGAGCTAGAAATATTTACGGAGGCGGAAAATTTTCTTTGGTTTATAAGGTGTAAAATTCACCAAATATCAGGTTATGCTAATGAAAAATTATATTTTAACATTCAAGCAGATTTAGCAAAAAGCCTAAATATCGAAGATGATAACTCGAGAAGAGGCGTGGAGATATTTATGCAGAAATATTTTCTACAGGCAAAAAATGTTGGAGATCTTACGAGAATATTCTTAACTGCAATAGAAGAGAACTATTTAGCAAAGAAAAAAGGATTTAAGAGAAACCTCTCAGAACTGCTGGGGCTTTCTGGAAGATCATTAAAGCAATTGCAACCAGGGTTAATTATTGAAAAAGGCAGACTCAATATTAAAGATAAAAATTTTTTAACAGAAAAACCCATAAATATTTTAAAGCTATTCATTTGTGCCCTCGATTCTAAAATACTAATTCATCCACAAGCATTAAGACTAGTTTCACAAAATTTAGATTTGGTAGACTCTGAGCTCAAAAATAGTTTTGAGGCAAATGACCTTTTTTTAAGTTTATTGATTGACTACGGCAATCCCGAAAGAGTTCTGAGAAGAATGAACGAAGTTGGGTTTTTAGGGGCATTTATACCTGACTTTGGCAGAATTGTAGCATTAATGCAGTTTAATATGTACCACTGGTTCACTGTTGACGAACACACGATTCAATGCTTAAAAGTTTTATCCGAGATTGAAAAATTACCTAAAAACTATGGAACAGCCGTAGAGGAAATATTTTCGAGGAAAATTCTTAATAGAAAAGTACTGTATCTCTCAATACTCTTTCATGATATTGGAAAGGGGCTAGAAAATGACCACTCTATTGAGGGTGAGAAAATTGCCAGCAAATTATGTAAAAGGTTTTCTCTGAAAGATAGTGAGCGTAAGAAGATTTGTTGGTTAGTGAGAAATCATTTGATGATGTCTGATTTTGCTCAAAAACGCGATTTATCAGACCAAAAAACAATCATAGATTTTCAGGAGTATGTAACAGATAGAGAAACACTAGATCTACTATTTATACTTACTGTTTGTGATATAAAAGGGGTATCTTCTGATGCATGGAACAACTGGAAAAAGTCTCTACTTGAGAGCCTTTACTTTCAAACACTTAAATTGGTTTCAAAAGATATCAAGGTTGAAACAAGGTCAGAGCGAATAGATACAGCAAAGACAAAGCTTAAGGGATATCTCCAAGGGTTTAACAAGGAAGACATCAAGAAAGAAACTTTGCGCCATTTTGATGCTTATTGGCTAGTTTTAGATACGCCAACCCAAAAGCTTATAGCCGAAATGATAAAAAGGCTTGAGAAAGATCCTTTGCAGGTTGAACCTTCATATGACATAGAACGTGATATAACAAAGATAATTTTTGTCATGGAAGACCATCCTGGCATTTTCTCAAGATTGGCAGGAGCACTAGCAATTGCGTCTGCTAATGTTATTGATGCAAAGACGTTTACAACAAAAGACGGAATAGCAAATTTCATTTTTTGGATACAAGACAATCTTGGAAAAAAATATGATGAAAGAAAAACTAAAAAGTTGTTAGAAACAGTTAAGAAAACTCTCTCAGGGGAGATTATCACAAAATCAATTTTAGAGAAACAAGACAAAATAAAAGACCGTGAGAAGTACTTTGAGGTTCCCACAAAGATTTCTTTCGATAATAAAGGGTCGCATAAACAAACTATGATTGAAGTTGATACTCGAGATAGATTAGGCCTTCTATATGACATAACAAACACACTATTTCGGAATCAAATTACGATAAGATCTGCAGTAATTGCAACGTATGGAGAGCAAGCTGTAGACACATTTTATGTAAATGATTTATTTGGCGAAAAAATTATATCCTCACAAAAACTAGAGCAAGTGAGGAAGGAGCTATTGTTTTACCTTGATAAACATTTTAAGAAGGCATTAAAAAATTAATGACAAAAAAAAAATCTCTCATCAATAACTTCTCAATTGTCAGTCTTTGGACACTATTTAGCCGAATATTAGGATTTTTGCGCGATATTTTTCTGGCTCTTTTTCTTGGTTCAGGTCCGGTTGCTCAGGCTTTTTTACTCGCATTTACTATTCCGAATATGCTTAGGCGAATATTTGCTGAGGGCTCATTTAATAAAGTGTTTATACCGATTTTTATTGGTGTCAAAAGTAGAAAAAAAAATGCTAAAGAACTTGTTACAATTGTGTTTTTTTCTCTTTTTATAATCTTAGGTTTGATTTCAATACTAGGTGTGATCTTTATGCCCACTTTAATAAAAGCACTTGCGTTTGGTTTTTTAAGTGACGAAAGGTTCGAGTTGGCTGTACTATATGGAAGGATAGTATTTCCGTACGTTCTACTCATCTCACTGGTACAATTATTCAATTCAGTACTTAATGCTCTCAACCTATATCACATCAGTACGGCTACACAGGGTATTTTAAACTTATTTCTAATTGGTTCTTTAATTTTTTCTGCCCTTTTCTCTGGAGATTTTGGCTATAATCTTTGCGTAGCTGTACTGGCTTCTGGCTTTGTAAACTTAGTAATGGTTTTCATAGCATGTAGGTTGAATGGAATTTCCCTTACTTCAGTAAATTTATCTGGATTGAATCCGAATTTAAGTATCTCAAAAGAATTGTTTTTGAAATCAATACCCATTAGTTTGGCGAGTGGCATATCACAAATAAATCTCGTAGTAGGCAGACAAATTTCATCACTTTTTGATGGTGCTATGGTATGGCTTATTTATGCTGATAGGCTTGCGCAGCTTCCGATAGCGCTCATTGGGGTTGCTTTAAATGTCGTAACTCTACCAAAACTTAGTTCACTCAAAAAAAGTGGCCGACATGTCGAGGGAAACTCATATCTGAACCGGTCTATGCAACTTTCCCTTATTTTTGCACTGCCTGCCTCTTTAGGTTTAATATATTTAAGTTCTGAGATTATATCGTCTCTGTTTCAAAGAGGAAATTTTTTAGTAAATGATGCTATTCAAACTAGTAAAGCTTTATCAATTTACGGCTTGAGTATCATACCGATAAGCTTACAAATGCTATTACTCAACTTTTATTTTGCAGGGAAAAATATCAGAATACCTTTTTATCACTCGCTGGCATCTGTTTTCTTAAACGTAAGTCTTGCTTATACCCTACTAGATACATTCAAGTTTCTAGCACCTCCAATAGCATATGCAATCACAAATTGGTTGGTGTTTATTTCACTAGTCTATCATACCTACAAATTTGGTTTTTATTTTAATGTTGCTTTTAAACAGGCCCTACCAAGGATTTTACTTAGCAATTGTTTTATGCTCATTTTGTTAATATTGACGAAATCTATTACACTTCAGTATTTTTCTACTCAAATTCTCACAATCTTTTGGTTAAGTTTGGTTATAGCTCTATCAGGAATTAGTTATTTTGCATGCCTAAAGTTTTTGGGTATATTAGATAAAAATTTTTGGTTCGATGAACTAAGTAAATAATTTGAGAGACGTTTTTTATGGATAGAAAGTTAGTTTTTTCAGGTGTGCAGCCCACCGGAAACCTCCACTTGGGAAATTATCTCGGAGCCGTTAAACGATTTGTAGAGCTTCAAGATGCAAATGCTATTTGCATTTATTGCCTGGTAGATCTTCATGCAATAACTAATTGGCAAGATCCAAAAGAATTACGCCAAAATACTATCGAGGTGACCGCCGCTTTTCTAGCCTGTGGTTTACGGCAAGAAAATTCAATTATATTTAATCAAAGCCAAGTCTCAACACATACAGAGCTAGCATGGATATTCAATTGTGTAGCAAGAATTGGGTGGCTGAGTCGCATGACACAATTTAAAGAAAAGGCTGGAAAGAATAGAGAAAATGCCTCTCTTGGACTTTATTGTTACCCAACTCTAATGGCAGCCGACATTCTTGCTTATCATGCCACACATGTACCGGTGGGTGAAGACCAAAAACAACATCTCGAATTAACTCGCGATATAGCGATGAAATTTAACAATGACTTCAACACTCCAGGCTTTTTCCCAATACCAGAGCCAATTATAGAAGGAACAGCTACAAGAATAATGTCTTTGAAAGATGGAACCAAGAAAATGTCTAAATCAGAAGCTTCAGAGATGTCTCGTATAAACCTAACCGATGATAGTGATTCAATAAGAAAAAAAATTCAAAAAGCAAAAACCGATCCCTTTGAAATACCGAGCGTAAAAGAAGAACTATTGAACCGTCCAGAGGCAGAAAATTTACTTGGAATCTATGCAACTTTAGCTAATCAATCTATTGAAAAAACACTCGAGCAATTTTCAGGATCGGATTTTAAAAAATTAAAGGATGAGCTATCAGATATCCTTATTTCTGAACTGGATCCAATTAATAGGGAGATAAAAAAGCTTCTGAATGAAGAAACATATATTATAGAAATTTTGCAAAAAGGATCTGAGAAAGCTAATGATATTTCTCAACCTATATTACAAAAGACACGGGAGATCATTGGTTTCTTGAAATAAACTATGAGATTTCTTAGATTTTTAGGATAAAATAGTCAGTGATTTTTAGATAGGGGATTTGTGAGAAAGTTTTTAGTAATAATGGATAATAGTCCAGAGTTCTTAAATGCGCTTCACTATGCGGCAACTAGAGCTGCTAAAACTGGTGGTGGTGTCGAAGTACTGGCGATTATCACACCTCAAGATCAAACACACTGGCTTGGCGTTGCCGAAAAAATGAGAGAAGAAGCTAGGGAAACGATTGAAGAAAATTTTAAGATATATTCAAACTGGATGAAAGACGAGTTAAAGCTCGAGGCTGAGTTAGTTATTAGAGAGGGAGAAAAAGCTACTGAGGTACTGAATCAAATCTCGGAAGATAAGGAAGTTGGGGTACTTGTTTTGGGGGCAAACAATTCTAGTGAAGGTCCTGGGCCTTTAATTAGCCAGTTAGTTTCACGAGATGGTGGAAACTTGCCTATACCCGTTACTATCGTTCCCGGTTCTATGACAAAGGAAAGAATTGAAGCTGTATCTTAGCCTTGAAAAATGCTACAACAGTAACTATGTTCAATCTTAAGAATTAATACTGGAGAAAAACAATGTTTATCCAAACAGAAGAGACCCCCAACCCGGCAACACTAAAGTTTTTACCTGGTCAAACCGTTTTGGGTACAGGAACTGCCAACTTTAGTGAGGGCGATAGTACAGAAAGCTCACCTATGGCAAAAAAGCTGTTTGGCGTGGAAGGTGTAGTTGGAGTGTTTTTAGGTAGCGACTTTATCACGATTACTAAGAAAGAAGATTTCTTGTGGGAACATATAAAGCCAGCTTTATTGGGAACAATTATGGACTTTTTACAGTCTGGTGAGGAAATATTAAATGAGGGGTCTGGAGAATCTTCGCATGATGTTCATGAAGGACCTGACAGTAAAATAGTGAAAAAAATTACAGACCTTTTAGATACAAGGGTTAGACCGGCTGTTGCTCAGGATGGCGGAGATATAACTTTCCAAAGTTTCCAGGAAGGGGTAGTCTACTTACACATGCAAGGGGCTTGCGCTGGATGTCCTTCATCAACTATGACATTAAAAATGGGTATTGAAAATCTACTTAAGCACTATATTCCTGAAGTGACTGAAGTTAGACCCGTTGCCGTATAAAAAAGGTTATGAATACGCTCGCTATTGACCTTAGCACTTCAGATATCAACTTTGGGCTTGATATTGATGGCGTATTTTCTAATTACAAAAATGCAGATCAAAAAAACTTTGATAAGATTTTTTTTTTCTCTCAGATTTTCTACATAAAAATAAGTTAGAAATACATGAAATTAATAGAATTGTAGTCTGTACCGGACCCGGGAATTTCAATGGGATTAGGACGTCAATATCGGCTATGAAGGGTGTTTGTTGTTCCTTACCTATTCAACTATTAGGGGTAAACAAATTTCAAGCTCTGTCAAAAATATACAAGTCGGCTTTGATTTCTCTCAAATATAGAGAAAATAAAATATACTGGTGCATATTAAAAGATGAAGAACCTATTTTTATGTCCTCTTCAGAAATAGAAGATATTAAAACCTTCGACGATCACTCTGACTTAGTGGTTGTTGGATATCGAGCAGAGGAAATAGCGACAAGTATTAAAGTAAAAAAATTTATCGAAAAAAATGAAATATCTATCCAAGATTTACTTAATTTCTCAAGAAAAGTAGTAAGTACCGGAAAATTTTTGCCAAAGCCTTTATACATATCACCGGGCCAGTCTTTATTCGCCAAATATAAAGGGCCGAAAATACTCGATAGAGCATTAGATGTCAGCTGAGAAATATTTTAATCTCTATAATAAGTGTGTAGACATCGATTCAATTCAGTTTTGTTTGGAAGATTTCAAACGATTTCAGAAGTCTAAAAAGATCAAGATTGAAAAAGAAAAAAATTCCATAGCTATACTAGCTCTTACCCGTCGCGAAGTAGAGATATACTTTATTGGAGTTGCAGAAAGTCTTAGAGGTAGGGGATTAGGGAAAAAATTACTAAAGAATATTATAAGCTTTTCAGAATGTTATGGAGCCGACTTTATAATTCTTGAGGTAGGAGTTAATAACATCCCAGCAAAAAATATGTATTTTTCTTATAATTTTATAGAATACGGCATTCGAAAAAACTATTACAGAAATAGTTCAGGTAGTCGAGAAGATGCAATAATTATGAAGCTTAATCTTAATTAGCTTTCTTTGCTGTAGGGGACGCCTATGGCTCCTGGTGCCCTTGCTTTTCCGATAAAGCCTGCCAACAAAACTACAGTGAGAACATAGGGTAATGCCTGCATTACTTGCACTGGAACTTCCCCAATCCATATTAACTCGACTCCCTCCAGCCTTACGCCTAATGCCTCTAAAAATCCGAATAAAAGGCAAGCAAATAGAGTTGGGATTGGATTCCATTTACCAAATATCATTGCTGCTAAAGCGATATAACCTTTACCAGCAGACATCTCTCTTCCAAATCCCGCACCATGAGCAATCGATAAATAAGCTCCTGCAAGTCCGCATAACATTCCAGCGATTAAAATAGATTGATATCGCATTTTAATTACCGAAATCCCAGCAGTATCGACTGCTTCAGGTTTCTCCCCTACAGCTCTTAGTCGAAGACCAAACCTTGTTTTAAAAATTACATAGTAGGTAAAAAAAACAGCTAAAACTGAAAGATAAACCAGAACGTTATGGCCCGAAATTACTTCAACAAATAATTCTCCCAAGACTGGAACAAAGCTCAACTGATCCAGAAATGGAAAATCAATAGGCATAAATCGTTGCTCTGATGCTAAAGGCGGCGTTTGACCACCTCTAGAAAATAGCGCTATTCCTAAAGTTATTGTCAAGCCTGATGCCAAAATATTTATAGCCAAACCACTTATAACTTGGTCACCCTTATTTGTAATACAGGCGAACCCATGGATTAAAGATGCACTACATGACGCTAAAATAGCGCCAAATAATCCGAGAATTGGAGATCCTGTCAAGAATGTCGCTGTTGCAGCTACAAAAGCAGATAGCAGCATCTTACCCTCCAATCCAATATCTATGATACCACTTCTCTCAGAAAAAATACCCGCCATTGCACAAAATATAAGTGGTGTTGCAATCCTAATAGTTGAGTCAAGTAAGGAGATTATAATTTGAAAACTTTCAAGCACTGTTAATACTCCCATAATACTTGAGATAGAATCGCTCCACCAAAGGGTTTAACATATAAGCTAGCGCTCCAGAGAAAAGTATTATTAAACCTTGAATGAGCAAGACCATTTCCCTTGTTATCGATGAAAACTCGAAGTCCAATTCCGTTCCGCCTTGGTATAAAGCTCCAAATAAAAGACTAGCGAGAAAAATACCAAAAGGATGATTTCTTCCCATCAAGGCAACTGCTATACCAGTAAAGCCATATCCCGCTGTAAAACCCAAAAGCAGCTTATTGTGGACACCTAAAAGTTCATTAATTGCAACCAGTCCAGCAAGACCCCCAGAAATAGCCATAACAATTATAATTGTAGATGATACTTTAATACCAGCGTATATGGCTGCTGTTTCCGAGTGACCAAGAGACCTCAATTCATAACCAAACTTTGTTCTCCAAACTAAAAACCAAAAACCAACCGAGACAGTTAAAGCGCCTATAAAAGAGAGGTTTAATGGGGACATTGCCATTTCTAATCCCAGATATTTTGCGAATATATGTATCTGCACTAACCCCACACCTGATGCAAAGTCTCTTGTCTCAGGAGACATCTGTCCAGGTTCTATTATTACATTAACCAATAAATACACCATCAGTGCTGCTGCGATAAAGTTGAACATAATTGTTGTTATCACAATATGACTACCTCTTTTCGCTTGAAGATATCCTGGAATTATACCCCAAATTGCTCCAAAAATTACTGATCCCAAAATAGCTAATATTGTGACTAGAAAACCCATAACATGCTGGTCAAAGATCAAGCACACTAGACCTACCCCAAGTCCACCAACGTATGCCTGTCCCTCTCCACCGATATTGAAGAGCCGAGCGTGGAATGCTAGAGCAACTGCTAGTCCAGTAAAGATAAAATTTGTTGTATAATACAGCGTGTACCCTATCGCCCCTGGGTAATAGAAAGCACCCTTTATCATGACAAAGATTGCTCTGAACGGATTCTCTCCGATAAAAAAAATAAATAATCCGGACACACAAAAAGCCAAGAACAAATTCATCAGTGGTATCACGCCTACCGAGAGCCATTTAGGGATAATATTACTATCACTCATTCTAACCTCTTAAACCTGTTCGAGACCTGACATCATTTTCCCAAGGTCTAACTCAGTTGCATTTGAACTATTAGTTTCTCCAACGATACTGCCTTGGTTCATCACTACAATTCTATCAGATAAAGACATAATTTCGTCCAGCTCAACTGAAACAAGCAATATAGCTGTTCCTTTACTTTTTAACTTCATTAAATCTTCATATATTCTTTCGATTGCTCCTATATCAACTCCTCTAGTCGGTTGGCCAACTAAAAGAATATTGGGATTGCTTTCTATCTCTCTTGCCAGAACCAACTTTTGCTGATTTCCACCAGATAACTTGCCTGAAGAAATTGAAGAGCTTCGAGGTCTTACGTCAAAATTTTCAATAAGGTCATCCACAAAATTTACTATTTTCCTTTTATCCATCAGAAAGCTACTAAAATACTTCTCATTCCTGTGGTAACCCAATATGCTATTTTCATAATTATAAAAAGGTAATACCAAACCTCGTTTGTGCCTATCCTCGGGCACATGAGCAACGCCAAACTCTCTTGCTTTTTTTGAGTTCCAGTCTTGGTATGGCAAGATTGTTTTATGATTTACCGTAATTTGCCCTCTCTGAAGGGTCTCTATACCCGAAAGAATATCCAAAAGTTCTGATTGTCCATTGCCAGCTACTCCTGCAATTCCTAATATTTCTCCTTCTTTCAAATCGAATGAAATATCTTTAAGTACATTGACACCATCTTTGCTTTCGTGGCTAACGTTTTTTACTTCAAGAACTGGGTTCCCAAACTTTAGGGTAGGCTTTTTGATCGATAACAGCACTTTTCTTCCAACCATATTTTCAGCTAATTCTTCAGGCGATGTTTTTTCTGTAGAAAAATTCGCAACAACCTTTCCCCCCCGCATCACTGATACTGTATCAGTAATACTCATGATCTCTTTAAGTTTGTGTGTTATTAAAATTATGGTAACCCCTTGATCCCTTAACGATCTGAGAATATCGAATAAACCAATAGTCTCTTGCGGAGTTAGAACACCCGTTGGCTCGTCTAAAATAAGTATTTTAGCTCCTCTGTTGAGAGCTTTTAAAATTTCTACCCGCTGCTGCATTCCGACAGGGATATCTGATATTATCGCTTCGAAGTCGACATCAAGGCCATAATTTTTTGATAAACCTTTCAATCTATCTAGAACTGCTTTCTCCCCATTTTTCAAAATCATGCTTCCTTCATTACCAAGCATTGCATTTTCTAAAACAGTAAAAGTTGGAACCAACATGAAATGCTGATGCACCATACCTATTCCTAAAGCGATTGATTTTTCTGGAGAGTTCACGTCAACTGCTTGACCATTTAAAAAAATCGTCCCACTGTCTGGCTTATACAAACCAAATAAAATATTCATTAAAGTTGATTTGCCAGCACCATTCTCTCCAACAATTCCATGGATAGTACCTGCTAAGACTTTAAGGTTTACGTCACTGTTAGCTACAACATGACCAAAAATTTTAGTGATATTTTTTAGCTCAATTGCTAGTCTAGTGGAGGGAGGCAATGAGTCAACTGTCTCATTGCCTCCCTTTTCTTCGATAGTTTTCATTAGAAGTTAATTCTATGATGGGCAGTTATTATCGCTCATGTAGTCGTGAACTTTTATGGATCCACTTATAACTTTGTCTGACAAACCGTTTATTGTTGACTTCATTACATCAGTAATAAGAGGCTTGTTATATTCATCAAACGCCCAACCAACTCCATCTTCCGCTAGTCCGAGTACCTTTACTCCACTTGTGAAGTTGCCTGACTTAGCGTCCATAAAGGTTTCATAAGTGGCTAAATCAACCCTTTTTAGCATTGAAGTTAACATGGTACCTGGATGCATGTAGTTTTGATTACTATCAACACCTATCGCCAGTTTGCCTGAGTCTGCGGCAGCTTGGTATACTCCTGCTCCAGTACCTCCAGCAGCTGCATAAACGACATCGGCTCCACGATCAAATTGAGACTTTGCGAGCTCTGACCCCTTTGCTGGATCATTCCATGCTGCAGGTGTTGTTCCCGTCATATTTTGATATACTTCGACCTTTGAATTAACTGCCTTCGCTCCCTGAACATATCCACAGGCAAACTTCCTAATCAAAGGAATATCCATTCCTCCTACAAACCCAACTTTGCCAGTTTTAGAAGCCATAGCAGCTAATGCACCGACCAAAAAGGATCCTTCGTGTTCTTTAAAGACATATTGGCGCATATTAGCGTTGTCTAACCAACCAACATCGATGATTGAAAATTTTGTGTTTGGAAACTCTTTTGCAACTTTATCACATGCATCAGCCTGCGCAAAACCAACGCAAACAATAACGTTTGCTCCTCTCTGTGCCATTTTTCGCATACCTTGCTCACGCTGAGCCTCATTAGTAACTTCAAACTCCATAACTTTGATGCCGGTTTCTTTTGTGAAACGTTGAGCTCCGTTGTAAACACTTTCGTTAAACGATTTATCAAATTTTCCACCCATATCATATATTACTGCAGGCTTTATATCTGCAGAAAGTATAGAGGCAGAGAACGTAATAATCGCTACAGTAAACAGCTGAATAAATTTACGCATTTATTTCTCCCTAATAATTTTTTAAAAAAAGTAATGACTTGCATTAGAACTATAATATAACACTAACGGTATACCATTAACTTAAAGTTTTAAACCATAAATGTTAAATAAAACTACCATCGAAGTGATAAGCTGAAAAGTTATTCTAATGCAGATTTTTCTACCAATAGCTGATGTGCCTGTAGATTTGTTTGTTCTTCTTATACTTGGCGCAGCCGTAGGGTTTCTATCCGGTGTTTTTGGAATTGGAGGGGGATTTCTTATGACCCCACTCTTAATACTTCTTGGAATTCCCGCTGCCGTTGCTGTTGCAACCGAAGCGAACCAAATAGCGGCATCTTCTTTTTCTGGCGTCTTAGCGCATCTAAAAAGAAGAGCAGTGGATTTTAAGATGGGAAATATTCTGGTTGTCGGTGGTCTTCTTGGTTCCGCCGTTGGCGTTGAAGTTTTTAGAATAATCAAAAGTTATGGGCAAATAGAGCTGTTCGTTTCTCTTTGCTACATCTTATTTCTTGGTAGCATAGGAACTCTTATGTTTCTCGAGAGCTTATCGACGATTCAAAAAAGTCGAAAATCAGAAAACACTTTTAAGCAAAAGAAAAAACATAATTGGATTCATGGGCTACCATTTAAGACCAAATTTAAAAGTTCCAACTTATACATTAGCGCAATCCCCCCTGTTATTATTGGTTTCATTATAGGTATTTTAGCATCAATAATGGGAGTAGGCGGTGGTTTCATACTGATACCTGCAATGATTTATATTTTAGGAATGCCGACAAAAGTCGTAATCGGCACCTCACTCTATCAGATAATGTTCATCACAGCCTTCACAACCTTCATGCATGCTACACAAAATAAAACTGTCGATCTTTTACTCGCTTTGATTTTAATTGTTGGTGGTGTTTTAGGAGCACAATTAGGAGCAAGAGTTACCGTTAGACTAAAGGCTGAAGAAATTAGAATCCTATTGGCAATAATCGTTCTTTTGGTCTGTCTAAAGCTTGCCTTAGATTTAATGATAACTCCCAACGATTTATTTTCAATAACGTATGGTAGTGGGTCATGAGAGCACTGATTTTTGCAATAATTTTTATATTTTCAACGGCTCCGTTTTCCTTGAGTTCAGTGATATCTGATATCGATAAATCTAATATCGAGCTGTCAACACGTTTTGATGGAACAAGTATCTTAGTTTTTGGGGCTCTTTCACCGGAAAATGATAGTACATCTTTACTAATAGAAATTATTGGTCCTTCAACATCAGTCAATATAAGAAAAAAGGTTCAAATCTGGGGGATATGGGTTAACAAGAAAATTGCACGTTTTAAAGATATACCAAGTTTTTATCAAATAAGTATTTCTAATCCTGAACATCCAGTTTTGATAGAAATCGAAAACCAGAAATTGAAATCACTGTTTTATGACTCTCTGGAAGCAAACTCTACACCAGAAGATGTCAACGGAGTGGAGCAATATTACCTTGAGCTTACTAGATTAAAGAAAAAGCTTGGGAAGTTGAGTGTTTTCGAAGAACAAGTGAATATAATCGATAAAAAATTGTTCTCACACAAAGTCAACCTACCCAAAAAAATTCACCCGGGCATATATAAAATCAAAATGACGTTAATTGATCAACAAGGCATCAAATTAAGCAAGTCAGAGCAAAGCGTCAAAGTTTCAAAAGTGGGGGTACAAGAATTCTTATCATATAATTCAAAGAATAATCCAGTTTTTTACGGATTATTTTCAGTGATAATCGCTTTATTTCTGGGGTTTTCTGCAGCTCAATTATTTCGTTGGTTATATAGGTAGTTTTACTAGATGCTAATGCTAGCGTCCCTAGCATCCTCGATTGTCCTCAGACCTGTTTTTGGAGCACCAACCAAAACAGCCATATTTCCTGGTTTATGCAGATTATCCATCATTTTGGTATGCGCATGTGGTATCTTGTGCCAGGGGAACACTTCCGACATACAAGGGTCGATACGCCTATCTAGCATCAGTTGATTGGCTGCACTTGCTTGAAAAAGATTGGCAAAATGGCTACCCTGCACTCTTTTTTGATTCATCCACAAATATCTTGCATCAAAAGTAAGATTATAACCTGTAGTTCCAGCACATATCACAACTATACCCCCTTTTTTTACCACAAAAACAGATACAGGAAACGTACTTTCACCAGGATGTTCAAACACCATATCAACATTTACACCTTTGCCGAGAATATCCCAAATTGCTTTTCCAAACTTTCTGGCTTCTCCCATCCATGTACGGAAATCCGCGCTATTAACGGTCGGCATTTGACCCCAACAATTGAAATCTCTTCTATTAATAACTCCCTTTGCACCTAAACCCAATACAAAGTCTCTTTTATCCTCGTCGGATATAACCCCTATTGCATTAGCGCCCGCCGTATTTATCAATTGTATTGCATATGAACCTAAACCTCCAGACGCCCCCCAAACCAATACATTTTGACCGGGCCTTAACTCATGTGGCGCATGACCAAAAAGCATTCTATACGCTGTGGCAAGGGTTAGTGTATAGCAAGCCGCTTCCTCCCAAGTTAGATGCTTCGGCCGTAACATGAGTTGTTGCGATTGCACAGCTGTGAATTGACTAAATGATCCATCAGGAGTTTCATATCCCCAAATACGTTGGCTCGAAGAGTACATAGGGTCACCACCATTGCATTGCTCATCATCTCCATCATCCTGATTGCAATGAATTACTACTTCATCGCCAACCTTCCAGCGGTTTACTTTTTCACCTACCGCCCAAACTATCCCACTCGCATCTGATCCAGCAATATGATAATCGGCTTTATGGACATCAAAGGGAGAGATAGGTTCACCTAGACCAGCCCAAATTCCGTTATAATTTACTCCAGCAGCCATAACGAAAACTAGCACCTCATTACTATCAACCTTGGGGGTATCTACCTGCTCAATTTGGAAACTTTTTTCTGGGACACCATGTCTTTCTCGTCTTATGGCCCATGCGTACATTTTTTCTGGTACTTGGCCTAGTTGGGGTATCTCGCCAACTTCGTAAATATTTTTTGCTGTTACTTCAGACATTACATTATCCATCGTTCAGTTTTTATGAATGATTCTTAGTTCTATTTCAACTCAAATTTACTCAAAATTATTAGATCCTTACATTTTAAAAACCAAGTATTAAATCTGACCAGTGTTTCTTATAAGGAAAATTTGACTTGAAAAAATGTTTTTCTTCAATAAAAGACAGTAGTATGAATTCTAAGCCTTGGATATTCAGAACTTATGCGGGTCACAGTTCCGCCTCAGCAAGCAATAAGCTTTTCAAAGATAATCTAAGTAAAGGTCAAACGGGCCTTTCAGTCGCTTTTGATCTACCAACTCAAACTGGTTATAATAGTGATCACCAACTAGCTAGAGGGGAAGTTGGAAAAGTTGGCGTCCCAATCAATCACCTGGGCGATATGCGAACGCTTTTTAAAGATATTCCTCTTGATAAAATGAATACTTCCATGACAATAAATGCGACGGCGCCGTGGCTTTTAGCGCTCTATGTAGCCTTGGCAGAGGAGCAAGACCTCAAAGTTAATGCATTGCAGGGCACCGTACAAAATGACATTATTAAAGAATATTTGAGTAGAGGAACCTACATATTCCCACCAGAGGATAGCTTAAATTTAATCGCCGATGTTACGGAATATTGCTACAGAAATATTCCGAAGTGGAACCCTATAAACATTTGCTCGTACCATCTCCAGGAAGCAGGCGCAACGATTGAAGAGGAAGTTGCCTTTGCAATTTCGACTGCAACCGCAGTATTGGATAAAATTCGCCTGCGAGTGTCCGCTAAAGAGTTTCCTTTCGTAGTAGGAAGGGTATCCTTTTTTGTAAATGCAGGAATAAAGTTCATTAGTGAAATCTGTAAAATGCGTGCCTTTGTGGAGATATGGAATGAAATCTGTCTCACCAAATATGGTGTGAAAGAAGAAAAGCTCAGACGATTTAGGTATGGTGTACAGGTGAACAGCTTGGGACTAACCGAACAACAACCTGAAAATAATGTTTACCGGATATTGCTTGAATTATTAGCTGTAACCCTCTCAAAAAATGCGAGAGCAAGAGCAATACAGCTTCCTGCATGGAATGAAGCGATGGGACTTCCTAGACCATGGGATCAGCAGTGGTCTCTAAGAATGCAGCAAGTCTTAGCCTATGAAACAGATCTATTAGAGTATGAAGATATATTTGACCAAAACCCAATTATAGATCAAAAAGTTAAAAAGATACTTGGAGAAGTTAATTTAAAGGTAGAAAAAATTGACAAAATGGGCGGGACGGTAGCGGCCTTAGATTACATGAAAAGGGCTCTAGTTTCATCTAATGCGAAAAGATTATCTAAAATTGAAAGTGGCGAAACAATTGTTGTTGGAGTAAATAAATTTACTACTTCTGAAGAAAGTGGCCTTTCTTCAGGAGACGGCGATAGTGTGCAAGTGGTTGATAAACAAATTGAGAAAATTCAAATTTCCTCTCTTATAGATTGGAGATCGAAAAGAAATAACAATTTGGTTGAAAAGGCCAAAGACAATCTAAAAGATGCAGCCAGAAAAAAAATAAATATAATGACAGCATCTATCGAAGCTGCGAAAGCAGGGGTCACAACTGGTGAATGGGCAGATACGATGAGAGAAGTTTTTGGTGAATTTAGAGCACCAACAGGGGTAACTGTTTCAAAATCTTCAGACAGCGCAAGCCTACCTACGCTACAAAAGAAAGTAAAAGAGGTAAGTAAAAAGCTTAAGAGAAATATTAAACTGCTAATAGGAAAACCTGGTCTTGATGGGCATTCAAATGGAGCTGAGCAAATTGCAATGAGGGCAAAGGAAGCTGGATTTGATGTTGTTTATCAAGGAATCCGACTTACACCAAAGCAAATAGTCAACTCTGCTTTAGAAGAGTCCGTTCATATTATTGGGTTATCAATACTGTCAGGGAGCCATCTAGAAATTTTAGAAGATCTGACAAACTTATTGAAAACAAAAAATATGACAAAAATACCAGTAATAGTAGGAGGCATTATACCTGAGAAAGATTTCGAAATAATTCGAAAGATGGGTGTGAAAAAAGTCTACACGCCAAAAGATTATGATCTTAATACTATAATATCAGATATGTCGGATTTTGTTGAGCAAAGTGCTGCTTAGTTTACAATCTGTCTTAGCTATTCTGCAGCTGTAACTTTTTTATCTCTGCTATAGCTTTTGCAGGATTTAGGCCCTTTGGACATGCCTTTGCACAATTCATTATTGTATGGCACCTATACAGTTTAAAGGAGTCATTTAGTTCATCTAGCCTAGCTTTTCTATCCTGATCTCTGCTGTCGATAATCCATCGATATGCATGTAACAATGCAGCTGGGCCTAAATATTTATCACCATTCCACCAGTAGCTTGGGCAAGAAGTTGAACAGCAAGCGCACATTACACATTCGTATAATCCGTCGAGCTCTTTTCTGTCTGCCTCAGATTGTAGCCACTCCTCATTTGGCTCATCTGTAAAAGTCTCCAACCAAGGCTTTATACTTGCATGCTGCTTGTAAAATTGCTTTAAGTCTGGAACCAAATCTTTTATTACTGGCAAATGAGGTAAAGGATAAATATTAATTGGCCCCTTGAATTCCTTAATTCCTTTAAGGCATGCAAGAGTATTGACGCCTCCAATATTCATTGAGCAAGACCCACATATACCTTCTCTACAAGAGCGCCTAAAAGTTAAAGTTGGATCTATCTCATTTTTTATTTTTATAAGCGCATCCAATATCATCGGCCCGCACTTATCTAGATCTACGAAAAAGGTATCTAAACGAGGGTTTTCGCTATCTTCGGGGTTATAGCGATAAATTCTGACTTCCTGCACATTTTCGGCGTCTGACGGCTTTTCCCATGTAATACCCTCCATTACCCTAGAGTTTTTTGGTAATCTTAATTCAACCATTTTTTAATAAACCCTTGCTTTTGGCTTTATCTTTGCCGTATCTATCCCGCCGTCCTTTATGTCACTCAGAGGTTTAGTAATTACATCTCTATAACTAAGGCTCACGAATCCATTTTCCGATATCTTTGCCAGTGAGTGTACACGCCAATTTTCATCATCCCTGTCAGGATGATCTTCCTGTGCATGGGCTCCTCTACTTTCTTTACGGGCCTCAGCAGAAACAATCGTTGCCAGAGCATTAGGCATTAAATTTGTAAGTTCCAAGGTCTCCATTAAATCTGTGTTCCAAATCATAGACTTATCGGTAACATTCACATAGTCTATACCTGCAGCTATATCAGCCATTTTTTCACAACCATCTGATAAAGTCTTGTCTGACCGGAAGACTGCTGCGTCAGACTGCATCGTTTTTTGCATTTTCAATCTCAACTCAGCTGTGGGAGTTGTCCCCTTGGAAAATCTAAGTCCATCTAACCTCCCAATCGCTTGATCAACAGAGTTCTTATTTAAAGGTCTATTGCTTTCGTTCTTATCTACGACTTCAGCAGCCTTGATTGCGGCAGCTCTTCCAAAAACAACTAGGTCTATTAAGCTGTTTGATCCTAAACGATTAGCTCCATGGACCGAAGCGCATCCCGCTTCACCAACAGCCATTAGCCCAGGCAATATTTTGTTCTGATCTTCTCCATTAGGACATATTACTTCGCCCCAATAGTTTGTCGGAATACCGCCCATATTGTAATGAACAGTTGGTAGAACTGGTATTGGGTCTTTGTTTACATCGACCCCCGCAAAAACTTTGGCACTTTCTGATATACCTGGAAGTCTTTCTGCTAATGTTTCAGGAGGGAGATGGTTAAGGTGTAGGAAGATGTGATCTTTTTCCGATCCAACTCCACGACCATCTCTTATCTCCATTGTCATACATCTCGATACAACATCCCTACTAGCCAAGTCCTTATAGGTTGGGGCATATCGCTCCATAAATCTTTCGCCATCAGAGTTAGTAAGGTAACCTCCCTCACCTCTTGCACCCTCGGTGATAAGACATCCAGCTCCATAAATACCAGTTGGATGAAATTGGACGAATTCCATATCTTGAAGAGGTAAACCCTGCCTTGCAACCATCCCATTACCATCACCTGTGCAAGAATGCGCGGAGGTTGCAGAAAAATAGGCTCTTCCATAGCCCCCCGTCGCTAAAACAACCATCTTTGCGTTAAATCTATGCAGTGTTCCATCATCCAAATTCCACGCTATGATACCCTGACAAATACCATCTTCTGTCATTATTAAATCGATAGCAAAATACTCTATGAAAAACTCAGCGTTGTTTTTAAGTGATTGCCCATAGAGCGTATGTAGAATTGCATGCCCTGTACGATCAGCTGCTGCACAAGTTCGTTGCACAGGAGGTCCTTCACCAAATTCTGTGGTGTGTCCACCAAAAGGTCTTTGATAAATCTTGCCTTCTTCCGTTCTCGAAAATGGCACCCCATAATGTTCTAGTTCATAAACAGCTTTTGGAGCCTCTTTTGCAAGATATTCCATCGCATCACTGTCTCCCAGCCAATCCGACCCTTTTACAGTATCGTACATATGCCAATGCCAATGATCTGGGCCCATATTTGATAACGATGCGGCAATTCCCCCTTGGGCAGCTACTGTGTGACTTCTAGTAGGAAATAGCTTTGTAACACAGGCGGTTTTTAGCCCTTGCTCAGCCATCCCAAGAGTTGCTCTCAACCCGGCACCGCCAGCTCCTACCACTACAACGTCGTAGACGT
>CACDWF010000005.1 GCA_902556405.1 uncultured Alphaproteobacteria bacterium | reverse complement strand
CTTTAGTTCCTTCAATTATAAATGTCGGAATGGTAGTGATTTTTCTAAAGTCAACAGGTTTTCTATCAATAGAAAACTCATTCCTAGCAATCTCACGTTTTTTAAAAATTCTGTCTACTGTAGACAGATAAAATTCTGCTGTCATATCCATAACTGCTAAATATTCGTTATAAAATTTGTTGTGTCTATCATACTCAGATGCATGTCCTGCGGCTTCCTTTTCGATTTGATCTATAAAAGCTTTGCTATGAGTCTCTTGGTTCATTGCCATAAAAGACGCTAATTGGATTGCGCCTGGATATACTTCACGTCCTACTCCTTTATAATTCAAGCCCACAGGCATGGTTACAGTTGTTTCAAGTGCCTCCATTGATGTTCTATGACCAAAGTCCGTTACGTCAGTTGGATTAGCATCAGGATCGATTGGCCCCCCTATCAAAGTAAGTGATTTAGGATTAAATTCAGGAAAGCTTTCTGAAGTAATCGCTGCCGCTGCGAGCGCAAGAGGCGCCGGTTGGCAAACAGCCATAACATTGAGATCTGGGGATAAATCACGAAAAAAATCTACCAAATAATTTGTAAAGTCTTCAATATCAAACTTCCCATCAGATAAAGGAACATCTCGCGCATTTTTCCAGTCTGTTACATACACGTCACAGTTAGGAAGAAGAGAAATAACAGTATTTCTAGTCAGAGTTGCGTAATGTCCGGACATGGGAGCGATGATAAGCACTTTTCTGTTTATTTTCTTTCTTCTTGTGCTTTTAAATTTAATCAGTTTACAAAAGGGAAGTTCTTTAATTGTCTCTAATGCCACAAGATACTCAATACCTTCTGAGACAACTGAGTCTATTCCCCAATCTGGTTTAGTTGTTATCCTGGATAAGCTATGTTCAGTTACTTTTCCCCATGCTGCAAAAGTCGACGGAATCGGGCTAGGAAAGAGACCAAACATTGGGTTTTCCCAGAAGGTGCGTGTCGTTGAAGCGAACCACTGATTATATTGACGTAAATTTTCGAAATAGTCGTATGTCGGTATTAGCATAGTTTTTACTAGCTTTTTAAAATTATGGTTATATATCTACTCTATTAATAACGATAGCAATAAAAGTGCAAGAAGAAAACGAAAATCTGAAAGATGACGTTGGTGTAGGTCCTAAAGAATACAAGGAATTACTTAACAATTTCGACAAAATAGACACTCTTACAAAGCGACTGGTAATAGCTTTATCCTCTAAAACACCTGGCCCAGAAGTAAAAACTCAACCTTCTCAGGAGCTTTATTATAAAGCCTCTGCAAAATATTTTTCTGAAATTTTGTCTAATCCGACGAAGTTAATTGAAAACCAAGTAAAATATTATAAGTCGACATTAGAAAACTGGACTAATATTCAAAACACTATTTTGAATAGTTCTGGCTCCAATAAATCGCAAAAGGAAGAGCTAGAAAAGACTGACCAAGGTTGGGATGAAAACCTATATTTTAAACTAATAAAACAGCATTACACTATATCATCGAAGATCATTGAAGAAACAATCGATGATTTAAATGGATTGAGCAAGTCTGATAAAAAGCAAATCAGTTTTTTTACTAAGCAGATGATTGAGTTTTTTTCTCCTTCAAATTTTCTTGGAACCAATCCTGAGGCTCTAACACAAGCTCTTGAAACTAATGGAAAGTCTTTGGTAGACGGTCTTGAAAATCTCGTAACTGATGTAGAAAACAGCACTGGTGATCTAACAGTGTCCCTTACAGATACACAAGCATTTGAAGTAGGGGAAAACCTTGCAATCACTGAAGGCCGAGTAATTTTCAGAAATGATTTATTTGAGTTGATACACTATAAGCCACTTACGGAGACGGTTTCAAAGACTCCCCTGCTTATTGTTCCTCCTTGGATCAATAAGTTTTATAATCTAGACCTCCAACCCAAAAATAGTTTCGTTAAATTTGCTGTAGAAGAAGGCATTCCAACTTTTATTATCTCCTGGGTAAATCCTGGTAAGGAGCATACTCAGGTTAATTTTACAGATTACATCGAAAAAGGCTTTTTTGAAGCCTCAAAAGTAGTTAGAGCTATTACAGAACAAGAAAAAATAAACTGTATAGGATACTGCATAGGAGGGACACTTTTGGCCACGGCCTTATCTTATCTTTGCAAAAAAGGTGAAAACTTCGTAAATTCTGCAACCTTTTTTACCACGCTAACTGATTTTGAAGACCCCGGAGATTTGTCATTATTTATTACAGATGAATATCTAGATGAGATAAATCGACAGATTGAAAAGCTAGGGTATATGGAAGGATCCTTCCTTGCTCAAACTTTCAGTTTTTTGCGATCGAATGATTTAGTTTATGGGCCCGCTGTTCGATCTTATTTAATGGGAAAAAAACCCCCTCGTTTTGATTTGCTATATTGGAACGGAGATTCTACCAATTTACCTGGAAAAATGGCATTGGAATATTTGAATAAGTTCTACAAAGAAAATCAGCTTTCTAGAGGCGAATTGTCATTAATGGGAGAGAGGCTTTCACTAAAGTACATTGACATACCTATTTTTGTTGTAGCAACGCACACTGATCATATTGCTCCTTGGCGATCATCCTTTTATGGTTTAAACAAGTCTTCAGGAAACAAAAGGTTTGTGTTAGCTGGAAGTGGACATATTGCGGGTATAATTAACCCTGCATATAGCAAGAAGTACGGCTATTGGACAAACTCTAAACCATTTTCCGTTCCAGACGATTGGTTTAAGACTGCAGATCGTCATGAGGGATCTTGGTGGCCATATTGGTCTACCTGGATCAAAGCTAGATCTAGTTCCCATCAAAAAGCATATGTGCCTGGTTCCCATAAAGACTATCCCTCTTTAGGGCTGGCACCCGGCAAATATGTTATGAAAAATTATAAGTAATTCTGCGATTGCAAAAAATATATTGACATTTTTTGCAAATGCAGCATATATTATTGCATCCGCATAAAAAAAAGGAGCAGATTATGTTTAATTTTGAAGATTACACCAAGAACTTTGAAAAAATGATGTCACAAAGCCCTATTAAGATCGATGAAGCTATGAAATCGATAATGGATTATAACTCAAAATTCGGAAAAATTGCTTTAGACACAGTAAAAAAGAATACCGAGCTGTCACAAACATGGGCAAAAGAAAGTTTATCCGCCTTAGACCCCTTCGTAAAAAGTACTGAAAAGCCGGAAGATTTTATGAAGATCGCCACTGATTACGTTAGCTCGCAAACCCAGAGCGCACCAAAGCATATAGCAGAGTTTGCAGAGGTAGCTAAAAAGGCTCAGTTAGAAACAATAGATCTGATGATGAAGGCCGGAAAAGATGCTCAAGAAGAGCTTACCAATGTAACAAAGAAAGCTTCTTCTTCTAAAGAATAAACTTTATATATAAAATTTCCTCCTAAAATGGTCGCTAAGCGGCCATTTTTTTTATCTTATAAAAATATCATTTAGTTGATAAAGTACAACATTATGGACAACAATTCAGATACAATAATTATTAATAAATATAGCAGCAGACGCTTATACAACACCAATTCTAGCGAATATGTGACATTAGATGATCTTTGTAAGCTTATAAACGAGGGAAAAAATTTCAAGATCATAGACAAGGACTCTGGAAAAGATATTACCAATCAATATTTGCTACAGATAATATCAGATCTTGAAAATAAGGAGGGTAATGTATTTCCTCAAGACGTGTTGAAAGAGATAATACTAAGTTATAACAATACAGCTCAAAAATTCATGCCTGAGATATTATCAAAAACATTTGAAGTATTTCACCAGCAACAACAGAGTTTTTTAAAAGCATTCAACTCACCGGCAGAAGAGACCAAGTCGAGCGAAAACAGTGCAGCTTTTTTTGAAGAGTGGCAAAAAAGTCAGGCTGAAATAATGGAAAAGATGATGCAGCCATGGCTCAACAATCCCCTTTTTAAAGAAAAGACAGCTGAAGAGTCGTCTAACTACAATGTTCCAAGAAATGGAAATGACAAGGAAGAAATAGATTTGTTAAGACAACAAATTGAAGAATTAAGAGATATAATTACAAAGAAAAGCTTTTAATTTTATCTATATACTTTATACAATCCCCCTTTCTTTTCATCAGAAATAATAAGAAGACTGCCGTCATTCAGTTGTTCGATGTCTCTAATTCTACCAAATCGTTTTTTAAATAACACCAGCTCTTTTTGGGGTAACTCGTTTTCTATTTTAACTAGATAAAGGCTTTTAAACTTTAGCGAAGACACTAACAAATGCCCCTTGAATTCAGGAAACATATTTTTGTCATAAAATATCATGCCTGATGGTGCAATTGAAGGCACCCAATACCATATGGGATCCTCAAAACCCTCTAATGAAGTTATCCCCTGCCCTATCTTTCCGCCCCAATATTCTTCGCCATAAGTCACGATGGGCCAACCGTAGTTTTTCCCTGGCTTCAACACATTGATTTCATCTCCACCTTTTGGCCCATGTTCATTAACCCAAATTTTCTTGGTCTTACTATTTATTGCCATTCCTTGAGGATTTCTATGCCCCTTTGTATACACTTCCGCGGGCCAGCCATTGTAGACCTCTTTTCCCTTTGTAGAACCGTCATATTTATTTACCCTGATGACTGAGCCAGCATGAGATTTTGGATCTTGGGCTTCGTATCTATTTCCTCTATCTCCAATGGACATAAAGATCTCGTCATTTAGAATAGCTAGCCTGCAACCGAAATGAACCCCTGACTCAGAAACATTATTAGATTTAAATAGTATTTTTTTTGAGATAAGTTTATCTTCTTTTAAAGTTCCAGCCATCAACGTCGTAGAGGAGCCGCCAGCAACCTTAGATGAGTAGCAGATGTAAATATTTCTCTCAGACTCTGATTCTTTATCAATGAGTACGTCTAAAAGACCACCTTGTCGAACATTATAAACCTCTGGTAAGTTACTGATTTTTAATCTTGAACCATTTTTTATATTAACTTTAAATAGGTTTCCACCTCTTTCAGTTATTAAAACTTCGTCGCTATCAAAAACGGAAATCCCCCAAGGATGAGAGAAAGCCTTTCCAACTTTTTTAACTTTGTAATCTTGTGTAAATGACGGAGCTGAAAGAGCAAATAATGAAACCGTCAGCAAGAAAATCATCAATGAGTTAGACAGTGTTATGTTTAGAAATTTCATACTAATTTATTTCTTATGCAGTATTTTCAATAAGATCATGCAGATACATATCAACGTTAACCTTTGCATTAACAACCTTATCAAAGTCAACTTTTTCAATGGTGGCGAGTGGTTTTGAAATGATCACATCTGAAAAACCGTGTTTTAAAGCAAGAACGGCATTGACTCCAAGCTCCGTAGCCAGAACTCTGTCCACTGCAGACGGATTCCCACCTCTCTGCATATGACCCAATGTTGTAATCCTTAAGTCAAAGTTTCCCTTTTCTTTTAATGCATTAGCCAATGAAGCCCCTCCTTTAGAAAATCCACCCTCTGCTAATATAATAATACACCCTTTTTTGCCCATATTTAATTGATGTTTGATTTTTTGAGCAAGCTTTGTAATATTAATTTTAACCTCCGGAATTATTGTAACTTCTGCTCCAGCACCAATTCCAGCCAGTATCCCAAGCCATCCACAATTTCTACCCATAACCTCGACTATATGTGTAACGTTAGCAGTAGTAGCAGTATCTCTAATTTTATCTATTGCTGTTAGTGCCGTATTTATTGCTGTGTCAAATCCTATGGTAGAACCTACAAAAGCCATATCTTTGTCAATTGTTGCGGGAACTACAACACATTTTGTTTTAGATATTTTTGATAATTCAATAGCACCTTTCGTAGACCCCTCCCCACCTATTATGATTAGTCCATCTATACATAGTGTTCGAAGATTATTTTCAGCAACTTGTCTATATTTCTTTTTTAAGAACCTTAAAGATCGAGAAGTATGAAGTATGCTTCCACCTCTCTGGATTATATTTCCTACCATACGCTTGTCAAAAGTAACGTAGTCATTGTCAATGACACCTTCATACCCATTTTTAAAGCCTATAATGCCAGTATCATTGTTTAATGATGTTCTTACTATTGCACGGATCGCTGCATTCATTCCGGGAGCATCTCCACCACTAGTTAGCACAGCTATTTGTTTCATTTTACAGCACCAAACAAGAAAGTAATAACTCCATCTTATATTGTATTTTTAAATTTATACTTCCAGTAACAGCCACAAAATAGATTTGTAGAAATGTAGTTTGAAATTACTTCAAATAATATAAAAACTTACCTTGGGTCTCAAGCATATTGTTCAATAGTTTTTCAGCTTGATGAGAGTCATTTACAACAGGATCAGCTAGCAAAGCTAAGTACGCTGAGTGTTTTGAGGCATTAAGAACAGCGTCCGTGGTCATTTGAATAACACCCGATTGCGAATTTAGTAAAGATCCAAAAGCAGCAGGATAATTTTTGAAAGAAATTCCAGATATAGCGGATTTATTAATAATTCCTGGAACCTCTACAACAATATCTTTAGGCAGACATTCTATATATCCGTTATTGGGTATGTTAATTGCCGGTTCTTCATATGCTGAATCACTCAAGATGCCCTCAATAATAGGTACCACTCTCTCATGAGTATTAAGGTTTTTAAGGTCAAAATAATGATCATAAGAGGTTTTGTTATCATAAAATGCTAAACACTTTTCTTTATAATTATCATAAAAATCCAAAATAGCGTCATGATCAGCAACGCTGTAAGCCCATTGTATATATTCTCCTAAATGGCTATCTGTTGTTATTGGAAGATATCCATAGGTTTTAAATAGCTTCCGAAACACACCTCTCTCTGCACCTGGTTTTGAGGGTTTAGCATCGTGTTTATTTACTAAATCTGAAAAATAAGCATCAAAGTTTTGCTTAATTATAGGATAACCATCTTTTCGCGTATTTTTATAGCGAGCTTCTAGTAAAATACTTAAATGATTTAGTCCAGCAGCACGGTATTCAATATTGTGCATCTCAGTTTCCATTAAATCTGGCAACTGCCTATTCATAGACTTAATTTCATGACATAAACCAATGAATCTTAAGTCAGGAAATTTTGTTGTAACTGCATGACAAATTCTTTGCATAGGGTTCGAAAAGTTAAATACAACAGCATCAGGACAAATTAAATTTATATCCTTACAGATTTCAATAATAGGTGGTATTTGCCTTAGAGAATGAAATAACCCCCCTGGACCTCCATTTTCTCCATAAACTTGTCTGATACCATACTGTAGAGGGATTTTCCAATCTTGATCCCACAGTTCAAATCTTTTGCCAACCTCAATAGAGATTATACAGAATGTTGCGCCTTCCAACGCTTCTTTGCGAGAAGTTGATGCTTTTATACCAATATTTACTCCAAGTTTCTCCTTATAGTCATTGGATATAATTTTCGTATTAGCAAGGGTTGTCTTATCGATATCATGAAGAAAAATTTCACACCCTTCCAAAGATTGTGATTTAAAAATATCACTAATTATTCCTAAGCCAAAATTTTGGCTACCAGCTCCAATTAAAACTATCTTTTCCATCTCTAGCTTTTAAAAAATATCTTTATTCTAATAAATTATCTTCATTAGTAAATAAATACAAATGTTACTCATTGGAAAGCTGGGAATTACTTTCAGAGACACCAAAAAACTTAGCCTATATTGTATTACTTTGCCTCAATATCATATATTAAGGTTTATACCCTCTTGATCAAAAAAGTGGATTTTAGATAATTCAAACTTTAATCCTATCTTAAGGCCGCTCTCTAATTTGATATTACTTTCACATCTTATACGCACTCCACCCAAGGTGTCCGCATTCACGATAACATAAGTGTCTGCCCCTAGATATTCTATAACATCTGTAGTTGCTTTAACATGTCCCTTTCTATTCATTACAATTTTTATATGCTCTGGTCTTATGCCTATATTAGCCACCCTTTTTTTCGAAAGAAGAAAATCTCTCAATTCCTGATCAATATTTGAGCTATTATAGATATCCCTATACTTTATAATATTCATTTTTGGGCTACCTATAAATTGAGCAACAAACAGATTTTGCGGCATTTCATAAAGATTTTTTGGTGTGCCAATCTGAGAAATTGTGCCAGAATCTAGCACTACTATTCTATCCGCCAAGGTCATAGCTTCAACTTGATCATGAGTTACATATATCATAGTTGTTTTCAATTCTTGGTGTAATTTAGCTAATTCAAGCCGCATATCCACGCGTAAAGCTGCATCGAGATTGGATAAAGGTTCGTCAAAGAGAAAGGCGGTTGGATTACGAACTATGGAACGCCCAATCGCAACGCGCTGTCGTTGACCTCCAGACAAAGTTTTAGGTAAACGACTTAAATATTTTTCTAACTTTAATACTTTTGCTACTTTATCAACACGGTTTTTAATTACCTTCTTTTTCTCCCCCGCTGTTTTTAGGGGGAACCCCATATTCTCTTCTACAGTTAAATGCGGGTAGAGAGCATAGCTCTGGAAGACCATACTTAGGCCTCTTTTTGATGGAGGAAAATTTGTTACCACTTGTCCATCAATCAAAATATCTCCCATAGAGGTATCTTCTAACCCCCCAATCATACGCAAAAGTGTTGATTTACCGCAGCCTGATGGACCGACAAGAACAAGAAATTCGCCATCATATATCTTTAAATCAATGCCTTTTATGACATTTACTTCATTGAACCATTTTTTAACTTTTTTTAGTTCAATTGAACCCATTCGTTTTTCCCATTTTCTTTGCCCAGCCCAACCATACAGCGGCAGTCCAAGTGAAAGTATTGCCTCCAGCAGGAGAGCCATCTATGGGATCAAAATACTCTGCAAACCCATTTTCTGAAATAGCACGATTTGTTTGCGCTTTTAGGAGGCTCGCACGTTTTACTTCTCCTACCTCCTCTAAACCAAAACCAATCAGCATATTCATAATAGCCCAACTTGGTCCTCGCCAATATCGTTTTCGGTCAAACCTTTTACTTTCAGGATCGTAACTCGGCATACCATATTTAACCTTTTTCATTATGCGATCATAGTGTATCAGCATTCTTTTATCATATAAGCCTGCGTACCAGCACATAAAAGATGCGCTAGAAATGCTTCCAGCAAAACTGTAATTTAATAGGTCAAAAGAGTCATAGCTTGAAATAGAAGCATTCCATAATTTTGAAGCTCCTTTTTCTAGGAAAGTAATCCAGTTATCAATCTCGCTAATATCTTCTCCTAGATTGATCCCAATTAGACGTAAATCTCTATGTGCACGAAGTAATATGAAATGCATAGCAGGATCTGCTACTTTAAAAGAACTATTTTTTCTGAGCCAATCTTCATCCCATTTACACTCGCGACCCTGCTGAACTAGCCAAATATACCGGTCATAATCTGATTTAGTGGGGCGCATTAAGGGGTTCACATGTTCTGTATCTCGTCGTTTGTATGGAGCTACACCAGAGGGGTTAATCGCAGCTAGTGCACTGTCCCAATCTGGAGCATTGTCTCTACCTGCCTCCCAGGGATGGTATATAAACACTAATCCTTCTTGAAAACGCCATTGCATAAACCAGCGATGCCATTTTAAAACCTTGGGAAACAGCAGTCTTATTTGTTCGTTGCCGTAATTTGTATCTAATTCCCAAATCTTTTTCATTAAAGATGCAACAACAGGAGGTTGAGTTATTCCGGAGGATGGAATAGGGCCAATCCCTTTCCAAATACTCGGGCCAGGAAAATAACTATCGTCAACTTGATGATAAATAATATGAGGAACCATTCCATTAATCCATTGAGCAGAGAACAGAGTTTCTAGTTCCTTCCATGCTCTAGGAATATCAAATTGAGCAAAACCATATGCTGCAAAGGCACTATCCCAGTTCCATTGGAATGGATAAAGACCATCTGTAGGAATGGTGTAGTTGCCTTTATCATTAATCAAGAGAATCTTTCTTGCATCTCGGCTTATGTTATTTTGTAGACTCATTTTTATCCTTTGATCGATCCTGCTGTTAAGCCTTGTCTTAAATATTTTTCTAACAACAAGAACATCAGCATTACTGGAATAGTTGCCACAACCGATCCAGCCATTAAGTGTTGTCGTGGCACTTCAGAAGAATCTAACATCGCCACCCCACGCGTGATCGTAAATTTTGAGGGATCATCCAATAACATAAATGCTAAAAGAAACTCATTCCATGCTATCATAAAAACATAAAGAGACACGGAGATAATAGAAGGCAGGCTTAATGGCAACGTAATTTTTAAAATTACGGAGATTCTAGAAAGCCCATCCATTAGTCCAGACTCTTCAATTTCTGTAGGAACAGTTCTGAAGTAGCCCTGCAACATGTAAAGGGCAACTGGAATAGTGGTAACTGGATAAATCATCAAAATTCCAAGGACAGAATTTCTTAAACCAAAAAGAGAAAAGCCTACATAAATAGGTAAAGCTAAAACAATTAATGGAACCATATAAATCAATAATATTGAGCTAGAAAATATACCCCTTCCCTTAAATCGAAGACGAGCAACAGCGTACGCGCCGGGAATTGCAAATAATAAAGTAATTATCACTGTAATAATTGAAACAAAAAACGAAGTTATTATGTACGATCCGAAATTAAAATCTGAAAACAATTCAGTATAGCTTCGAAAAAGGTCATAGCCTTTAGAGAAATCAATTGAGAAATTTAAAGGATTTAATAATAACTCAGATTGATTTTTCAAACTTGTCATTACCATAACGTAAAAAGGTATGGCAACGATTGCAGTAAAAAAGATATACCCAAAATTTGTTAAAAATTTTATTATATAATCTTCAAATTGGTGCCTTGTAAGCTCATAAAAATCTATATCTCTCAGTATTTTTGAAGCAGAGATGATTAATATTACTGCAAAGAAACTATTTAAAAAAAATTCGAGATTATTAAAATACTTATCCGTCAATCTGGTTATAGGTGAGAGCACGACCACAGCTACAAACAACAGAAGAAAAATGCCCAGTTTATGATTTTTTTTGTATCCTTTAATTCGTGAGCAGATTAAACCTACCGTTAAACCAGACAAAGAAGTTAACAAAAAATTAGGTTTGAACGCCTCTCCTGTTGAAAAAGATGATATTATGCTTAAACACCACACAATAGTAATTGCCCATAAAGCGGACAAGAATGGAGCTAAAATATAACCTTTTCGTATAGATCTCATAAACCTTCTTCCCGGCTTATGAATTTAAAGAAAAGAATAGAAAAAATTAAAAGAAACATAAAAATCACTACAGCGACGGCCGCTCCTGCTCCTATATTTGAAAGAGCGAAAGCTTGTTCGTATACATTAACCGTTAATGTTCTAGTGCCAGCATTTCCCCCTGTAAGAAGAAAAATGTCATCGAATTTATTAAACGTCCAAATAAATCTTAATAAAAAAAGAATACTTAAAATGCCTAATAACATCGGTATGCTCAGATACCAAAACTTCTGGAACGGTGATGCTCCATCCATCTCTGCGGCCTCATACATTTCGTTATCAATAGACTGCATTCGCGCTAAAATAAAAAGAAAAGAAAGTGGAAAGTAGCGCCAAATCTCAAATACAGTTACCATAATTAATGCAAGAGGGCGTTTCCCAAAAAAATTTATTGGAGTTTCAATCACTTGCATTTGAATCAGAAGTGCATTTATGGAACCAGAGAACGGATCAAATAATAATACCCAGGTGAAAGCTACTGCAATAACCGGAGCAACATATGGAAATAAAAATAATCCTCGAAAAATTCCCTGTCCTCTAAAATTTGTATTTAAGATTAATGCTGCTAACAAACCCATAAGTAGTGCACCTACAGTACCAAAAACGGTGTAAAAGAGAGTTACAAATAAAACTTGAAAAAATTCATCTCTATCGAAAATTTTTACAAAGTTAACCAAAGAAAAATTCAAATTCGTAAGCACATTTTCAGATTTTCCAGTCATTTTGGGAATGGTTTCTTTTGGCAAAATCTTATTAATGTAAAATATTTCATCAGAGGTTACTTTGAGCTTCAACACCTCTCGATATCCACCTTTGAAGCTGCCAAGATTGCAAGAAAGTTTTCTTTGATCAATTTGACAACGATCATCAAGATTTAAAACTTTTAATCCTCGTGGTATAGTATCTACTAATTTCACATTATTTATAATTTGATCTCGAGATGAGTTTCGGATTCTATAATGAATCTCACCCTTATCACCTTCTATCTCAAGTTTCCCTTTTAATCGTTCTTTAATTATAGGTTTTGGAGGTCTCAAATCACTAAGACTAATTGGCTTGAAGCTAATCCAAAAAATTGAAATTAAAGGCAATATAACGATAGAAAAAATTATTAATAAAGTCGGAAATAAAAGAACCCAAGCAAGCTGTCCCTCTTTTTTTGCTAACGTCCCGTTACTTTTGGTGTAAAAAAATCCGAGCATAAACTTATTTAATATTTCAATAGGGGATGTCTTAGATAAAATAAGGGCAGCCAAAAATGTGGCTGCCCTTAAAAGTAATTAATTAATTTGAGAAAGTTCCTTGTTCATAGCAGCAACTGCAGCAGAAGCAGATATCTCATCATCAGTATACTGCCTGACAATTCTATTTATTGCCTGAGAGTTAATGATTTTTGAAGCTAAAGATAACTGTCCCTCGGAAACTCCCCATCGTTTTGCTACACTAAGGCCGGAAACTATTTCATCTATCATCTCTTGTGCATATAGCTCTGATAAAGGTGCCTTTCTATCGACACCAACAGGTAATTTAGACCATGCTTTTACAAAAGCCTCTGAGTCAGATGAGTTTCCGCGTCTCACTGGAAACTTTCCCTCAGGTGCAATCGATAGAGTAGATGTATACCCCTCGTTCATTGAATATTCAACAAACTTCATTGCTTCGTCGGTTTCAGCATCTGTGGTAATCCCAAAATATCGAACATCTCCCCAAGCAGCGCCTGACGGATTTGATGGTCCCGAAAAGGTGGTCACGATTCCAGTCTTTGAAGCAAGCTCGCCACTTGTTGGGTCACTATTAATGGTAGGAGGAGCGCTGTCTCGCAGTCCAGCAAGCTCATCTAAAATAAAAGGTGACCAAATAATCATTGCTGCCTTGCCCGCAAAGTACAGTTCTCTTGATTGCTTCCAGAACAATTCACCTGGAGGAGAAGCTTTTACGATAGATTTATAAAAATCTAAAACCTCAGTAGTTTTCGCTTCATCAAGTGGACTAAAACCACCGGAATCAACCGGAGAAACACCATTTGCTAAAAATACATGCTCTAAGACTTGACTCATAAAGTTTTCATCGACCTTTGTTGCAGCAACAAAACCATACATTGATGGAGGATTATGAAGTTTCTTTAAGGCTTTTTCTACATTTGCATATGAAGTTGGTGCATCGAGCCCTGCTTTATCAAAAAGATCTTTTCTATACACAACCATTTGTGTCCAACCATCTACTGGAACTGCTGCTACACCATTATCTACGGCAGCCATAGATAGAGCACCAGACGCAAAAGTAGATTTACCTAAGCTATTAACAATATCAGTTGCAGCGTCGGTATCAAGTATCCCAGCCTCTGCCCACGGCAAAGCATACTGCAAAGTATGGTAGATTACGTCTGGTAGATCGCCTGCCGCAAATGCCGCGGTAGCACGAGTGCCTAGGTCTTTTTCTGAAATTGGAATAACCTCAACACCTATTCCAGTCTTTGCTTTAAATGACTCAGCCATCGCTTGTTGTTTTGCTAAGCGTGCAGGCTGCTCCTCTGTTGTCCAAAAACGGATATCAGCTATTGCAGTTGCCGCTGATAATCCAATGGACAGAGCTGATCCTAATAGAAAGCTCTTAGTTATTTTAAATTTACTAATCGTCATATACACTCCCTTTCTTTTTAGTTAAATTTTTGACTATCTTAGCTTCTTCAAGCAAACAAGACAGTTCCTTGCTTGATACGGTAGGTGACCCATCAGACTCACCTGGGTACAAAATAGCCGGGTCGGTCTCCCGTAACAGTTCCACTGCTTCTCCATTTACACGTTTTATAAGTAGAGCAGCTAACTGTTCTCCAGCCTTCTTTGTATCAATCTTGAATGTTGTTAATGGTGGATTAGCAAAAGCACCTTCAGGAACGCCATCATATGAAATGATAGAAAGCTCCTTACCTATTTGTAATCCCAACTCTGATGCAACTTTATAAGCACCTAGCGCAGCGACATCTGTTGCATACAATATAGCTGTTGGTGGACAAGATTCATACAAAAGCTTTCGGGTAGCATTTTCACCATCTTTCGTAGTCATAACTCCATTTAAAACCATATTATCATCGTGTTTCAGACCTAATTTTTTCAACCCTTTGAGGTAGCCTTGAAGCCTAAGATGTGCAAAATTATATTCTACATTGCTATTTATAAAGGCGATATTCCTATGCCCAAGTAAATAAAGACGTTCAACTGCTTGGCACATGGCATTTTCTCCAACAATATCATACCAAGCGCAGTCTGTTTGGTCTTGTGTTCTCCCGTATAACACGAATGGAATGTTTTTAGCTCTTAACAGTTCTATTCTTGCATCTTTTACCTTTGTCCTAGGTAAAATAAATCCATCTGCCTTTCGTTCATCAATTAATCTTTTGATGGTTGAAAGAACTTCATCCTCACTAACAGCAGAAGCTACGGTCAATGACCAGTTTTTTTTAGTTGCTGTTTGAGAAACGCCTGTGAGAAAATCTGCTAAAAAAGGTCTCTCACTATCTGTCTGAAATACGAGCCCAAGTGATCGCACTTTTCCTGTTTTGATTGCCTGAGCATATGCTAACGGACGATAGTCTAACTCGGCAGCTTTCCTTTGCACACGCAATCTTGTTGCCTCCGAGATATCGGAATACTCATTTAAAGCCTTTGAAACGGTTCCCTTTGTGAGATTTAGAGCCTCAGCCAAGTCGTTTATTGTAATTCTATTTACACCACTAGAGTCAATGTCGTCTGATAAGTTTTCTAATCGCATCAGTCCCCCACGAATCATATTATCAATAACGAAACCGGTTTCGGCAATTATTTTTTTGAATATTGGAATTTAGAAATGATTTTTCTAAATTTTAATTTTCATATGATGAATAAATTTAAGTTAAAAGGTTTTGTTTTTAAAGAAAGGATTATAAAAGGCTTCCGCAGCTCCTTTTAATCCGTTATTTTTATCATAAGATAGCAATATTGGGACTTTATCGACGTATTCTTGATACCTCCCCTTACTCTTTAACCTCTCAAAAAATCTACTCTCAAAAAATAAGTCGTGTAGTTTTACAGATATTCCACCACAGATAATTACGCATTTTTGACTGCCTGTTATTAAAATATTATTTGCAATTGATGTTGCAAAGATTTCAATCATTAATTTCGCAGCATCTTTTGATATTATATCACCATTAATTGCAGCTTGACCTATCTCTTCTGCAGTTGAGAATTGCGAAAAACACTTTTTCTTTGCTACAAAATAATTGTAAATATTTACTAAACCTCTTCCACTTAAAACTTCTTCAGTAGGCACGTAATTCATTTTATCAGCTAACCACTTAAGAAGATCAATTTCCAGTTTGGTTGCAGGAGAAAAATTTACATTACCTCCCTCTCCTTGAATTGGAAGTAGCCCATTATTATGAAATAAAAGAGTACTAACACCAAGACCTGTTCCAGGTCCTGTTATAAGTACATTACTATTATCAATAATCTTTCCGGACTTTAATAAATAAAGCTTATGGTCTTTAAGAACCTTTTTATCTAAAAAATTGAGATTATTTTTGAAAAATGATGTAAACCCTAATCCTTGGGCAGCAAAGTCATTAACGGCTAACAAGCTATTACCGCCAATTTTTTTTAAAAGCTCGTTTTTTTTAAAAAACCAATGGTTATTAGTGAACTTTATTAGATTATCTTCGCAAGGTCCGGCGATAGATAAAGATAGATTATCAACAACCAGCTGATTTTTAGAGATATAGTGTAAAACAGCGTGGTCTATATTTTTAAAATCAACACAATTAAAGAACTCAATATGCTCTATCTCAGATTCCTTATTTTTCTGATAACCAAAACGCGCATTTGTCCCGCCAATGTCGGCAACTAGTAGCTTCAAATCAGCCCCCTAAGTCTACTCTGGACTATACACTACATATTTTTATTTTAAGTAAAAGTTTTTTAAATGATTATTTAATATTAGAGGGCACTCAATTATTGGCATGTGACCTACACTGTCCAAAACTATAAGATCAGAGCTTTTGATCATTTTATTCATATCAGAATGATAAGATACCGGGCAGAGTTGATCACTTTCACCACATATAATAAGCGTTTTGCAATTAACGTTTTCTAAAATGGAGGTTTGATCCTTTCGGTCTCTAAGTGCAACAGATTGATTATAAAATACTTTTTTATCCAGTTTAGATGCCATATCTACACATTGTTGAATAAGTTTATTTTTATCTCTGCAGTCATCAGGAAAGTATCGAGATATATAATCAGATTTCATTAACGTTATTAAATCCAATGCATCCAACTCTTTAAGAGTTTTATTCCTCCTATCCTTTACCTCCTCTTTTTCTTCATAAGGATTAGTATTTAGTAAAGCTAAAGAGAGCACTCTGTTACTATGTTGCTTGACAAGTTCCATAGCAACAATGCCTCCCATGGAGTGGCCTAGAAGATGAAATTTATTCGGTAAATTTGAAGCTAAATCTTTAACACCCAACTCGATATCACGATGCTCATTGAACTCAATAACTATAACGTTAAAAACTTTTTCTAATACATTGATTTGATGAGAAAAAATATCTTCATTGCACATCATTCCTGGTATAAGAACGACAGATGGCTTCATTTTACTAGTGACGCACCCTCTGCTAATGATTTCAGCTTTGCATAGGCGATGTCTGGATCAATAGCTCCAAATCCAGCAAATGTACCAAAACCGCAATCCGTACCACCAATTACACGGTCGTGCCCTACAATATTCACGAACTTATTTATCCTCTCTGCAACAAGCATTGGATGCTCAACAAAGTTCGTAGTAGAATCTAAGCATCCAGGTACAAGTATTTTGTTGTCCGGAATATCATTCTTTCGCTCTTGAAAAATTTGCCATTCATGAGCATGCCTTGGATTGGAGGTTTCAAAAAGTAAGTACTGTGCTTTTGACGACATAAGTGTATCAAACATTTTTTTCATTGAAATATCGCAAACATGTGGACCCTCATAGTTTCCCCAACAGATGTGAACTCTAATTTTTTCTGAAGGAATGTCTCTTAAAGCATGATTCAGTGCTTCCACATGGAGGTTCGCAATTTTAATAAAATCTTCATCGGATAGATTATTAAACAGCATATGTCGAGACAATGCTAAATCAGGACAATCAAGTTGTAGTGTGAGACCTTCAGCAACTATTGCATCATATTCTTGTTTCATTGCCTCAGCTAAGGCCTCAAGGTATTTTTCTCTACTAGGATAGTAACCATTCTGAAGAAAAAGAGAAATAACTCCAGGTGAAGCAGCATTCATGAAGCCTTTTTCAACATTATTAACTTTCATAGCAGACTTAAGGTTTTTTATGTCTTTTTGGAGTTCATTGTTTTCTTTTGATTTTACTTCACCCACACACATCGGACGAGCGTACTGGGGAGTTCCACCGTCATCAGCTAACTTTTTTAAATATTGTGGAAATAATTTCAAGTCTTGAGGCGCATTCCTTGGACTATCGCCATCAAACCCTGTATATCTATCTTTGACATATGTAGCATAGGAAATTTTACTTGTTTCTCCATCAGAGACTATATCAATACCAGAATCTTTCTGTTTCTTTACTGTTGCTTCAACTGCTTTCTTCATAACGTCATCAAATTCATCTATTGAAAAAGGTTCTTTTTTTTCTCTAGCAAAAATAAAATCTACGACTTTTTGAGATCTAGGAAGAGATCCTACGTGTGTTGTTAGTACTTTCACTTTATGGCCTCCATGTTGCACCAGCTGGATCGTCTGTCGGTATTACCCTGTACAAACCACTTTCACCGGTCATTGATGGTTCTAATGTATAATCTAGATCTTCTGGCACAGAAAAAGTGTCACCAGGATTTAAAACTGTTTTAAAAGTATTGGAAAGGAACTTCCAATGACCCTTAACGGGCATTAAAACATTTATTTTATTTGAATTTTGAGCGCTGTTTGAAAGTGAATTTCTAGAAATAAATTCAACTTCAAATCCTGGCTTGTCTACCAGTTTAGCTTTTTCACCAATAACTTTAGCAGGATTATCTTTAGATAAAGATAAAAGGTCTAAATATCTTGCAACATGATTGGCAATAATATCATCCCCTTTTAATTCTGGAAATTCAGATAACTCCTTCTCTGTTAGTGAAGGCATTGGGTTCATATTATCCGGTAAGCTTTCACCTTTTTTTGTGTCATAGAGTTTACCCTTTTCAGACAACACGAGCCCATGATTTTTTGCGTCCTCTAAAACTTCTGGAGCCCAAATGACACCTCCTCCGGCATCATCACCCCCTAAAATTGCCATAATCATCCCATAGTCATTCCCTATATTTTCAAAACCCCTAAAAATCCCTGTAGGAATATTAATAATGTCTCCTTCTTGAAGAACAACCTCACCCGCAGTACCCCAACGACCCCAAAAAAAACGCCATCTTCCTTTCAACACAAAAAATACCTCAGCAGTTCTATGACTATGCAGCGAATTCCTACATTTTGGTGGTTGCCCGGCAGCCCCAATATTAAATCCATGAGGAAGGGCAAGATGGACGTGTTGATCTGGGCTCTCAGAAACACCCGCACCTATAATAGTAAAGTTTTCCTTTTGGTCAGATCCTGGTGTATGGGCATCGATAAAGGCTGTTTTACAAGGTATAAGTTCACCATAACGTATAATTCTGCATTCGATATCTAACTGAGACATAAGTTCTCCTTTTTTTAACCAATATAAAATTTATTTTTGCATATATATTTGTTTCCAAATTGAAACTGGATCAAAAAGAGTAAATTCCTTTCTTAATCCATAGGGACCAAATTCGGCGTGAGTAAATCCCATAATGTATACCTCTGCACCACTGGGTGCGTCGAACATACCCCAACCTTCGTGTTTACCACTTAAACTCCAACGGACAGCCGCTCTTGGCGAAAGCATAGGGTCTTCCCTGCCAATAACATGCTCTAGTTTAAATGTTGCGTTTGGAAAAGACGATCTCAGCCCCATCCATAAAAATTCAGTATCAGCCCAGGAATGAACCGTAGTGCTTCCAGGGTGTTCGGTTTGAACCGCTCGATCATATTCTTTTTGGATAATAGAGTAGTTTTTTTGCATTATTCCAGTAAGAATTTCACTTAACTTCTGGCCCCACTTATTATCATTACCATAGCCTCTATAAGGACCCTTAACATCTATTGATGGAGAAAAGGGCTTAATACAATTTTCTGGACCCCCCTCTCTTTCAATTAAGTCTAAAGCAAATTTTTTGGGGTCCATGCCTAATTGTTTAACAATCCCAGCTGTGTCTCTGATTAACCATTCATCATTTATCTGATTATTTATAGCGGAACAATCTGCAATTGCTCTTATTACAAAACGCTTACCAGTTGCTTTACCAAAATAGCCGTTACCTAGGTGAGTTCCCATTGTTAATAAGCGGTGTGAAGATAAAAAGCCCGTTTTATCATCTCCACTCCATATCACATCTTCACCCGTTAATTGTCGATCTGGGAATTCAGATAAAGTTGCTAAGGTTCCATTAATTGTATTTTGATTGCCAATCGAAATACCTTCAGGAAAACGCATGGGAATATCTTTAGTGTAATAATGATTTAATGTATCGATACCCCTATCTTCCCAGATTTCTTTAGTAATTCCTAAAATATAGTCTGGTAGATCTTTCCATTTCTCCGCAAAGCCCTTCATTATTAATGTCCTTTATTAATTTTGGTTGATTTTCTTAAAATAAGAGGTCCGTCAACCTTAATTTTTTGAGGTCTTGCCTCGGGATTTTCTATTTTTTCAATCAGTATCTCTACAGTCTCTCTAACCATGATATTTACTGGCTGTTGGACGGTTGTTAGTAAATAAGAGGGCCAAGATGCCGCAGGAACGTCGTCGTAACCCACAACTGAAACATCGTCCGGAATTTTTAGTCCAAGTTCATATCTGAGGGTATCCATAACCGCAAAGGCCATATGATCGTTAGCTACAAATACTGCCTCAGGAGCATTGTTTAAGAACATTGATCTTGTAGCTTCTCTAGACTCTTCAAGTACAAAATTACCTACTTTCCTACTATGTAAAGATAGTCCAGCATCATTAAGTATAGAGATAAAACCAGCCTCACGGTCTCTTTGAGTAGAGGCACCTTCCCATCCTGCTATGTAACTAATCTTCTTATGACCAGAACTAATTAAGAATTTTGCAATTTTTTTGCCACCTTCAATGTTATCAGAGGTGATGGCTGACATATTGGGTTCGTCTTGAGCTCTATTAAATAGAACCATGGGTATGCCAGCATTACGGCATCTTTCAGATAAACCAGAGGACATTGACACTGATGCAGCAATTATTCCATCTACTTGATAGTCCAAAATTTCTTCGATTACATTATCTATACTTTGCCTGTCTTTCCCCGCCATAAAAATCAACACATGATATCCTTTTTCCTGGAGACAATTCGAGAGGCGTTCTAGCGCCTCAGGATAGAACTGGTTTTCTAAGTATGCTACGACTACACCGATCATACGACTTTTGCCGGATACCATTGCTCTAGCAATTGAGTTGGGTCGATATCCTAGGCTTAAAGCGGCTTCTTTTACTTTTGTGGTGGTTTTCATAGAAACGGATGCCCCTGGGGTAAATACCCTACTTACAGCCGATTGGGAAACTCCAGCAAGCTCGGCTACGTTTGCAGATGTTACTTTTGAGTTCTTCATTCTGCTGTCCAACCTCCATCTATTACTAGAGAGCTGCCAGTAATTAAAGCAGATGCATCAGAAGCTAAGAAAACTACTGCTCCCATAATATCTTCAACTTTCCCAACTCGACCCAATTTAATTTTACTTTTAATCCAAGAGAGTTTTTTGGGGTCATCAAAGGTGGGTTTAGTCAAATCAGTTAGTATAAAAGTCGGACATATTGTGTTAACTCTTATGTTAGAGCCACCCAATTCAATTGCAATCGATTTAGTAAAGCCTTCTACAGCATGTTTAGAAGCACTGTATACGGCACGCTCTTGCCCTCCAACCAGTCCCATTTGTGATGAAATATTAATTAATGAACCACTTTTATTTGCCGACATTAACCTTCTTGCTACCGCCATAGTAAGAAAATAGGCACCTTTTAAATTAACGCTCATTACATCATCAAAATCAGCTTCCTTAGTTTCAATAGAAAGAGAATGCTTAGCAATTCCTGCTGAGTTTACTAAAATATCAAAAGGATCTAAACGGCTTATAGTTTGAAGTGTTCTATCAGTCTTTGAAACATCTAACTCTACTAACTCGGTAGAAATTCCCTTATCTTTTAAAGAGGCGCTTAGTTCTTCTAATTTCTGTGACCTTCTTGCAGCAATTGTTATAGAAGCTCCATATTCAGCAAGAGCGACTGCGCATGCTAAACCAATTCCCGAAGAGGCGCCTGCAATAAGAGCACGTTTGTTTTTTAACGAAAATGAGGGTGTGCTAGGTAAATTCATTGGTAGTTCTCATCTATTTTAATATCGCTATGTGATCTCGATTTATTTAATTCCCTAAGCCTTTGAAAAACATTTATTCCAATCTGATCATACATATCCAAAAGATCAACTAAAACCCAGTTCTCCCTAATTAAACCATCCTCTCCTAACTTCCAAAAGTCGAGACTACGTAAAAATATTTCTTTATTAACTGGTGCAATTCCCAACCATCCGTCGAAGTTTAATTGCATATGCATATTTGGCCAGCCGGTTTCACATACATATAACCCCTCTGCAATCCAATATGTATCGGCTTTCCATTTCGAATGGAAGTCTGACTTGTCATCTACCGTTCGATCTGGCATTGCATTTAGAAAAGGTATTTGATGCCAGTTTCTAAACCCTGAAATTCCTCTGCAAGTTCCAATTCCGGCAGGACCATACCAATTGAACTGAGGATGCCAATATTTTTCAAGTTTCATTGCTTTTGGGTTTGGGTCAGACGGGTGCTTACACAAATCTGTAAGCATGTTTTTAATTTTCAACATACTTGTATTTCCGTCACCTTTCGCATATAAACCATCACCGGATATTGGACCAGGAGTGCACATGAACTTCCCCAGCTGTGGTGCCATCGGCCATGAGTTTGATTGCATCATTAGCTCTGGTAAGTCCCATATAGCTTGAATCTCAACTATTTTTTCTTTATCAAATCTGTAAAACTCATGAAATCGCATGTGAGCGTGTTGTCCTGTCGGTAAAATATCTAAAAAAGAAGATACAAAGGTCCCAAAATAGTTTCCCATACAGGCAACCCAGTCGGTTCCCTCTGGAGTTTCACCAGCTAAAATGATGAGATCTCTTCTTTCAAGATTTGGAAATGCTCTTAAAAGAGGCTTATACGTAGTACCGAAATAATTTTCTGCTCCTTTTATCGTTCCAAAAGGAAAACACATCTTAATTTGACATTCTGGAACTAGTATTTTTTCAAGTTGTTCTTGAACAGACTGATCTGAAAAGTCCCTCATGGCAGATAATAGAGGAAAGATATACTCTTTAAGTTTTTCAGATTTACTAACACTCATTAATCTGCTGAACCCCCATAAGGAATATTTTTCCCTCCAAAGCGCCTTACCCTTAAGTTACACTGTTCTGCATGCCCAATAAACCCTTCAAGAACGCATAGACGCGAACCATACTCACCAATTTTTGTAGCAGCTTCATCAGTCAGAATTTTTTGATAGCTATGTGTTTTCAAAAATTTACCCACCCATAAGCCCCCAGTATATCTACCTGCTTTTTTTGTAGGAAGAGTATGATTGGTGCCAATCACTTTATCTCCGTTCGCTACATTCGTTCTTTGACCTAAGAACAATGCACCATAGGAATGCATATGTTCTAGATACCAATCGTCTCTATCAGTCATTACTTGTACATGTTCATAGGCCATTTCGTTTGCAACAGACAACATCTCTTCGTGAGTGTCACACAACACTATATCACCATAGTCCCTCCAGCTAGCACTGGCAGTATCAGATGTTGGTAAAATTTTTAAAAGTCTTTCAATTTCTTCAATTGTATCGTTTGCTAAGCTCTCTGAATTAGTTATTAAGCAAGCCGGTGAATTATATCCATGTTCTGCCTGGCCGAGAAGATCAGTGGCACACATTTCAGCGTCAACAGTTTTGTCTGCGATAACCATTGTTTCAGTGGGTCCAGCAAAAAGATCAATTCCCACCCGACCAAATAACTGGCGTTTTGCTTCAGCAACGAATGCATTTCCAGGTCCAACCAGCATATCGACTGACTTAATCGTTTCAGTGCCAATAGCCATTGCAGCGACAGCTTGAATACCACCTAGCACGTATATTTCGTTGGCTCCTCCCATTTTCATTGCTGCAACGATTGCCGGATGAGGTTCACCATTTACAGGTGGCGCGGAAGAGATAATACGTGGCACGCCTGCAACTGAAGCTGTTAAAACTGACATGTGTGCAGAGGCAACCATTGGAAACTTGCCTCCAGGAACATAACACCCTACTGATTGCACTGGGATATTTTTATGACCTAAAACTACTCCTGGCAAAGTTTCGACCTCTACATCACTCATACTATTCATCTGCTCTTTCGCAAACCTTCTAATCTGATTTTGAGCAAATTTGATATCTTCCATGTCGCGCGTAGAAACTTTTTGCATTGCGGCGTCAATTTCGGATTCTGTTAGCAAAAAGTTTGGTCGATCAAAGTTATCAAACTTTTTTGAAAGCTCACGAACAGCTTCATCTCCTTTCACTTCAACTTCTTTCAATGTTTTTTCGACCACAGTCCTTACGTTAAAATCCTCTTGAAGCTTTTCACCCTCTGATTTACTGTTTTTAATTTTTCTAACCGCCATTTTTTAAACCTCTACCTTTAAAATTAATAAAAAAATTTTCTTTAATTATTTCTTCTCAAAATTTATCCCTTAACTGCTCCAGCAGTCAGTCCACTTACAATCTGCCTTTGAAAAAACATGACCATAATAAATAAGGGTGCAGTAGTCGAAACAACTGCTGCTACCGCAAACATTACATTTCCCTCAGTTTGTGTAGTTCCCATAAAACTAGCTATCTTGGGCACCATGGTTTGGTTGTTTTGTGATAAAAGCATAGATGTTATGGCAAAATCATTGTAAGCCAATAAAAAGCTAAACAGTCCTGTTGTAATAACACCAGGCCACATCACAGGAATAATAACGTGCCTAAAAGCCTGAAACTGCGTGCATCCGTCGACTTTTGCGCTTTCGTCTAATTCTTTCGGAATTTTTTGAAAAAAACTATGCAGCATCCACAATGTAAAAGGCTGATTGATGGCGACCAAGACTATAACAGTGGTTGCTAAATGTCCCCACAAATTCCACTCATAAAATGGTAGCAAATAACCAGCTACTAACGTTATCGGAGGCATAGCTCTAAAAATAAGAGCAGTTATCAACAGCCAAAAGGTATACTTATAAGATGATCTTGAAAGCGCATACCCGCCTAGTGTCCCGATTGTTAAAGACGTCCCTACCACAAAGAAGCATACTAAAGTTGTATTTATGACCGCTTGCCAAAAGTTCTCTTGCACCCAAGCTCCATAATAACCATCTCCCGTAAAGGCTCCACCTTTCTCAGCAATAGTACGTGGTGCAAACAGAGCGTTCATCCAATCTGCTTTTGAAAAGAAGTCGGCTTCTATCTTAAAAGATCCCCAAAGCGTCCAAATGAACGGAAAAGCTGCAATAATTAGCCAAAAAACAATAAATATCGATATGGAAACTTTGAGCGAGATAGGAAGTTTAAGAGAGTGATTTATCATTTTGCACTCTTTTCGTTGAAATCACGCCAAGTTCTAATCAAAACAGGAAATAATAGAATAGAGACACCTATTATTGTTAAAACTGAAGATGTTGCAGCAGACGAAAGCAATCTAGTTTCTCCCCCTAAGTCATTGAAAATAAACCATGAAAGAGATTGTGCATGTGCTTCGGCACTAAAGCCAACTATAGGTTCAAAGACTCTAAAATTATCCATTAATTGCATCAATGCTACAAAAGTAATAAGCGGCATTAGATGAGGTATCACTACATACCAAACTTGTTGTAACCTTGACGCACCATCAATTTTAGCGCTTTCTATAGTGTCCATCGGTAAGGTTTGTAATCCTGCATAAAAGACAACGAATGAAAAAGGAGCAGCATGCCAAACGCCATAAACTATCAACATAACCCAAGTTAGACCAGTGGATGCCTTTAGAGATAAATCAGGGTCTTCGAATAAATATTGCAGTGCTTCACCAATTATTCCTCTACTGTCTATCATCCAAAATAAGACAAGAGACCCTATCAAAGGAGAGACAATCATTGGAAGAAGGGAGAAAAAGATAGTTAAACCCTTTAAAGTCTGATGAAGGGAATTCACAGCCAGTGCAATAATAAAACCAAAAACGAGCATTAACGGTGTCACTGTGAATGTGAATGTCAAGGTAAAAGCCATAGCTCTATAAAAAGGTAGGTTCCCAATATTATTTCTAAATTCTGCGAAATTATTGGACTCTACCCATATTTCTTTTATTTCGTTTACCGCAAGATGGCCTCTGTCCTTATAAATTTCTAAACCAACAAACTTTCCTAATGGTTCAGATTTCCTTAAATCTCTTGTTGCTTCTTGATCAATTGTCGTTTCTTGCTTGCAACCAAAAGGATCACAGTTCTCTGTAACGATAATTACAGCATCATGAGGGGTAAATAGTGACTGAATGACAATTGAAAAAATTGGCAAAGCAATAAAAAGTATCATTGCAGATGCTGTAGGCAAAAAGAACCAAAAAAAAGTTTTATGTTTCATTAAATAAACTCTGGAACCAAAAAATTATCAGGGAAGCATTAAGCTTCCCTGATACAAGATCGCTTTTAGTTAAGGAAACCCTTCTCTTTTGCGGCTGCCGTATAAGCAGCTTCAACGTCTGCAAGAGCAGTGGCTGCATCTTCTTTACCTTGCATAAAGTCTACAATTTCACTACCAAGAGCTGAGTGTAGAAGTCCTTGATAAGGTAGCATAGGATATGGAATTGCATTCATTCTTGCTGCAGCAGCGACGCCTACATTTGCTGGACCAGGCTTAAATCCTTCGATCAGCCAAACAGCTAATGGCATCATTTTATCGTCTAATCTTTTAGGATTAATACCATTCATCATTGCTATAAACGTAGCTTCAGCTTCTGCGTCTGAGATGTTTTTAGCAACAGTCCAACCGTCCCACCAAAGTGTTGTTGCAGGAGTTGATCCTCCTCCAACAGTCATAGGATCTCCTAGTGTAGTTGTTTTTACTACCGTTGGGGTTGACTGCTCAGGATCCATTAAAGGACCCATTCTTGATCCCCACATATTCATCATAGCTACGTTACCAGCTTTCCACTCAGCTGAGGTCGCGTTTGAGTCATGCGTCAAGAAATCTGGATTCATGTATGCGGAAAGAGCCTTTAACATCTCAAGTGTAGCCACTCCTTTTGCATTATTAATTGACACTTCAGCTGAACCCGGCTTAAAAAATTCACCTCCATGACCAATATACATATTTGTAAATTCCTGAGCTAAATTCCAGCCAGCTTTATACGCACCTCCTAGAGGATAATCCATTAGACCTTTATCTTTTATGATTTTTGCTCCAGCGAGCATATCTTCATAAGTTTTTGGAGCTGATAGGCCAGCTTTTTCTAAAATATCTGAACGATAAACTAAATGTTGTGCATTTGCCATAAAAGCAACGGCCATAACTTTACCATTAATTGTGATAAGCTGGTTTTTCTTTAGGCCTTTTCCATGTTTTGCGACAAGATCATCTAATGGTCTAATCACATCATTATTCATTAACGCAACTATTGATGAATTGGCTATAATGGCGGAAGTATACTCCGCTGGATTACCACTCATACCAGCAACATTTATTTTTTGGTGATCAGCTGTCAAGTTAGCTTTAACTTCTGATCCCTTACATACCTTTGCGCCATCTGCAACTGCGTGGATTGCTGGAAACTCGTTACCTACAATGCTTACCCTTGCCGATATTTTACATCCGTGACCATCAGCAAAAATAGGGGCAGCAAAAACGGCTATAGCACTTGCTACAACCAACCGCATAATATTTTTAATCATAATAAAACTCCATGATAGTTTTGTGCTCAATATTAAAAGCACTAGGTTTGTCTCGATTTCTCGAGAATTTATGGGAAAAATTATCTCCCAATTCGATCCCCCGTTTTATGGTCAAACAGGTGACATTTCTTTGATGGAATATGAATTGAAACATAATCCTCAATATTCGCTCTGTAATCTTTTTCTGTTTTTATACTTACCAATGATTGTCCAATCTTAACGGTGACCATAGTTGCATCACCTAAGATTTCTAACGTATAAATTGGAGCATTTATTTGACCGCCGCTTTTCACAACGCTAGCGTCTTCGGCTCTGAAGCCTAACGTGACTTTTGAGTTTTCTACATCTAATCCACTTACTGAGGTCAAATCAGCAGTAAATTTCTTATTTTTAACCTCTCCGTTAATCAAATTCATGGCGGGAGAGCCTATAAAGCTTGCCACAAAAGCATTGGCTGGGTTGTCATATATCTCTGTAGGACTACCTACCTGCTGAATAATACCCTCTCTCATAACGACCACTCTGTCAGCAAGTGTCATAGCCTCCACTTGGTCATGCGTCACATAGACAGTTGTGACGGCAAGTTCATGGCTCAGATTTTTTATTTGAGCGCGTGTAGATACTCGTAACTTAGCATCAAGATTCGATAGAGGTTCATCCATTAAAAAAACGTTTGGCTCTCTTACGATAGCGCGCGCTAAAGCTACCCTTTGCCTCTGACCTCCTGATAATTCAGCAGGCTTACGATGAAGAAAATTTTCTAATTCCACCATTTTCACCGCACGCATTACTTTTTCATTATGCGTAGATTTATCTATTCCCCTCACCTTAAGAGGAAATCTAATGTTATCATACACATTCATGTTTGGGTAAAGTGCATAACTCTGAAATACCATCGCTACATCCCGGTCCTTTGGCTCAAGGTCATTTATTTTTTTGCCATCTACTAAAATTTCTCCATCGGTTGCATCCTCTAAGCCAGCAATCATTCGCATTGTTGTTGTTTTTCCACAACCTGATGGCCCCAATAGTACGAGAAATTCTTTATCAGCTATTGTTAAATTGAAATCATCTACTGCTGTAAAATTACCCCAACGTTTTGTAAGTTTTTTAAGTTGAATTTCAGCCATTTAACTTTCCAAAATAAACTTATTGCATACGTTTGCAAGTAGCTACTAAAATGTTAATATATTAACTAAGATTCTAGCAAGCAATTTTGTAATTTGCTTCAATCTGATACAACAGAAACGATAAGAAATCGTAACGATGATTAATTAAAAGAAGAATTAGGTGAGTTTTCTAGCTGAAAAAAACTTAGTGCGTGAATTTTATAGGGAACTAGAAACGTCCAATATTGAAGATACGAAAAAAGTTTTTTTGAAATATTGTTCAAAAGACATCATCTGGCGTGGTTTTCATCCTTTTAATGAAATAAATGGGGGCAATTCTGTATGTGAGCTTTTTTGGAACCCTTTGAAATCCAGTTTGTCTAAACTTACAAGAAGAATGGATATTTTTTTTGCGGGAAACAATACTATTTCGGGTAACGAAGGTGTTTGGGTGGCGTCAATGGGCCACTTGATGGGTCTATTTGATAAACCATGGCTAAAAATATCGCCAAACAAAAAACTGACTTTTCTGCGATATGCAGAATTCAACAAAATAGTTTCAAATAAAATCGTTGAAACAGCAATGTTTTTTGATATTCCCCACTTTATGTCTCAAGCAGGGGTCTACCCTTTCCATTATCAAACAGGGGCTAATCTTGTTCAACCCGGTCCGTCATCACATGATGGTTTATTATTTGACAATCAAGATGCGGCGGAAACTATTAAAACTAAAAAAGCTATTGAAGATATGATTGATGATCTAAAGGTTTGGAAATCAACTGATAGAGCTTCATTAATAAAGGAGCTTAAAAAAAGCTGGCACCAAGATATGTTATGGTGGGGTCCATCAGGTATAGGAGCCACGTATACAATCGAAAGATATGCCGAACAACACTCCGGACCATTCAGAGAAAGTTTTAAGGAACGCCAGTTTAATGGGCACATTTGTAAGATAACAGAAGGATTTTTTGGAGGGTTTTTTGGTTGGCCAAATCTTTCGTTGGTCCATTCAGGAGGATTTATGGGGATGCCATCCACAGGGAAAAGAGGCGATATGCGGGTAATTGATATTTACAGGAGAGAAGGAAAGAAGCTAAAGGAAAACTGGATATTCATAGATCTTCTTCATTTTTGGAAGATGCAGGGTATCGACATATTGGACAGGACGACGAAAATATCACCTTGATGGTAGCAGAAAATTGGGTAAAGAATAGATAATGGATATTGATCAACTTATTAAAACAACTTCTAAATACGATACGCCAACAATGTGTAATGCTATGGATGTTATATTAGGCACCAGATCCGCTATAGGGTTTACTAAAAGCTCGATGGTTACAGCGCAAAATTCTACCCAGCCCATTGTTGGTTTTGCAAAAACGGCTAAAATACGTGCCTCTTCACCCCCACTCAAATCTCAAAAAGAAATTAACAATATCCGTATGGAATATTACGAGTATATCGTCAAAAATGAAGAAAACCCTGTAGTCGTTATAGAAGACACGGACTTTCCTAACTGTATTGGAGCTTTTTGGGGTGAGCTTAATGTTGCTGTACATAAGGGATTGAAAATTAAAGGCACTGTTACTAATGGACTGCTAAGAGATTTAGGGATGCTGGATTCTGGGTATCAAGTTATTGCGGGAAGCATAGGGCCTAGTCACGCCTTTGTACATATTACTGAGTTAGACACACCTGTAAATATATTGGGATTAGAAATAAAGCCTGGAGACTTTATACATGCTGACCTGCATGGAGCTATGACAGTGCCAAAAAAGCATTTGGATGCATTGCCTCATGCGTTGGACCTTGTTGTAAAGAAAGAGATTCCGATTTTGGAGGCGGCTAGACAAAAAGATTTTAATATTGAGAAATTAAAAAAAGCTTTCCAGGCATCATGGGATATCAAATGAAAATGTTAAGGGGTACAAAATTTAGTGGAGGTATGGAGTGAATAAAAACTTAAAAGCAGTCTTATTTGGGTCTATCGGAACAATTGCTGAAACCTCTGAGATACAAAGACGGAGTTACAATTTAGCTTTTAAAAGATTAAACATTGACTGTTACTGGAACGTTGCAAACTATTGCGAAATGCTTAAAGTCCCCGGCGGCAAAGATAGAATAAGAAATTTCACCATACCAAAAATATCAGAAGACTTGGTTGATAAAATTCATAATCTAAAAGAAGAGATTTATGCAGAACTTATTGAACAAGAAGATATTTCACGGATTGAGTTTGTTGAAGTATTTCACCATAGCAAAGCAAGCGATTTAAAAGTTGGTTTGATAACAACTACTTCAGAGACAAATATAAAGTCGTTATCTAAAGCACTTGAAGATAAAGTAAACTTTAATGATTTTGATATAATCACTACATCTAAAGACTGCTTACATCCAAAACCAAATCCCGAAATTTATCGAAACGCGCTCAAGAAAATTGGGGTTAGTCCATGCGAGGCCATCGCGATAGAAGATACTCAAGTAAATCTCGGGGCATCATTAGCGGCAGACATTAACAGTATCTTATATCCAGGAGAATATTCAAACTATACGAAGGAAGTAAAGCCGAGCTTTAATCTAATGGAAGAAATATTTAAAATTTAGAATTTATTTTTTCCAACTAGGGTCAAGCTTGTCCAGCAATCTCCAATAAGCTGGCCACTCAGGATGCCTCACTTCGGCTCCACCTTGAGCAGCTCCACCTTCGAACTGTTTTCTAGTATGAATCATAACTTTTTTTGGAATTTTTATAATCTTACCACCAGAACTCATTGCTCTTAGCTGTATTTCGGCGTTCCTAATAAAAACTTGGTGCCTAATAAACGCCCAAATAGCGCTTGGTCCAGCAGTAATTAAGCCATGATTTCTTAAAACTAATGTATGATTTGACTTACCAAGAGATTTAATAAGTCTTTTTTTCTCAGAGGCGTCCAGAACTATACCCTCAAAATCATGATAGCCTACCCTTTCATATAATTGGCAGGCCTCTTGAAACATAGGTATGACCTTTTCTTTTAGCGCAGCAATTGTTTGACTCATTGGTTCATGGGTATGCATAACACAATGAAGGTCTTTATTTCTTGCTTTATGTATAGCAGAATGAATATTATACCCAGCCTGATTTATGGGCCAATCATTAGGGTCTAACTTATTTCCATCTAAATCAATCTTAATTAAATTCGATGCATTAATTTCGTCGTATCTAAGTCCAAAGGGGTTTATAAGAAAAATATCAGTGTCTGGAATTCTTAAGGTTATGTGGTTATACACAACGCTTGTCCAACCATAGTAGTCAGTTAATCTATAAATTGCAGCTAAGTCAACTCTAGCTTTCCACTCATTCACTAACATTCCCTTTGGACATTTTGGGTATGAATTTTTAAATGCAATTTTCACTTTGTATTCAAGCCAAAAATTAGTTAATTAAAGGTAACATCTTTCAAGTTTATATTTATAGTATCATTAAATCAATCGTAATACATTCTGCGTTTATTTGTATAACTTCAAGGAATATAGAGTGATAAACAAGTCGGAATTACTCAGTGCGCATATTGGATCAATAGTTCTTAAACTAGCTATTCCTAACATGCTCACAATGTCTATGTGGATTATTACTTTCATTATAGAAGGCTTTTACATTGGACAACTCGGGGTGATACCCCTAGGCGGCTTGGCCCTGGGCTTTCCCATGCTCTTTTTGCTCTTAATGCTATCAGCTGGAACAATAGGTGGTGCTATTACCGGTTTAGTGGCTCAAAAGCTTGGCGCTAATAATGTTCAGGGCGCGGAAGAAATTGCATTAAGTGGTCTAATACTTACATTTGGTCTAGGTATACTATTTGCCGTTATTTTTTTAGTATTCGGTGAGGTAATTTATGTAAGCCTTGGGGCTAGCAAAGAAGTTTTAGAAGAAGTTTTGAAATACTCTAACGTTCTCTTTGCTGGGTCATTTACCATCTGGGTTGCAAATGGTATGGCTGGCGTAGTAAGAGCAACAGGCAACATGTTCATTGCCGCACTTTTCTTGGGTGTAGGGTCATTGGCTCAAATAATATTGGGAGCAGTATTTATATTTGGCATAGGCCCTATTCAAAGCATGGGTATTGCAGGATCATCACTTTCCATTGTTATAGGAAATGGGATAGCTGCCTTTTGTTTGCTATTTTGGCTTATGTATAAAAGTAACGTATTAAAATTAAAGATATCAATCCGGTTTTTTAATCCTCACAGTATTATTTCTATTGTTAAATTAGGATCTTTAGCTTCAATAAATGCTTTTTGTACTTGGGGGTCAGTTATTGTGATAACCTCTTACATGACAAATTTTGGTGTTCAAGCTCTCGCAGGCTATGGTGTTGGGGCACGTTTGGAATTTCTTATTATACCTATTGTTTTTGGCTTTGGAGCAGCATCAACTGCCTTAATAGGAATAAATATTGGTGCAAATAAATTGAAGAGGGCTTTAAACATTGGATGGGTTGCAACTCTTTACAGCGCTTTGGCGGCTGGTTTAATTGGGTTCGGTGCCTATTTCTACCCTAGTTATTGGTCCAATGCATTTACATCTGACCAGAATGCTCAGGAAGTATGCAAAACTTACCTAGAAATTGTTGGTCCTTTTTATATTTTTTTTGCTAGTGGGTTGTGTTTATATTTTGCATCTCAGGGTGCAGGAAGAGTTCTTTGGCCTGCTATTGCAGCGATAATTCGTTTTTTAATAGTTATTATAGGCAGTATCATTGTTTCAAGATACACTTCAGCTTCCATTAATCATTACTTTGCTCTTATATCTATTGCATTTCTTGTTCAAGCACTAATAACATCTGGAGCAATATATCTTGGCGCTTGGAATAGTAAAATAATTCCTAAAGAAGAGACTTTAAAATGAATTATGTATCTGTATTAAACTCATCAAATAATAGTTAGTTTTGGTTTATGCACAAATTTATTTGTATAAGCGGTTGTACAGCCTCGGGCAAATCTTCTTTTGCCATTGAGCTCTCTAATTATTTTGAAAACCCTGTGATAGTCAATGCCGATGCTCTACAAGTGTATGATTGTTGGGAAATACTTACAGATCGCCCAACAGAAAAGAAAACAATGCATGATCTTTATGGGCATGTTTCATGTACGGTTTATTATAGTGTTGGAGATTGGCTCAAAGATGTCAAAAATCTTTTTGATCTGCATTCAAACAACTCAAAAACGTTTATTTTTGTCGGAGGTACAGGATTATATTTTAAAGCATTATTGAATGGTTTGTCACAAATTCCTCGAACCCCAGAAGAGATCAGAGATTTTGCAAACTCATGTGATGTATCTTTTTTCTTGAAGGCTTTAAATATAAATGATCCAGATATTTTTGAGAAAATAGATATTAAAAACAGACAAAGAGTTCAAAGAGCATGGGAAGTGCTAGAAGCAACAGGTAAGAGTATATTATATTGGCAAAGCAAGAATACGTCCCCACTAATTTCTATATCAAACGCAACATTATTATTAGTTGAATTAGAAAAAGAGGGTTTGGCTGATAGAATAAACACTAGGGTCAGTCATATGTTAGAGTGTGGTGTTATAAAAGAGGTAGAGAAGGTATATAACACTTGTTGGGATAAAAAATTTCCGTTTACAAAGGCAATAGGCGCAGAAGATATAGTTAGTTACTTAAATGGAGAAATAAGTTTTGAAAAACTATTCCAAAAGATTGCCCTTAAAACACGCCAATTTGCAAAAAGACAAAGAACTTGGCAAAGAAATTATATGAAAAACTGGCACTCTATTAATACTGCTGAATTGAATAGGTTAGATATCAAAAAAATAGTTAAAAAAGTAAAAGCAAACAATTAATTCGTTGCACTATACACTAATAACTAATAACTATAAACTAGTGTCCCGATGAAATTTAAGAGATGATAAAGCGTTACTCTAGGCCAGAAATGACAAAAGTATGGTCACAGCAAGAAAAGTATAGAATTTGGTTTGAAATCGAAGCATATGCTTGTGAAGCTATGGAAAGTATAAGCCTTATTCCTAAGGGAACAACGAAAAATGTGTTAAAGGCTAGCGGTGTCGATTATGACATTGATAAAATTTATGAAATTGAAAAAATAACAAAGCACGACGTAATTGCTTTTCTTACATATCTTTCGAAGTTTATTGGAGAAAGCTCAAGATTTGTTCACCAAGGTTTAACGTCTTCTGATGTTCTTGACACATGTTTCAACATACAATTAGTTAAGGCATCTAACTATCTTGAAAAAGGCTTACAAGACTTGTTAGATGTTATAAAGGTAAGAGCTTTCGAACATAAAAATACTATTTGTATGGGGCGCAGTCATGGAATATTTGCAGAACCAACAACTTTTGGTTTGAAACTAGCGCAGGCTTACGCCGAGATGAAAAGAAATCTTAGAAGATTAAAGAATGCTAAGATAGAAATTTCAACTGGTGCACTATCTGGTGCAGTTGGTACTTTTGCAAACATTGATCCGCGTGTGGAGGCAATGGTGTGTAAAAAACTTAATCTTAATCCGGAAACAATCTCAACCCAAATCATTCCTAGAGATAGACACGCAATGTTTTTTTCTGTTTTGGCAATTATAGCCTCATCTATCGAAAGAGTTGCAACAGAAATTAGACATTTGAGTCGATCTGAAGTGCTTGAAGCAGAAGAGAACTTTTCAGAAGGCCAAAAGGGTTCAAGCGCTATGCCACATAAGAGAAACCCAGTCCTTACAGAAAACCTTACTGGTTTAGCTAGATTAGTTAGGATGGCCGTAATCCCAGCGCTAGAAAATATTACACTTTGGCATGAAAGAGATATTTCTCATAGCTCGGTAGAAAGAAATATTGGTCCAGATACAACTATTACGTTAGATTTTGCCATTACACGTCTTACAAAAGTTATAAAGAATTTGCGTGTTTATCCGGAAAATATGAAAAAAAATATGGATAAATCTAAAGGCCTTTATAATTCACAGCAGTTATTACTTATGTTGACTCAGAAAGGAGTTAGCCGTGAGGATGCTTATGCTAACGTACAGAAAGTTGCAATGAAGGTTTGGAACTCAGAAAATTTGGACTTCATAGAAGAAGCTCAAAAAGATAGTTTTATCAAGTCGTATATAAACGGACATGAACTATTAGAGATTTCTAAACTAGAGTATCATAAAAAATTTGTTGGCACTTTATTTAAGAGAGTTTTTGGTACCAAATAATGACTATCAAAAAAAAGAAAAAACTTTATGAAGGAAAGGCAAAAATTTTGTATTCGACCAGTGATTCCTATAACTTAATCCAGCATTTTAAGGATGAAGCGACCGCCTTTAATGCAAAAAAGAAGGAAGTTATAGAAGGCAAAGGTGTTTTAAACAATTTTTTGTCGGAATTTTTTATGCAGAAACTTAACTCTGTTAACGTTCCAACGCACTTTATAAGTAGATTAAATATGCGCGAGCAATTGGTAGAAAAGTGTGACATCATACCTTTAGAAGTGGTCGTACGAAATATCGCAGCAGGCTCCTTATCAAAAAGATTGGGCATAAAGGAAGGTAAACGCTTACCTAGACCATTGGTGGAGTTTTACTATAAGGATGACAGTCTAAATGATCCACTAGTTACTGAAAGTCAAATAAGTACTTTTGAGTGGGCTACAGAAACAGAATTAGGAGAGATATTTGAGATAGCCTTAAGAACAAATGATTTTCTATGTGGTCTTCTTTCCGCAGTTAATCTGACACTTGTAGACTTCAAGATTGAAATCGGCAGAAGCGTCAGATCAGAGGGCGAAAAACTTATTATCGCTGATGAGATAAGTCCTGATACCTGTCGTCTGTGGGACTCAAAGACAAAAAAACGTCTTGATAAAGATGTTTTTAGATTGAATGAAGGAAGTATTTCAATTGCATATACTGAAGTAGCAAACAGATTTGATTTATTACCAAAAAATGTGAGAAGAGCCGTGCAATGACCCTTAACGAGAAAGTTTTCAAATTTAAAGTTGAGGTTATCCTTAAAAAAGGTGTTCTTGACCCTCAAGGAGAGACTATTAAGCAATCTATTAATATAAATAATCTAGGAAATATTTTGGACGTAAAACAAGGAAAGCTTTTTGAATTAACGGCATTATCAAAAAATAGGGAGCATGCTGTTAAGGAAATAGAAAGAATCTGCTCAGATTTGCTTACTAACTCCGTAATTGAAGAATTTAAATATTATGAGGTTTCAGAATAATTAAGTGTGGAGTCATAGTTTTTCCTGGTTCTAATTGTGACAAAGATTGTCAACGAGCATTTGAAATGTTTCCTGAATTTAATGTCAAAATGATCTGGCATAAAGAAACAACCCTTCCAAAAATTGACCTAGTTGTACTTCCGGGAGGCTTCTCCTATGGTGACTATCTTAGATGTGGGGCTATAGCGGCAAAATCTCCTATTATGAAAGCTGTTAAAAACTTTTATGAGATTGGGGGATTTGTTATTGGAATTTGCAATGGGTTTCAAATCTTAACAGAAACAAAGATATTACCGGGAGCATTAATACCAAATACTAATCAAAAATTTATTTGTAAGGACCAAGATTTGGTTGTAGAAAACAATAAAACATTTTTTACCTCTAATTTTGAGCACAACAGAACCATTTCAATTCCTATAGCGCATCATGACGGTCAGTATTTTCTAAATGATCCAGAAATTGAAGAATTAGAACAAAATGAAGGAATTGTTTTAAAGTATAGAGACAATCCAAATGGTTCAATCAGAGATATCGCTGGGGTTTGCTCAAAAAACAAGCGCGTTATTGGAATGATGCCACATCCAGAAAGAGCAGTTGATAAAGATTTAGGTAGCGTATCAGGATTAAGGATGTTTGAGTCACTAATATCAAATTTCTAACTGAAACAACTACTCTTACTTATGAGTCAATGGCCTAAGATTCTAATTGATTATGTTTTCTCTTCATCATGTCTTTAGCTGTTTCAACAGCAACAGCAGCATCTCTACAATAAGCGTCAGCGCCTATTGATTTGCTAAACTCTTCGTTCAAAGGCGCTCCACCAACTAAAACCATGTACTTATCTCTTAATCCTTTTTCAACTAATGTATCAATTACTACCTTCATATATGGCATAGTTGTTGTCAATAATGCCGACATACCCAAAAAGTCTGGTTCCTCTTCCTCAAGAGCTATTAAGTAGTTTTCAACGGGATTATTTATTCCTAAGTCTCTAACCTCAAAACCTGCGCCCTCCATCATCATAATTACAAGGTTTTTTCCGATATCGTGTATATCGCCTTTTACTGTGCCAATCACAAGCTTTCCTAAACGCGGAGCTCCTGTTTCTGCTAACAGTGGCTTAAGAATTGCCATTCCCGCCTTCATGGCATTGGCTGCTAATAAAACCTCCGGTACGAACAATATACCATCACGAAAGTCCTCTCCAACTATCCGCATCCCTTCTACTAATGCTTTAGTTAAAACATCATAAGGTTGCCATTTTCTCTCCAAAAGGATGTTAACACCTTCAACGATCTCATCATTAAGACCGTCATATAAGTCATCATGCATTTGAATAACGAGCTCGCTGTCATTAAGCTCACTTAGAACAATATCTTCGTCAATTTCTTGTTCGTTAGACATACCAAACCCCCAATAAGAGACTTAATTTTCTTCAGTGTTCACGAAAATTTTAATTTGGTCAATCATAGATTTTAACCCATTTGATCTTTGTGAGGAAAGGTGTGCGTTTAAGCCTAACTTCTCGAACTCTGCCCTTGGATCAACGGCTTGTGCTTCTACAAGTGTTTTGCCTCTATACAGGCTTAAAAGAATAGCGATTAAGCCTTTAACTATTAAAGCATCAGAGTCTCCTTCTATATTGAATACTCTAGTATTGTTAGGTTTGTTCCATGTCATGTCTAGCCAGACCTGACTTGCGCAACCATTTACTTTATTTTTGTCTGTTTTCTTTTGATCTGGGAGAGAGATCTGCTTTCCCAAATCGATTATATATCCGTACCTATCTTCCCACTCACTAAATAATTCGAGGTCTTCCTTAATTTGATCAAAATTCATGTGTATATTCCCCAACAACTTTATACTGTTAAAAGATGTAGCCCGTCATCATTGAATGTAAGAGATATTTCACCATTCTTTAGTTTCAATGCATCTTCACCAAAAATTTTGAACCTCCATCCCTCTAAAGCTCTCACATTTGGATTCTCGTGTCGTGCAATCATTTCAATATCCTTCGAACTGGCAATTAATTTTGTTGCCACATTATGACAAGAGGCATTAAATTTAAGAAGAACTTTCAAAAGCTCAACGAGGGCTAACTGGCTCGAAGATAGGGGAATATATTGATAGTCCTCGATAGGCTCGTCGGGTAAAGATTTAGAGCTTTCTACACACTCTATTATACCTTTTGCAATCCATCCAGTTTTTAACGCCTTAGATGGTAATCTAGAGCTATAAAGATCTTGAAGTTTTTTTGGCCTCTGAGAAGCTATTTGAATTATTTCTTCATCCTTTAAAATATGTCCTCTTGGTAAATCCCTTTTCTGAGCTTCATTTTCCCTAAACGAAGAAATACACTTTATAATTTTAACAAAATCTTGATCTTTCCTTCGAAGCCTTATCTTTTTCCAAGACTCGTCTGGATCAGTGGAATACGTTTTAGGGTTTTTAAGAATATCAAATTCTTCTTTTACCCAAGAAAGTCTATTAGAGTTATTTATTTCATCTTTAAGCTTTTCATAAATAGTTCTTAGATAAGTTACATCAGTTAAGGCATAATTGATCTGCTTATCTGAAAGTGGTCTCTTTGACCAATCTGTAAACCTGCTGGATTTATCTATTTTTTTCTCTGCAATTTGATTTACTAAAGTCTCATAAGCAACTTGATCACCAAAGCCGCAAACCATAGCAGCGATTTGAGTATCGAATATAGGTTTTGGAAGTACGCCTGTTTTATTGAAAAAGATTTCTAGATCCTGCCTTCCTGAATGCAGAACTTTTAAAACACCTTCATTTGCTAAAAGGTCAAAAAATGGTTTTAGGGATAGTTTTTCTGATAGTGGATCTATTAACGCAAAACTGTCTTTACCTTTTTCAGGATAAGCAATTTGAATTAAACATAGTTTAGCGTAATAAGTCTTATCACGCATAAACTCGGTATCAATGGTTACATAAGGATAATTTGTGGCCGCCAAACAAAAAGCCTCAAGATCCTGAGTAGTATCAATTATTGACACGTAATTCCCTTTATAGTTTTAATTGTGCACTATCCCTCTTAGAAACTCTTTCATACCAATCCCTCAAACCGGTCATTAAATCAGGTATTGGCTCTTTGATCGCTCTAGTAAAATCAACAGCAACAAACGCCCATATATCGGCTGCCGTAAACCTATCTGAGCACAAAAAGGATTTACCACTTAATTGGTGGTTTAATATTTCAAAGTATGATTTAACCCTTTCTCTTCCCCTAATTGCTAATTCTGGAATTTGTTCATAATTTTTTGGACCGGTAATAGCTCTATTTTTCATAGCTTTAGAAGTATTTCTTAAACAATCTGCAATTGCTATAAATAAATTACTTTCAACGTCATTAATTAAGTTTATTATTTGTCCCTTTTCTTCGTTTGTACTTCCAAGTAGATTTACTTCGGGGAACTCTTGCTCAAGATAAACACATATAGAAAGACTGTGATAAAAGATGTTGTTTTCTTTAGAAACTAAAACAGGAACTGTATTTCGTGGATTTATTTTTGAAAACCAATCCTCCATTTGTTCTGAATTTCTTAAATCAACGTTCTTAGTCTCGATGTTGATTTTTTTTTCTTGGATAAACATACGAACCCTGCGAGGGCTTGGCGCAGTATTACAATCATAAAATATCATCTTTTTCCTATATATTTGATAATTTGAAATTTATTGTTGTATTATATAATTAAAATTTAAATTTGTCTTGAATAGTTAACGAGAGGTCTTGCAATGAAGGATTACTGGCAAAATTATATAGATGGAAAATTTGTTGATGGTGGTGCGGGTGTAATTCAAGTAGATAACCCAGGTACAGGGGAGAAATTAGCTGACCAAGCCATTGCGGATAATGCTGACGTTGATAAGGCTGTTTCTGCTGCGAAAAAGGTTCATGAAAGCGGTTTTCTAACAAATATGCGCCCAGTAGAACGTGCAAGAATGGTAAAAAAAATCGGTGCGTATTTAGTAGAAAATTTAGAAGAAATTGCTCCATTATTGTCTATGGAAGCCGGTAAAACGCTTTTTGAAGCCAAATTTGAAGTAACAAATGCTGCTAGATACTTTGAGTATTATGGGAACCAGGCCGAAACGCTAGAAGGTCGTTCAATACCTCTTGGATCAGCATACTATGATTTCACTTCCTATGAACCTTACGGTGTGTCTGCTCAAGTCATTCCTTGGAATTTCCCGATGGAGATGACAGCGAGATCTTTGTCTACTGGTTTAACGACAGGGAATGCGTGTGTAATTAAATCTCCAGAACTTACACCGATATCCCAATATTTCTTTGCCAAAGCCGCAGAAGCGGCAGATTTTCCAGCTGGAACTGTAAATATTATTTGCGGAGTAGGCGGAACGGCCGGTGAATATTTATGCTCTCATAAAAATATCAACCAAATAGCTTTTACAGGCTCAGTTAAAACAGGATCTGCTATTGCAACGGCGGCTGCAAAAAATATAGTACCCACTGTATTAGAACTCGGTGGAAAATCAGCGGGGATTGTTTATCAAGACGCTTCAATGACTAACTTGAGAGAAAACATCAGAAAAGGCATTTTCTTCAATGCAGGACAAGTTTGCTCAGCAATGTCACGATTAGTAGTTCATGAGAAAGTTTATGACGAGGTTGTTGGTTTGGCAGAAGACGTTGCAAAGAATATGTCTGTAGGAATAGGTATTGAAAGAGACGAGTTTGCAAATAATATGGGCGCTATGATCTCCTTAAAACAACGAGATAGAGCGGTTTCAATCTGTGATGAAGCCCAAAAGCAAGGAGCAAAGGCTGTAACAGGTGCAAGAAAACTAAATAATAAGGGATTTTTCTTAGAACCTACAGTTTTTGCCGATGTTGATCAGAATATGGAAATAGCTCAAACCGAAATATTTGGACCAGTGCTATCAATACTTAAATTTAAAGATGATGACGAAGCCATAAGTATCTCGAACGGAACCGAATACGGTCTCGTAGGCGGTGTATTTACTAAAGACCTTGACAGAGCTATGCATTGTGCACAAAAAGTCAGAGCAGGCCAATTCTTTATAAATGAGTGGTTTGCTGGTGGTGTTGAAACACCGTTTGGGGGATATGGAAAGTCTGGATATGGAAGAGAAAAGGGACGAGAAGCGCTCTTAAATTATGTCCAAACAAAAAATATTGCGATAAAATTAGGAGCCAGTTAAACACTGCCTTAAAATAGAAAGTGATTTTACCTGATAATATTCCCTTAAACCCTTTAACAAAAGGTCAACTATGGGTATCTCATTATCCCGGCAAGGGAGACATCGGGAATAAGGCTATTCAAGCAGAGATGGATTTATTAGAACTTAAAAAAAGAAAAATAGATATTGTTGCATCGCTTTTAGAGAGAAAAGAGTTAGCGTCATTACAGATTGCAAACCTCTTCGAACTTATAAAGAAACATAACTTTAGTCACTACTATTTTCCTATCAAAGACAAGTCTGTACCAAAAAATAAAGTACAATTACATCGCTTTCTTGATAATTTGTGCGATGAAATTCAGAAAGATAAAAACATTCTTATACATTGTAATGCTGGACTTGGAAGAACTGGTCTTATTGCCGCTTTATTATGCAAAAAGCTTGGTATAGTAGAGGAGCCTATTTCCTTTATTCGGCAATATCGTCCTGGCGCCATAGAGACAAGAGAACAAGAAAAACTGGTATCATCTCTTGATCTAGTATAAAAATTGTTGTTTTTTAATATAATTAAAAAACTAATTGCATAGGAAAAAATATGGGTGATTTCGGTCTTATTTTTGGAGGGTTATTAAACGGGCTTCCCTTTCTTATTAGCCATTTTGTAACGTCAGTTATCGTGCTTTTAATTGGTGTAATCATCTATCTATTCATTACTCCAATGAAAGAAATAGCTTTAATAAGACAGAAAAATACTGCCGCCGCTATAAGTTTTTCTGGTGCTTTAATTGGTTTAGCTTTACCACTTGCAAGTTCTTTATCCGCTAGTGGATCCATTTATGAGATCATCGTTTGGGGCTTTGTAGCAATAATTATTCAGCTTTTTTGCTTCAAAGCCGTTGACGTCTTAATAAATGATCTTCCAAAGAGAATTGAAAATGGTGAGATTTCTTCGTCTATTCTTTTATTTTCTATAAAAATATCAGTTGCGCTATTAAATAGTGCGGCAATCTCTGGATAAACATGAGATTCATTAGTAATGGATTTTATTTTTTAATTGCAATTATAGCGATACTATGGTCGTTTGCTTCCTCATTCGAAAAAGACGGCTCATCAAGGCCTAAATCCGATAGCTTTTCAAACAAAAATATTACTTCAATTAAGACAATTGAGTATTCCAACAATATGAATACACCTACGAGTAACAAAAAAAATCTTCGATCTCTTCCAAAATTTACAATTCAATCAGAAAGTAAAATTCGCCGTCAAGGTGGGTCTGGAACAGCATTTTATGTTGGTCAAGATACTTGGGTTACCGCAAGGCATGTTATAAATCAATGCCCAAAAGTTATGATGTCATTTGGAAAAAAACAAATGATAATAAAAGATATTTATATACATCCGAATTCAGATTTGGCAATTTTCAAGAATAAAGAAGATATAGATCTCCCCTATTTTGAAATCACTAGATATAAAGAAGAAGCTTATTCTTCAGGATACCCAGCAGGAAATCCTGGTGATTTAGCATTAAATTATCTCGGACACGTAGGATTAGAAAACAAGTCATATGGAGTTTTTGAAAGAGGCCTTGTTTATAGCATCACAGACAGATCACCGTTCAGTCTTAACTCAATTGGTGGCCTCAGTGGAGGGCCGGCTTTTTCTAAAGACAATAGATTAAGCGGAATACTAGTCGCTGAAAATGCTAGAAGAGCCCTTGCTATATTAGTAGAAAATAAGTCATTATTCGAGCTTTTAGAAGAAACAAATATGCTTGCAACTTCGATTGAAAGTAACAATAGTGTTAGGTTGATAACTACAAATGAAAATTTTTCAACAAATGGAAAAACTTTGCGAAAACAGGGGGTAATTCGCAAAATTTATTGTATATTTTAAATCAATTATGGGGGTGACTTAATGATAGAAAAAATAGTAGAAATTAAAGTTTCTGAAAATCAAAAAATGCCTACATTTATTGTGCACCCAAGCGACGATAATATATATCCCGTTGTTATTCTGTTAATGGATGCTCCTGGGATAAGGCAGGAACTTCACGACATGGCATCCAGAGTAGCTGCTTGCGGTTACTACGTTCTATGCCCTAACCTCTATTATAGAACAGCTAAGCCTTTTGAATGGAATAAACCGAACCTTAATTTTATCGAAGGTTACTCTCCAGAAGCCTCAAGAGAATTGATGTTTAAAAATATGGACAACCTATCTAATGCCCTAGTTTTAGAGGACATAGATCACATGATTGAATTTTGTGAAAATCAAAATAGCGCCAAAAGTAGTTCTATTGGATTAGTTGGATATTGTATGAGTGGGCCCTTTGCTTTCTATGCAGCTGGAAAATTACCAGAAAAAGTTGCAGCAGCGGCCTCTATACATGGTGTAAAGTTGGTAACAGAGAGCGAAGACTCCCCTCATCTATTTATTAATAGTGTAAAAGGTGAGCTTTATTTTGGCTGTGCAGAAACAGATAGCTATGCTCCATTAGAAATGATAGATGCTCTGGAAAAACATCTCTCTGCAACTTCAGTTGACTATAAAATTGAGATATTTCCAAAAACTCATCATGGGTTTGCATTTCCAAATAGAGGTCAACTATATAACAGGAGGCATGCCGAAACTCACTGGTTTAGAATACTTGATCTATTTTCTAGAAAGTTAAAATAGGTTCTCTAGATGAACTCCGAACAGATTTTATTAGTGGCAATTTTTTGTTTGCTTTTCTCTTTGTTGCTTTGGGGAAAATTTCGTTATGATCTAGTTGCTTTTTCCATTCTCATAATATCTGTAGCTATTGGTATTGTTCCGTACAATAATGCGTTTGATGGCTTTGCTCACCCGGCAACTATTATCGTTGCATTAGTATTGGTAGTATCAAAAGGCTTGATTAACTCCGGAGCAATTTTTTTTATTGGCCAAAAAATATCTGCATTTGGGAAAAATCTGTGGGGACATATATCAATTATAGGTTTTATAGGTGCTATTCTCTCGGCTTTCATGAATAATGTTGCAGCGCTTGCGCTCTTAATGCCCATAGATATAAATAAAGCTAGAGCATCTAATTGGCCACCAAGAAAGACACTAATGCCCTTATCTTTCGCAACAATTCTTGGAGGTATGGCTACCCTTATAGGTACGCCTCCAAACATAATAATATCAAGCATTCGCTACGAGCACACCGGTGAACCATTTAAGATGTTTGACTTTTTTCCAGTAGGAGGAATAACCGCAATAATTGGGCTTGCATTTGTCGCCTTAATTGGCTGGCGTTTAATACCAAAGACCTCACAAAATGATGACGCAGGGAAAGAATTAATGGAGATAGCTTCCTATGTATCAAATTTAACAGTATCACAAAATTCACTTGTATTAGGAAAAAATCTTCACGAGATCTATGACGCAGCAGAAAAATGTGATGCTGCAGTACTTGGAATAATAAGAAACTCGATAAGAATAGATAAAGTTAGTCGAAATTTAAAAATTGAGGAAAATGATCAACTTATTATAGATGCAACCCCAGAGTCTTTAGATGAATTTCGATCGATACAAAAACTTGAATTTCCGTTTAAAAAAGATCGGATCTTAGCTGAATCAGATAATTATATTCCTATTGAAGTTGTCGTTACAGACACGTCACGTCTATTAAATACGTCTGCAATAAAAGTTGGGTTGGCTTGGCGAAAAGCTACAGTGTTACTTGGAATATCAAGAAAAGGACGGCCCATAAGAAAACAAATTCGGAGAACAATAATAAGAGAAGGCGATATGCTTTTGATCCTTGTGCCCAAAGAAAGCTTTAATGAGGTAATTAATTGGATTGGGTGCCTCCCTCTCGCAGCACGAGGCTTAAACATTACGGATACAAGCAAAATGACTGCAGCTCTGAGTATTTTCTTTGTTGGCCTGATAGTCGCAAGCGTTGGCCTACTTAAGTTACCCATCGTTTTGGGCTTAGTGATTATATTATACTGCCTTACTAAAATAGTACCTCCTAGAGAGGTTTATTCTAGTGTGGAATGGCCCGTAATTATCCTCTTAGCCTCTGTAATACCCTTAGGAGCCGCTCTTGAGAGCAATGGCACAACAGAAATAATAGTCCAGATTTTAACAAAATATACGTCATCAATGGAACCATGGTTGATAATAGCGATAATTATGATTATTACCATGACACTATCAGATATCTTAAATAATACTGCTACGACCTTAGTTATTGCACCTATAAGCATACAATTAGCGCAAACACTAAATTTAAATACAGATACATTTCTTATGGCAGTCGCAGTATCAGCATCTTGTGCTTTTCTAACTCCGATTGGACATAAAAATAATACCATAATCTTGGGGCCTGGCGGCTACAGATTTGGGGACTACTGGAGAATGGGTTTAGTTCTCGAAGTCTTAATTATTATAACAAGTATTCCACTACTATTGATATTTTGGCCTATCAATTAAAATAGTAATCTAGTGTAAGCTCTATCAAATCTTGATGCCTGTAGGGATATAATTGCTGACTATTGCTATAGCTATCAAAGGAAATAAATTTGCCACTAATATTGATGATGTCACTTAATTCATAAACCGCTGATACTGATGAAAAACTCCCATTGTCTCCCAAAATATTCGCATGCTGCAAAGAAATATCTAAAAGATCGTTATAGAATCTCCAATCAAACCTTAAACTATATCCATATTCATTCTGCTTATTTGCCATTTGCGCACCGTGATCATGAATATATGTACTAGCTAATTCAATGTTTATATTCAAATTCTTAAGACCAGAATAATCAGCGCCTAAGGAAAATTCAGACACCTCATTTTTGGACCAAGGGCCTATCAAAGGGTTGGAATAAGGAAATCTTTTTCCCTTTTTATGAGAGGTATCGAATTTTAGAACGAAGTCTGAAATCGCAATATTACCGTTTAAACCCAAGAAAGCTATTCTATCCTGCTGAGTGCTAAGCGTAGTTACATTTCCTGACACAGAGGAACTCAATGTTGATAACTGCTTATTATTATATTCTCCTAAGGACAAATCCAATTCAAAGCCCGATAAGAGGATTTTATTTCTTAAGGCGAAACTTATATTATATTGCAGAGGAGAAACATCGGTAATTATTGACGCACCTGAAAAAGCAGCTTCAGGATCAAATGCCGTTCCAGATCTTGCAACTTTATTTCTTTTTTCATCCAAAAAAACAATAATCTCTTGCTTTAACGAACCAATATTGTACCCAGCTAATATAGAGGGAATATTTAATCTTATTTCATCCAGATCCTGCAGCCCAATAGTAGATAGATCTCTTGGATTAGTAATATCACTTGAAATTAGTAAGTTTGACTCTCCTCTCGCAATTATTTGATTCCCAACTCTTAACCAAAGTCCATCGATTGGATAAAAGTCAATGTATAAATCTCTTAACTTAAAATCAGCAGCTGTAGGACCATAAGAGTACTTAGAGCTTTCAAAATACCCCCAGTCCCAATTGACGTCACCAGAGAACTTGAAGTTAATTACTTCCACAAATTTTGTATTTAACCCTAAATTAATATTGCTATTTATTGCCTCAATCCCTGGAGCTCTCCTGAAAAAGGGGACAGATGGAGATTCAAGGCCATAGTATAACTTTTGAGAGAAAATAGCATCCCAATCAAAACTTTCACTGGTTTGTTTTTTTTCGATTGAAATGTCAGAAAATTTTTCTTTAACAACATTCGTTGTAACGAAATCAAGTTCACTTTCTATTTCCTCGAAATCATCTCCACCAAAATCAGATAGGAAATCGTCATCTGATTGTGCATATACTGTCGAGTAAAGAAATGTAATAAAAACAAGTAAATTTACGAGCCTGAACACGTTTATTAATAGCCTCGCTGCATGGCCTCGGATTGAAACAAGCTATCATTTAATTTTTTATTGAACGCTATTGTGTCAATAATAAAAATACTTGAATGCTCACGCTTTTTCTTTTTTGTAGTAGTCATCTGTTGTGTCTTTGCAACCCAGACACCATCAATTTTTTTAATATCCTTTGCTGACCAGAGCTTAACTTTTTTTCCCTTTTTTACAAGTATTCTGCCTTTGACACCAAAGAATATATCTTTTCTAATCCAAGTAAGTGTTTTTAAGTAACCTGTTTCCTTTATTACATCTTTTGATTTTGGTGTAGCCTCAATTACCCAACAATCTGCACCATCAACTACATCACTATCTTTTACAATTTTGTAAGTATAGTCTTCAATTTCTACTCCATCTAAATCAGCATATGTAAAATCACTACCCATAAAAGAATTGGACCGGTCTCCACCAGAAATCCTATTAGTTTTTTGAAGACTTGGGAGATACAACCAGGAGTCATTATCTTTTGACGGATCATCCCAGTTGTAAGACAAATAGGAGGTGTTCTTCACATCGGAAGGGCTCAAGAAAAAAGAGATGCTTTTTGTTCCGGTTGAAACTTCTTTTGTAAAACCCTTTAGTTTTCTCTCTCTTTTTCTATTTTTCTTGTCGATCAAAACAAGAGTAGATGTCTGCTCTGTAGTTTCTCCTGTATACCTCTGATCAACTTTTTTCATGATCTCGTAAGCAGTCATGGACACAGATACATTTGGGAAAAGTAACACAAGAAAAGACAAAAAGTATTTTAGAAATATCTTATTAAAGTTCATATAATTAACAATCTCAAAGCTTAGGTGAGTTTTTCTTCTTTTTCGAATATAAAGAGTAGCGCGGGTATAAACAATAGGCACCCTAACAAAGCCAAAGTAAAAATCACAGTGGTGAGCCATCCAATATCAATCATCGGTACTAAACGTGCAAACAAAAAAGTGCTAAACCCAATAACAAGCGCCAATGACGTAGTGATAATGGCTCTTCCTGACTCTGTCATAGCTCTCTTTATTGAGTATTCTACGGAACTTCCTAGAGATCTCGCTAACTTATATCTACTGACTATATGAATACAGTCGTCAATCGCAATACCCATCGTCATAGCACCTACTATTAATGATCCCAAATTCAAATCCTTACCCAACATTGCAAAACATCCACCAGCAAAAACTATTGGAACAACTGCTGGGAACACGGCAATCGCGCCATGTTTAATAGACCAAAAGATAATAAAAAGAACAACACTTATAAAGCTTAATGAAAGCATGAATGATTGGCTAATCCCTTTATCGGTATACTCATTTTGAGCTTGAAACATTACCATTGGACCAGTAGGAGTAACATTCAAGTCTGGAAAATCTTTGTTTATTGTTTGCATCATATCATCCAGAAACTGATTATATTCACTAGCATCCATGTTAATTGTCGGTAAAGTTATTCTCGTAAATCGCTCATCAAAATCTTTAATATCTGAAAGGTCATCATCAGGACCTGAGTTTTCGAACAATAACAAAAGCTGGCTAGTCATGGGTTTACTATCCGGTATTTTGTAAAACTCTTTTTTGTTATCTGAAAACGCCTTCCTAATTTGCTTAAGTTGATCCAGATAACCGACTATTTTCCCTGACTTTTCTTGTTTTTCAAGAAAAGCCTCGAGAGCGTCAAGTTTTGTGAGAAAGCTGGGCTCTTTAATCCCCTCTTCTAATTCAGAGTCCAGCATCATATCAATATTTGATGATCCTTTAAACTCTCTATCAAAATACCTCAAGTCTTCTGATATTTTGAGATCGCCTTTAAAAAATTTAAAAATATTCGTATCAACTTTAATGTAGGTTGCACTAAAAAAGCTTACAGAGATGAATAGCAGTCCCACCACTAAAATACTAAATCTATTTTTGTAGGAAAAATTTGGAAGACTGGAGGTCACACGTGTAAGCCAATCATTGTCATAAGCTTTCTTCGTAGCTGGTGAGAGTGTGTTTAAAAACGATAAGGCAGCAGGCAACGAAGTCATTGAGAGAATAAAAATAATCATTGGTAGTATCGTTGCTAGCAACGAAAACTCACGCACAGGAGATAATTTTGTTATATACAGCGCAGCAAATCCAATTGAAGTGGTGAATTGCGTAAAGAATATAGGCTTAAAAAGGTTTTTTATTAATTCTTTAGATGCGTCTGAAGCTGTGTGCTTGGAAAGAGTTCTTAAACTATAAAACTCAGACATAACGTGAACCGTGCACGCCATACCTAACAACATTGTGATAGGAATTAAAGCTTGGTTTACCGGAGTTATATTATAGCCAAGATACGCTTGTAAACCGGTCATTATTGTGACTGCTGTACCAATAACGACCCAGGGAGCCATAATACCGGTCAAAGATCTAAAAACAATGCCCAAGACAATCATCATTATAGCAGCAACAGTAGGATTTAGCCAAGCGGCATCTGAGTTACTGATTACGGTAAAACGTTCATTTAAAACCGGTTGTCCTCCAAACTTTATATCATATCCCTTTTCCAAATATCCCATCTCACTTATAAAGTTACGTAAATCCGTTACAACTTTAAGCTTGTGATCAAGTCCGTTAACAATATACTCCGTTCTTGCAATTATTCTGGTATGCCTAAAATCTTTGCTTATAAGGGTGTCGAGCGCTAGGTTTTCATCCTGCATGGCAATCCTAGCCGTTTCTAATTGATCTAAATTATCATCTAAATTCTCTATGTCCTCGAAAATATAGTCTGTAGCAACAACCCCACCTCGATTATATGTCCTCTGATATCTTGCTAGACTATCAACCTTCTCAACCACCTCATGTTCTTCTAACATTGCATGAATTTCTTCAATCATCTTTACAGTTTCAAGATTGAAAAGGTCTTTATCTTTTGGTCTCGCTTCTATACCGACAACTAGAGACTCAGTGCTTCCAAATAGATCTCTCATTTTATCATGAGCTAAAAGCGTTGGATCGCCTTCAAGGAACCACATTTCATTTGAATTATTAACCCCTATAGGGTTTTTTGAGATAGAAAAAACTGACACTAAAATCAGTAAAACTGTTATAATAAGTATGAAAATTCTATTCTTAATTACTTGATTTGACCAAGCCTCTATCATAAAACCTTTCCTCCGATGAACGTGAAATAATGCATTGAGTTATTTAATACAAGGCTTACGTTGCGTAATTTTATTATCTATTCAGTATTAATAGAAAAGGGGCTAAAATAATAATTATTGTATAAAAGAATGCCATTGCTTGGATGGAAGATTTCTACAGGGAAGGTTTATGCAAAATATATTTCTTACTGGAGGAACTGATGGGATTGGACTTTCCGCTGCGAGGTCCTTATTAGCGATGAACCATCGGCTTTTTATTACATATCGAAATAAAAATAAATTAGATGCTGTAAAATATGAACTTAAGTCATTTTGTGACGACAAACAGGTAAGTTTCTTAAGATGTGATTTGTCTGAGCCTGATGATATTAATGAAATTGTGAATGTATTTAGCAAATCTAAGATACAACTAAATTGTCTGATCAATAACGCAGGAACTATTTTGTTTAAGAAATCGTATAATAGTGTGGGAATTGAAAAAGTCTTTGCAACAAACCATCTAGGTCCCTTTTATCTTACAAATAGGCTTCTTGAAAAAAATTTGATACATGAAGGCGGCAGAATAATTAACGTAGGGAGTAGCGCTCATAAAACCGCAGTTCTAGATTTTAATAATTTAGATAGTAGCAATTCGAAAAGTTGGTACGAACGTTATTCAAGGTCTAAGTTATGTAATTTGTTATTTACACTAAAGTTATCGGAAAATCTTACCGAAAAAAATATATCTGTAAATTGTGTACATCCAGGAATCGTAAATACGAACATAGGTCAAGATCATAAAGGACTTTTACAGTTTATTATTAGGTTAGTTTTAAAATACAGAGGCATATCACCTGAGGAAGGCGCAGACACTCTTGTCTATCTAGCAACGAACGAGACCGTGCAAAACGTTTCTGGTAAGTATTTCATAAAGAGAGGTGAATCAACCCCCTCAAAAGAGGCTTTAAAATCGGATATTGCAGATCGTTTATGGCAAGAAAGCACTAAATTAATAAATAGATTTTTGTCTTGAAAAACACTTACAAAATTACTTTGTGTATAATTTTCATATCCTTACCGGCACCTATTTTTTCACAGAGTACAAAAGTGTATGAATACTGGCTGGATAAGCTTTTGCTACCAAAACTCCAGCAAAATTTAATAGCCATGAAATTATTGGTGAAATTGAAAAGCATCTCAAAGACAACTTAGGCTCTGTGATAAAATTAAAAAGGTTACTCAATAAAAAGGAGCAGGCTGAGTTTTCTGATCCTGCAAAGTATTTCAATTAAAAAATAATTTTACAAAAAACCAAAGTAGGCAAAAAATATAAAAAAAGCCTTCAAAAAATATTAGAAAATATCGAAAATTTATATGAAGTAGATAGACATTTTTTGCTTGCTATATGGGTTAACGAGACATTCTTTGGAAGAGTAAGGCCAAGGCTAGACAGTCTTCAAGTACTATCTCTACTCAGCTTTTCATCATCAAATAGACTAGATTACTTGAATGAGCTTATTTATCTAATTGATTTTGCGATAGAAAATGAAATAAATATTTAAAAGCTTCGAAAGCGGGTGCTCTTGGACAACCTCAGTTCCTATCTTCCACTCTCGTTAAATTCGCTGTAGATTATGATAATGACGGAAATAAAGACATTTGGAACAGTCAGCCAGATATATTGGCTTCCATTGCAAACGATTTAAATCAGTTTGGATGGGATAATAACTTAGAATGGGGATATGAAGTTCAACTGTCAAACAGCATTAGTTGCTACCTAGAGGGACCAGATCATTCAAGAAGCTTGAGCCAGTGGAAAAAGCTAGGAGAATCCAGATTTAAAGGAGAAAAATTTCCTCAAGATGATCTTAATGAGTCATACAGTTTGATGTTTCCGGCTGGAATACACGGACCTATTTATTTAGTAAGCAAGAACTTTCATACACTTAAAGAATACAATAACTCCGATTTATATGCTTTATCTGTTGGGTTCATTGCAGACAAAATTAAATATAACAGCCACAACTTTTTTAAAAATTGGGAAACAACTGAAAATTTAACAAAAAATGAAATAATAAGTATACAGGAAAAGCTATCTGGAAATATTACACAGGTGGCATATACGGTCTAATCGGGCACAAAACAACGCGTGCAATAGGCCTGTACCAAAGAGACAATAACCTAAAACAAACTTGTTGGCCACTACTTTGAGTTATTAAAATATTTTAAGAGTTGGAGCAAATACCATAGCCAATTCGAGCCATATCTTCTGCTCTTTTTATTTGCTCAAAGACATTAGAGCTTTCTGAGCTGACATTTCCAAGCAGGGTTCTAGCAGCTACTCCAAAAATAATCGCCGCACTACGAAAAAGAGCGAATGATAAAAATAAGGGCCAATTGGGAATTGAGGTCCTACCTGAAAACTTCATATATAGTTGAAGAAATTCTTCTTCAGAGGGTATACCCAGTTGTTTTAGATTTAAGTCTTCAAACCCATATCGGTAGGGGATACAATAATAACCCAGATCAGCTAAGGGGTGGCCCAATGTTGATAATTCCCAATCAAGTACACCAATCACTGTCGAGTTATTTTTATCAATTATCGTATTACCTAATCGGTAGTCACCGTGGGCAATAGCAAATTCATCCTCAATGATAGAATTTTCTTTAAGCCATATACTAAGTGAATCCATTTCTTTAAAGTTGGCCTTTACAGTAATATCTTCTTTTGATCTTTGGAATTGATCAGACCATAATTTTATTTGACGCTGGATGTAGCCTTCTGGTCTTCCAAAAGAGTCGAGGCCGATTAATTTGTAATCTACACTGTGCAGTTTGGCTAGCGTCTCTGCTAAAGATACGCAGATGGTGTTTCTTTCATTTTTTGAGAATCCATTTATTTCAGGAGTTGTAATTATTCTGCCGTCTATGTAGTCCATTATAAAAAATTCAGTACCTATCACACTCGGGTTATCACAAAAACCAAGCATCTTAGGCACAGGGAAATCTATTTTTCCAAGAGCGTTCATTACTTTAAATTCTCTGTCAACCGCATGTGCCTTTGGCAACAACTTTCCTGGAGGTTTTTTCCTTAAGACATATTTATTGTTTTCACTCTCAAGAAAAAAAGTCGGGTTAGACATTCCTCCTTGAAACTGCTTTACCTTTAACCCTGTGCTCTCTATCTCATTGGACTCCATCCATGTCACTAGATTATCGGTGTTGAATTTATGTTTTTCCAAAGGAGCTATTAATTCTTGATCATTTCTGCTCATTTTTCTCTTTCCAATATGTAAAACCTAATTTACCAGGAGTCTATATACCTGTTTTTTGGGACTTTTTCAGAACTATCAATAGGACTCTCTGCTACCATAGATATCCAATCACGAGATTCTATAGGATCTAGAACTGTATCAAATTCTAACAAGCTTGCGGCATTAATTGCCTTTCCTTTTTCATAAAGGTCATCAACTAATTTTTTAAAAAGCTTTTCTTTCTTCTCTACGTCACTTTCTGCTTCTAACTCTTTTCTGTACCCTAACTTAACAGCACCTTCCAAACCCATAGCTCCAATCTCAGCGGTTGGCCAACCCACAACAAATTGTGGTGCCATAAAACTGCCACCAGCCATTGCTTGTGCTCCAAGGCCATAAGCTTTTCTTAAGACAATGGTCATCATTGGTACCGTTACATTAGCTCCCGCTAGAAATAAACGACAACAGTGGCGTACAAGGCCAGTCTCTTCAATTTCCGGGCCCACCATCATGCCGGGAGTATCACAAAGACTTAATATCGGAATATTATAATTTTCACATAATTTAATAAATCTGGAAGCCTTATCCGCTCCATCACTGTCTATCGCCCCAGCCAAAAATAGTGGATTATTTGCAATTAATCCCAACGGCTTACCTTTAACTCTTATAAAGCCTGTGAACATACCCTTTGCAAAACCAGCCTTTATTTCCAATACAGAGCCTACATCAGCAATATTATCAATAACCTCCCGAATATCATAAACCTCCAACCTATTTTCAGGAATAACGTACCTTAAATTTTCTACTTCAGGAGCTTCCCAAGAACCTAGGTTTCCCTGAAAATATGATAAATATTTTTTTGCTATTACAATAGCATCATCCTCGTTATCAACTAAAATATCAATAACACCATTGGGATATTGAACGCTTGTTGGACCAACCTCTTCGGGTTTGTATACTCCTAACCCTCCTCCCTCAATCATTGCTGGGCCACCCATACCCAGATTAAGATCTCTTGTGCCAATTATTACATCACAGCAACCCAATAAAGCAGCATTACCCGCAAAAAGCCTACCTGAACCAATTCCAACTAATGGCACTTCTCCAGAAAGACGCGCAAAATCATGGAAGGAAGGAATGTTCAAACCAGCGATATTTTGATCTCCCGCATCAACATCTCCTGGTCTCCCTCCCCCCCCTTCACAGAAAAATATCAAAGGAACTTTTAAACCTCTAATAACATCAATCATTCTATCTAGCTTCTTATGATTATTTATACCCTGTGTTCCTGCTAGAACCATATAGTCGTAGTGCATAATTGCAGTCTTAGTTTGTTCCTTGGCAAACAAATCCGAGTTTACATAGCTCAAACCTGTTATTAATCCATCTGCGGGAGTATTTTTTATCAGATCATCAAGCGATCTTCTCGATCGTTGTGCCGCATAAACTAGATCCCCATACTCAAAAAAGTCATTAGTGCCAATTAAAGACTTTATATTCTCTCTAGCAGTTCTTTTCCCAATTTTTTTCCTTTTTTTAACTGCTATGGGCCTACTTTTATCTAATGTAAGCTTCCTTCTTTCCATAAGATTTTCGAGATCTCCTCTCATTTTTTTTGACTTTTTTGACTTGCCTTTCGTCAACTTTTTTTTGCTACTTTCTTTTTCAGGAATGAATTCAAAAAGAGGTGATCCTGTTGAAACAGTATCTCCAATATCAACAAAAAAGTTTGATATGAATCCATTTGCGTTGGCTTTAATAGGATGATGCATTTTCATAGATTCCTGAACTAGGACAGTATCTCCTTGCTTAATCTTTTTATTTGGCAATACCTTTATGTCTATTACTGTACCAACAAGTTCAGATTGAATTGTGTTCTCTGTTAAAGCGCTATCTATTAGAAACCTGGTAGGAATTTCATTTTTATTATTCTCTTTAACGCCTGTTTGGGTATCTCTATTCAGTTTTTGAAGATAAACTTCGATATTATTATCAATTGTAGAAATATTCACCGATCCGTTTTGAGGGACTTCTTGTCGCAATATCTCGATAATTAAATTTTTATTTGTCTCTACCCCTGAAACATTAGACATTCTTAAAGTAAAAGCTAGCTTTCTTACAGCTTCACCCAAACCAAATTCGCTAGTAGCAATAACTTTAGCAAGCAATGAGTCGTAAAGACCATTATTTATATAGCCAACTTTTCCTGCACCATCAATCCGTATTCCAGGACCGGAAACAATATCATACTCTTTTATAGTTCCGGTTGTTGGAACAAGTTGGTTTTTGTTGTCATAGCTTTCCATATTAAGCCTAGCCTGTATTGAAGCACGCTTTCCTAATACAATTCCCGCTTTAATATTCTGATCCTTAAGAGATTTTCCATTGAAAACGCTGATCTGGGATCGTATGAGATCAATTCCAGTAAGTTCTTCTGTAATAGTATGCTCTACCTGCACCCTTGGATTAACTTCCATGAAATAGATTTTTTCATTTTTATCGATCAAAAATTCAACTGTGCCCAAACCTTTGTAAGCAACACTTTCGCACAAACTAATTGCATAATTATATAGCTTATCTTTAGCTTGGCTTGAAAGATTTGGTGCGGGACAAAATTCGATAAATTTTTGGAAACTTCTTTGAAAGGAACAATCTCTTTCGAAGAGATGAATGCACGATTGTCCATCACCCAAAATTTGAACCTCAATATGTCTAGCCTCTTCAATTACCTCCTCTGCAAAAATCAAATTAGAGCCAGAAAATGACTTTGCTTCTTCTTTTACTAAAGATAATACTTCAGAAAAATCATCTTTTTTATGAATTATTCTTGATCCTCTTCCCCCACCACCAAAATTTGCTTTTAAGATTATTTTATTTTTTTTTATCTCATTAAAAAAACTCAGGATATCTGATTTTTTTTGTATTGGCCCCGATGACGAACATATAGGTATCCCTAATTTTTGAGCTAATTTTTTTGCTTTTTCTTTATTACCAAAATTTTTTAATATTTTTTCATTTGGGCCTATAAAAATGATGTCATTCTTCGCACAACTAGCGGCAAATGCATGGTTTTCACTCAAAAACCCATATCCCGGATGCACAGCCTTAATTTTTTTACTTTTTGCGAGAGATATGATCTCGTCAATATTTAGGTACGCAGAAGGTCCTGTACCGTTTAATTCAAATACTTCAGAGCAATACGAAAGATGTGCACTTGAACTATCATCTTTACTATAAATCCCATAAGCCTTTATCCCCATCTCGTTCAAGGTCTTAGAAATCCTAATTGCTATTTCTCCTCTATTAGCGATTAAAACTGAATTTATAATAGTCATAGAACACTCTTTATAAGATTAAATATTTACTCATTTGTAGATGGTAACTGTTTTTGTGGGCAATTGGTTTGCGACATCATCAGGAACAAAAAAATCTCTAATTAATTCGTTATCTGATATACGATATTTTTCAAAATCAGTTTGACCCGCATTTCTCAAAACAAGCTCATCAATGAAAAAGTTACCTGTACAAGATTTCGGATCTTTGCTTAAAATCTCATATGCTGCATCGGCCATTATACTAACATCTCTACTACTTTTTGCAGTATTTTCTCCACCTAAAACATTTCTTACAGCCGCAGTATCAATAGCGGTTAAAGGCCAAAGCGAGTTTACTCCAATGCTGAATTTTTTAAACTCTCGTGCATGCCCAAGTGTAAGCAAACTCATCCCCATCTTAGAAATAGTATAAGCAACATGGGGCGCGAACCACTTGTCATCTAGATCCAAAGGAGGAGAAAAAGTTAATATGTGTGCATGATTACTTTTCCTTAGATAAGGCAAACACGTTTTCGATACTAAAAAAGTTCCTCGAGTATTGATATCTTGCATCAGATCATATTTCTTCATATCAACGGATCCGGTTGGAAAAGGAACTATTGCACTCGCATTATTTATACAAATATCAATTCCACCAAATTGCTTCACACCTTTCTCTACTGCAGTAACGACATTATCTTCGAAACGAATATCGCACGCTAAAGGAAGGCAATTACCACCTAATTCTTCAATCTCTTGTGCGGCAGTAAATATTGTTCCAGGTAGTTTTGGATGAGGTTCTGTTGTTTTTGCGGCTATAATTATGTTTGCACCGTCAATCGCCAATTTTTTTACTACTTCTAGCCCTATGCCCCTACTTCCTCCGGTTATAAAAACAGTTTTCTCCTTAAAGTTCATTTTATCCCTCACTTGATCTAATAATTGAAGTAGAATGTATAAGTGTAGCGGCTAACTCGCCATCAGCACTATAAATATTTCCTTCAATATTAATAACTCTTTTGCCAACTTTTTTAAATTTAGTTTCGATTCTATTTTCACCAAGCAACACTGGTTTATGGAATAACACGTGATGGTTTGTGCTGCTTACTTTTTTAATATTTTCTTGGCTTCGCAAAATACTAACAAAAGTTGCTTCATCCATCGCAGCAGAAATCATTCCTCCTTGCACTCCACCATAAATATTTTTTGAAGCTTGAGGAAAAATTACCGAAAAAACATACATCTCCTTAGTCTCTTTAATTAATTTAAGACTAAAGAAATCAGCGGCGTTACTTTGATCATTTTGGGCTTTTTCAATCATTTGCTAGAAACTCTTGTCTTAATAAGGAAATAAGTGTATTCCGCTAAAGATATTCCTACAACATTTTCTTTAATCTACTGGAGGCAAACTCTGAAAATTTCTAATACTTTCTTTTGCTTTATTATTGCCGGAATGATTTCGTTTGTTGCTCTTTCAATAGATACCTTACTACCTGCATACACAGAAATTAAAAATAAATTTCTAATTAATGACCGTGAATTGCATTGGATTATAACAGCTTTATTTCTTGGCTTTTCATTAGGTCAGATCCTATTTGGACCTGTTTCAGACCGTATAGGTAGAAAAAACTCAGTACTACTAGGAGTAAGTATTTACTGGCTTGGGTGTTTTATTTGCCTTTTAAGCAACACATATACGATATTCGTGTTGGGACGATTTATTCAAGGCTTTGGAATCGGCGGACCTAGAGTTGTTTCGCAAGCTATATGCCGAGATTTATTCAGTGGGAATAGGTTGGCAAGCATCAACTCATTTATTATGAGTATTTTTATCTTAGTTCCTATTGTTGCACCGCTATTGGGCCAAGGCATTTTATTTTTCTTTCATTGGAAATATATTATCGTGTTTTTTATCTTGTTTTCGCTTATAACAACAAGCTTTCTTTTAGTTAATGTTGAAGAAACCTTGAAGGAAAAGAGGAGGATAAGTCTTTTTGCTATTATAAAACACTTTAAAGAGGTTTTGAGCAATTTAACTTCAATGATTTATATAACATGTTTAGGCCTTCTCCTAGGAGGCTTACTAACTTTTATAAACATATGCCAACCGCTCTATTTTAATTATTTTGACGTTGGACCTAGATTTCCCTTATATTTTGCACTTATTGCTTCCATGCTAGGTCTATCGTCATATTTAAACTCAAGATATGTAGGGCAATTTAGTGCAGTTAAGCTCGCTAAAACTTTTTCTTTACTATTAATGATCTGGACGTCAATTAATCTTATAAACCAGATCAATAACCTTTCGTTTAACTTAACGTGGTTCTCTATCTTTATAATGGTGAGTTTTTCTTTTTTTGGATTTATTTTTGGCAATTTAAATGCTTTAGCTATAAATCCCTTTGGACACATTGCTGGGTATGCGTCATCTGTTATTGGGGCATTATCCACATTTATCGCACTGATAGTTAGTGGCTCAGCATCAACATTTTTTGACGGAACACCAACCGTGGTAATTTTCACTCTTTCTATATGCGCTATTTTTACCTTTTTCCTCTTGTTTACACAAAAACTATATGAAAAAAAATAAATAAGGGCTCGCCAAAGAGTATAGGAAATATTTCATTTCACTTTATTTTTATTTCTTCTACAGCGCTCACTACAATAAAGCACTTGCTCCCAATCTTTCTTCCATTTTTTTCGCCAGGTAAAAGGTTTTTTGCAAACTTTACAAACTTTCTCATCCTTCATGGGTATTATTCTCAATAAATAATTTTGCCTTCTCAAATATATGGAGTTTTCTTTCGGAAGACATTCTTTCTAACATTTTATGAATAAAAGACAATCTTGGATTCAATTTGTAAAAATCAATATGCTTTTCGATGAAGCGCCAGTATAAGCCGTCTAAAGTATCACACCAATCGCCCCTTTTATAATTACTCATTTTTAAAATATAGTTGGACCCGCATGTATAAGGTTTAGTCGACATCAAACCACCATCTGAGTATGTAGCCATTCCAAACACGTTTGGCACCATTACCCAATCAGACGAATCAACATACATTTCCATAAACCAGTTATAAATTTTTGTTGGATTTATTTCGCATAGATTCATAATGTTACTGATTACCATTAGGCGTGGTATATGATGATTATAGCCATTTCTGATCGCTTTTTTGATAGAGTCATCTAAAGGAAGTATTCCTGTTGTTCCCTCATACCAGCTAGAGGCTAATGATCTTCTATGATCAAAAAAGTTTGATTTAGCTTGAACATTTCCTTTTTCCTGATAAATCCCTCTAATAAACTCTCTCCATCCAATAATTTGCCTTAAAAAACCTTCGACTGAATTTAAGGGAAGATCATTTTTTTCATAAATTTCCAAGGTTTTTTTCACAATTTCGTCAGGATTAATTAATCCAGCATTGAGCAACAAACTTAAACAGCTATGGAACAGAAAATTTTTACCTTCAACTAATGCATCTTCATACACTCCAAAACAATTTAATCTTTCTTGTAAAAATGTTTCAAGTTGATTGGTAGCATCTTCTCTTCGAACAGGAAACCAAATTTCATTAAGTTCTCCTGGATGATGGGGAAAGTGTTGTTTTATTAACATAGAGACACTTTTATGATACGCAGAGATTTTGTATTTGGGGAGCTCAGGAATTACCGTATTTGTTGGAATTTTTTTTCTATTTTCAGCATCATATGACCACTTACCACCTACTGGTTTCTGATCATTATCCAGTAATATATTAAATTTTTTCCTTCCAAATATATAAAACGAATTCATCCTAAATTGTTTCAATCCTTTATGAAAATCAGAAAAATCCTTTCTTGAAAACATAAACATAGGTGAGTCCATTATAGAGTACGTAATGCCTGCTTTAGCGAGTACTTTAAGAAAAGGCAACTCGAATGACTTATCCTCTATCTCAAATAGATTTAAATTAGCTACCTTCTTCTCTCTCAAAAAAGAACAAAGCAATTCTGCGTAGGTCTGGTTTTCATCCCTTTCACTCAATTTAAAATAATGAACGTTGATACCAGCTTCCCTCAGTTCATCTGCATATTCTCTCATGGAGCATAGAAAAAAATAGATCTTTAACTTATGGTGCTTCACATATGTGCACAAACCAAAGTCCTCAGCCATAAATACATCGGTGCAATCTTTTTCCTTCAACAATTTTGGATGAAAAAGCTGATTGCCTAAAATCACAAATAAATTCTTCATATTGGAGAAATAGTCTGTTAATGCTTGTTTTAAAGTTTTTCTTAATCGTTTTTGGTGGGGATTAGGATAAGCAGAGAATTTTACATTTTTTCTCAAAAATTATTAATGATTTACAAATTCAATATTTTAGACGATAAATATAAAGGCATAGCACTTGCCGTTTTCGGTGTTCTCTTGTTAACACCAGATACTCTATTTATGAGACTATCAGAACTTGAAAAATGGCAATTAGGAGGATGGAGAGGTGTACTGATGGGCACTACTCTCTTTTTCATCTGGTTTTTTTCAAGAAGAAAAGGACAGAAAAGTGAGATACTAACAACATTTTCTATTCCTGGGGTACTAATTATTGCAGCGATGGCCGTTAATTCAGTAAGTTTTACTCTTGGTATAAGTGAAACTTCTGTCATTGTTGTTTTGACTGCGCTAGCAACGATGCCCCTTTTAACAGCCTTGTTATCAGTTTTCTTTTTGAATGAGCAACAAAACCTAATTTCATGGTTAATATTGATTTTTGCTGTGTGTGGCATTTCTCTTGCCGTTAGTGGATCAGATACTGCTGAAAATGCACCTGATGGTTCCGTCATTCTAGGCGCTTCATATGGATTAATTTCTGCTTTGGGTGTTTCTTGCACGTTTACAATAGTCAGAAAATATCCAAATTTATCTGTCATGCCTGCAACGGCTATTGGGTGTATAATAAGTGGTGTCTTTTGTTTTTACCTATCAAACGAACCGAATTTAAACTTCTCGGCACCCTTCAGTGTTATAGCGATGGGGATAATCATTTTACCCTTTTCCTTCGCTTTATTACTCATAGCGCCAAAATATACTAGAGCTTCTATCGTTAGCTTAATAATGCTCCTAGAGTTGGTTTTGGGATCATTTTGGGTATGGCTGGTAATTGATGAGCAGCCATCTCTTCAGATGATTATCGGTGCTCTAATTGTAACGATTTCCATCATTGCTTATATAAAAATATCAGACATACAAAACTAGTTAATAAGTAACCACAGATCTTATAGATTTTCCCTCGTGCAATAGATCAAAACCCTCGTTAATTCTTTCAAAGTCAATAACGTGCGTAATCATTGGATCAATCTCAATTTTTCCATCCATATACCAATCAACTATTTTCGGTACATCTGTTCGGCCTCTCGCCCCACCGAATGCTGACCCTCTCCAACTTCTCCCAGTAACTAATTGGAACGGTCTCGTGCTTATTTCCTCTCCTGAGCCTGCAACCCCAATTATTATGCTTTCTCCCCAACCTTTATGTGCACATTCAAGTGCTGTTCTCATAATATTAACATTACCAATACACTCAAATGAGTAATCGGCGCCTCCTTTGGTCAGATCGACTAGGTACGAGACTAAATCACCTTTTACTTCGGAAGGATTGACAAAGTGTGTCATTCCAAAACGTTTTCCCCACCCCTCTTTAGAAGCATTAATATCTACACCGACTATCATCTCGGCGCCGATCATTTTCAGACCCTGGATTACATTTAGACCAATACCTCCTAGACCGAACACCACTGCTCTACATCCAGCTTCAGCTTTCGCGGTATTAATTACTGCACCAATTCCAGTTGTAACACCACAGCCTACGTAACAAACTTTCTCAAAAGGGGCACTTTTAGAAATTTTAGCAACCGCAATATCGGGCATAACTGTAAACTGAGAAAAAGTAGAAGTACCCATATAATGAAAAATAGGCTTACCTTTATGACTAAAGCGGCTTGTTCCGTCGGGCATTAATCCCTGACCTTGGGTGGTCCGTATTGCCTGACAAAGATTTGTTTTAGGATTAAGGCAATATTCACATTCTCTACACTCGGGAGTATACAAGGGAATGACGTGATCACCAACAGATACGGAGGTAACATTTTTTCCAACATCAACAACAACACCAGCTCCTTCGTGTCCTAATACCGATGGAAATATTCCTTCGGGATCTGCTCCAGATAAAGTGTAATCATCAGTATGGCAAATGCCAGATGCCTTTATCTCTACGAGAACTTCACCCTCTTTTGGGCCCTCTAAATCTAATTCTACTATTTCTAAAGGCTTAGAAGCTTCAAATGCAACAGCGGCTTTAGTTTTCATCACCTTCTCCTCATTTTCAGTTAAAAGATAGATCTTATTTTAATCCAGCTATTTTCAAGCCTTCTAGTAGCGTATCTTTTATTATAGTTGGTGCAACCTTTTCATAATCCTCTAATGTCTTAATCTCAGGTCGTTCTTTAAGGAAAGAGTTTAGATTTTCTTTAGCGGACTCTAAGTCATTCATTTTTCCATACACTGCAGCCTTCCAGCCAAAGTATCTGGAATGTGGACTTCGCTCATGAGCTGTGTTCAGCCATGTAATTGCATTTTCCCAGTCTTTGAGAGCTATATACAAAAGAGGGAAAAAACCTTCATAATTTCTTTTGGATTGAGGATCTAGCTCAATTGCTTTATTGACATAGGACAAGGCTTCTTCGTTCCTTCCAAAATTTGTTAAGGCTTGACCATAGGAAAAATTGGAGCGTGGGTGGCTCGGATTCAATTCTAATGCTTTTTCAGCTGTCTCGAGCCTTTTATTCAGATCTTTTTTTATGCTATAAGACATGCTTAATGATGACATGGCGTCGGGATTTTCAGGGTCGGTATCAACTGCTTTTTGCGCCATTTGATGAAAGAGCTTAGTGTTTTCTTCTCGTTTATCTTGATGCTCATGACTATAAATCTTTCCTTGCAACACATTACAATAAAGAACGTAGGCGTCACAAAAATTTGCATCAAGCTCTATTGCTCTCTTACAATGTTGAATAACTTTATCACCTAATGTTGTTCCAACAAAATCTTGGGTATTATATATGTTAAGACCTTGAAGATACTCATCCCAAGCACCAAAGTTTTTCTTCCCTTTAGTGCTTAGCTTTACCTGCTCCTGATCCTTTAAAGCAGGAGAAATTAGTGCGGCTACATCTCGTGACACTTCATCTTGAACTTCAAAAATGTCTTCAAGCGACCTATCCCATCTTTTTGACCAAATTTGTTTATCATCATCTGCTGAAGTTAACTGTGCAGAAATTCGAACTTTGTTTCCGGCTTTTCTTACACTCCCTTCAACTAAATACCTCGCTCCCAGTGCTTTCGATATAACATCCGATTTCTCAGTGGAGTTTTTAAAGGAAAAACTAGAATTCCGCGAGATAACAGGAAATGTTTTCCATAATGAAAGATTGGCAATTATATCCTCTGTAATCCCATCCGCGAAATACTCCTGCTCTTCATCATTACTCAAATTTTTGAATGGGAGAACGGCAATGGCTGGGGGTTTGCCGCCATCATCTATGTCATCAAGTTTCTCTTCTTTTTTCGCCTCTCTTTTTTCAAGATTATTAAGCGCTAAATCAAATGCATGAACATCTGTATTTTTTACTCGTTGCTCGCCAATATCATTGAATAAAAACTCAGTCTTTTGATTCACAAAATCATGTATGCTTTTTGATAAACATACCCCACCAGGTTGCGAAAGTGCCTCTAAACGCGCTGCAACATTTACTCCGTCGCCATAAAGATTATCGCCTTCTACTATAACGTCACCCATATTTATACCAATTCGAAAATGCATTTCGCTATCTTCGGATACACTGGAATTTCTTTCAGAAATTAACTTTTGAAACTCAGATGCACACACCACTGCGGAAACGGCACTTTGAAATTCTGCAAGGACCGAGTCCCCGGCTGTATTGAAAATTCGGCCACCATGCTCTTTAAATAAATTATCTAGAATTTCTCTGCATGACCGAAAACTTTTAAGAGTTTGGTCCTCATTCTTCTCCATAAGCTTACTGAAACCAACAACATCCGTTACGAAAATAACAGCAATTTTTCTATCAATTTTATTTTCATTCATTCTATTTAACCAAAATAAGTAGGATTAAAGCTTACTACAAATATGGAAAAACCCAAGAGGATTAACAACAACCCAAATGCAATCTCCATAAAATATATCTTATCTCTGTAAAATTTAAGGAAGCTTTTTAAAGTTACTAGAAAAACAATGATAACGTAGACACTTACATCAATAAACCCAGCGATAATTGCCATAAACATGTGAACAGAAAAGTTTTGCTCTGGAGACAAAAACTGACTAAATAAAGAAGAGAAAAAAGCCAGTATTTTTGGATTTAGTATTGCTATACCAAAACCATCTCTAAAATGATTTAATGAAGTGCCTGATGACGGTGTTTTATATTCCCCAAAATTTGATAAGTCTTTTTTTAATAGCCCTCCCCGGAGAATTTGAAAGCCTATCCACAACAAGAATAATGCTCCTAAAATTTGGACAAACGAAAATATCTTTGGAGAACTAATTAATATAAAACTTAAGCCGATCGCTGAGACAAGTGCATATATAAAGATGCCTAAGCCATGACCTGCCGCCGCGTTAACGCCTGCACTTCTACCATCAGCAACTGCGTGACGTAAAATCACTATCAAGCTAGGACCTGGAGAAAAAGCACCCGTAAGGCAAATTAAAATAAGGTATAACCAGCTTTCAATACTCAACTTTTTTTCCTATTTTTTTATTAAGAGCAACCCTATAGGACTTCAAAAACCATTCAATAAATAAATCTTTATCTTCTAAAATTTCAGAGGGAATTGACCAATTTGACAGAGTTATATCTTTCCCATTTTTCCTGTATGTAAATGGTTTCGAGAAAGTAGACTTATAATCATTAATATTTGATTGATCAACTTTCATGAAAATTTCTGAGCGTAGGATCAGTGCAACGGCTAGCTCATTTTTAAATAGTCCATACCCACCAAACATTCTTTTAAATGAAATGCCTTCTTCTTCATCTAAAAGATCCAAAATATGTTCAAGAGTTTCCCGGTTTGACATCTAAAGTTTCATAAATAGTTTCTATAAAGTTTTCTTATTATCTTTCGATTTGTAAAAAATATAGATCCCAGCAAGGATTATAAGAGATCCTCCAAAGAGTGTACTAAATTTAGGGATCTCACCAAAAAAAATAAACCCCATTACAGTAGCCCATAGTAAGGCGGTGTATCTAAATGGCGAAACAAATGTTACTTCACCATATCTCATGGCAGAAACCGAGGCTGTATAACCGATAGAAACGAATATAGCTGTATAAACTATGAATAAAGAATTATCTACTTTTCCAAAAAGATTAGTGTCTTCACTTAATAAAAAGCTAACCATGGTCAGCATTAGTGCACTATAAAAAGCAACTATATTTGATGGTATATTTCTATTCAATCTTACAGTTAATAGATCACGTGCTGACAAACAAAAAACCGCAACTAATGCATGCATTGTGAAGAAGTTAAAATCCGATGCTCCTGGGCGAATAATTATAACTGCACCAAAACATCCAACCAAGACAGCAATCCATTCGTGTGTCTTTGGTGATTGTCGTAAAAAAATGAATGATCCCAAAAGAACAATGAGAGGAATTAATTGAAGAATAGCATTAGCATTGGCTACATTCATGTTGAATAGAGCGGCCAGAAATGCATATGTCATGATAACTTCTAAAATTGATCTAATTGTTATTACAATTCGGTCTCTCCATTCTTTTATAAAAAAAGATGCTTCACTCATATAACAGTAAGAAAAAAGAAAAAAGGTTACTAACAGTCCTCGTAAAAAAGTTATTTGAAACATTGAGATTTCAGATGAAAGAAATTTCATGAAAATATCACTCATTACATAACAAGCTGCCGCTAAAGAGATCAAAAATGCTCCCTTAGTATTTTCACTTATCAACTATAAACAACCTTTCAATTAACAAAGAAGCGGTGCAAGTCCTTAAACTGAAAGTTAGAAAGGAGAGTTCACGCAGAAATTGCTTTCCCATCATAGGCAAAACAATACCCATTGTCATCCACAGAAAGGTTTTCAACAACTTTCATCATCATCTTAACAGACTCGTCTGGCGAAATTGTTTCAGTAGTATTTTGAAATTTTTCTGTAAACCTTGTTTTAACTGTACCTGGATGAAGGCCCACACAAATAGCATTTTTATTTCTCCTATTTATCTCTATAGAAGAAGTTTTAATGATTTGATTTAGAGCAGCTTTAGATGACCTATACGAAATCCAACCCCCAAGTCTATTATCCGTTATGGAACCCACTCGGGCAGATAAATTAACGAATACACTAAATTTTGTCTTATCCAATTTTTTGGAAAAATTTTTCAATAATAAGGCAGGTCCTATTGCATTAATCGTCATCATATCAATCATTGATTTTTGTTTAACCACATTTATCGTTTTCTCAGGCCCCTCTTCAGTAGTTTGCAAAACCCCTGTTGCATTGATAATCAAATTGAATGAACCTTCTATTGATAGAGAAAATTTTAATATTTTTTCTTCATCTGAAATCTCGAACCCATCAATGGATCGGCTTATTTTTACCACATTTTCCGAACCGAGCTTATTCTCCAAGAACCTGCTAAACGCTTGACCTATACCCCCACTAGCACCAAATACTAAAGCTCTTCCACTATATTCGTACATGACTATCTAACTAAGCCCATAATTCGGCCTTTATTTTGTTTGCCTGCAACGATAAAACCGACATGTCTTTTACCATTTGACCAGGTCTATCCATGGGTTTGCCTTCATATCTAGGAATAACATGAAAATGCAAGTGAAAGACCTCTTGACCTCCATCAGCCTCACTAAATTGCTGGATAGTTATACCAGTTGCATTCATTGCTTTCTTAGATGCTACTGCAAGCTTTTTCACTACTTTCATAACTGCACATAGACTTTCATTATCAATATCAAGAATATTCCGTACGCTTGCCTTAGGTATAACAAGAAAATGACCTGGTGCCCTGGGCATTATATCCATAAAAGCCAAGACCTTTTCGTCCTCATAAATTTTCTCAGCAGGCAATTCACCCCTTATAATTTTTGCAAAAATATTTTGTTCATCATAGTTCATCTCAAAATCCTTTTTTAAAAAATTGAACTTTCTACTAACCTTTTTGTATATTCGTTTTTTGACGACCTCAATAGTTTTGCCGGAGATCCCTCGTCCACAATCATTCCATCTTTCATTACAACCATTCTATGAGAAATAGTTGAAACTAACTCTAAATCGTGACTTATAAATAAATAAGATAAATTAAGGTCTTTTTGCAAATCAATTAATAACTTAATTATTTGTTTTTGAACAGCCGCATCCAATGACGAAGTTGGTTCGTCTAAAATTAGGAGCTTCGGTTCCATAATTATCGCTCTTGCAATTGCGATACGCTGTCGTTGTCCACCAGAAAACTCATGGGGATACCTTTCGAGAGTATCTCTGTCAAGGTCTACTCTGCTCAGAGCTAATAGTATTTTTTCTTCTACCTGTTCTTTAGAAAATATACGGTGTAAAATAACACCCTCACCGATTATATCACGAATTGAAAGTCTCGGTGAGAGTGAAGAAAAAGGGTCTTGGAAAACAATTTGAACATTCCGTCTGTAACTTTTAAGTCTTTCCTTTTTTCTGAGACGAGGTTCCGGAAGATGCAATTTTATATCTCCATGATAATCTATCAACTTAAGTATTGATAGAGCTAAGCTTGTTTTACCACTACCGCTTTCGCCTACAACTCCAAGCGTCTCGCCAAATTTAATATTTAAAAAAACGTTATTTAAGGCACAAAAGTCTTTAGATGAGCTTCTAAATAAGCTTCTAGGGCCTTTATACTTAACTGATAAGTTTTCAGCTGATAGTAGAATCTTTGGAGTATTTAATCTTGATTTTATAATTTTAATCTTGGGCTCGATTAAGTCTTTTGTGTATGCATGAGTTGGTTTTTTAAAAACATCTTCGGTTTTACCACTTTCAATTATTTCCCCTTCTTTCATAATATATAAACGATCAGCCAAATTTTTAACAATCTTTAAATTGTGCGTTATGAATAATATTGAAAGATCATAAGAGGCTCTTAGGGAGTGTAACAAATCAAGGATCTCTTTTTGGATAGTTACATCTAAAGCGGTAGTAGGCTCATCTGCAATTAGAAGCTTTGGTTTATTTGAAAGCGCCATTGCAATCATCACTCTTTGACGTTGGCCACCTGATAATTGATGTGGATAATGATAAAAGCGTCTCTCTGGATCATCAAGTTTTACATCTTTCAATAAAGCTATAACTTTATCCTTAAGATCTGCGTTTGGAATGTGTGCATGTGTTGTTATACACTCACCAACTTGTTTGCCTATAGTGTGAAGAGGATTCAGAGACACTAAAGGCTCTTGAAATATAAAGCCTATTTCTTTTCCACGAAACATTTTCAAAGAATTATGATCTGCCAAATCATAGTTCAGATTTAGCCACTTTCCTGTACCTGAGGCTTTGATAGCAGAGGGTAACAAACCAACAGTAGAAAGTGCGGATAAAGACTTTCCTGAGCCAGACTCTCCTATTAATGCAACAAATTCCCCTCTATGGATATTAATATTTATATTAGAAACTAACTTTTTAGTGTCACCCTTAAACCCATTTAAATAAATAGATAAGTTCTCTAAGCTTAATAGATGTGTTCTCATACAAAAGTCTTTCTTGGATCAAAAGCATCTCTTATGCCTTCAAAAATAAAAACTAGTAGTGCCAGCATTATAGAAAATACAAAAAACGCACTTAAGCCCAACCAAGGTGCCTGAAGATTTTGCTTTGCTTGCATCGTAAGTTCACCGAGCGATGGATACGAAGCGGGCAAACCAAAACCTAAAAAATCAAGCGCTGCTAATGATCCTATAGATCCTGTTAGAATAAACGGTACTAAAGTTAGCGTTGCAACCATCGCATTGGGCAATAAATGCTTAAAAATAATTGAACCCGTTGATACACCGAGAGCCTTCGCTGCCATTACATACTCAAAGTTTCTAGCTCTTAAAAATTCAGCTCGGACGACACCTACCAACGCCGTCCAGCTAAATAAAGTTATCAATAGCATTAATATCAAAAAATCTATTCTCAAAAAGGCTGATAAAATAATTATAACGTAAAGGGAGGGTACAGAATTCCATATTTCTATAAAACGCTGAGTGAATAAATCCGTTTTCCCACCAAAATAGCCTTGAATTGCACCTGCAAAAATACCAACGATACTTGCAAAAAAAGTAACTGTTAACCCAAATATCACAGAGATACGAAACCCATAAATTATTCTTGCTAAAACATCTCTTGCAGTATCATCCGTCCCGAGCCAATGCTCACTATCCGGTGGAGATGGTGCTGGTACATTTAAATCGGCAATAGTATTGTGGTTGAACCGAATAAGGGGCCAAATTATTACTCCTTTATTTGTTTTATTTTTATATCCTTCAGATATAACAGTTTCAGGAGAGTCCCAACAATCATCATTGCCTTCTGTTAAAATAAGACATTGTATTTCTCTATCAGCGTATATTGCCTCGGTTTTCAAGTCACCCCCAAACTCGACCTCAGAATAAAAATTAAATATAGGGAAATATACCTTGTCTTGAGACTTAATATATAACGGCTTATCGTTAGCTATGAAATCTGCAAATAAAGAAAGAGAAAAAAACATTCCAAAAATAATCGCCGAATAAAAGGCACGCCTATTTTTTTTAAAATTTTCCCATCTTTTCCAATTAAGTTGTTTGCTCAAGATTGTCTCTTTTCAAAATCAATTCTTGGGTCAACCCAGACGTACATTAAGTCTGAGAGTAGCCCTACCACCAATCCTAATAAGCCGAAAATATAAAGAGTACCAAATACCACGGGATAGTCTCTTGATACTGCAGCCTCAAATCCCAAACGACCCAATCCATCTAGAGAAAAAATAGTTTCTATAATTAAAGAGGATCCAAAAAAAACTGAAATAAAAAGCCCAGGAAACCCAGCTATTATAATCAACATAGCATTTCTAAAAACATGGCCATATAAAACTCTTTGATCACTCAAGCCTTTTGATCTTGCGGTAATTACATATTGTTTCTTTATCTCATCTAAAAACGAGTTTTTCGTTAGTAATGTCAATGTAGCGAAAGCTGAAACTGTGGATGCTATGACTGGAAGAGCAATATGCCAGAAATAATCTTTTATTTGCCCGAAAAAGGACATATTTCCAAAATCTGAGGATACTAGTCCTCTGATAGGAAACAATTGAAGATAGGAACCTCCTGCAAAAAGAACTAAAAGAAAAATTGCAAATAAAAATCCAGGAATAGAGTATCCAATTATAATGAGCGTCGATGTCCAATTGTCAAAACTTGAACCATCCAATAAAGCTTTTCTTATTCCTAAGGGAATAGATATCATGTACGCCAAGAGGGTTGTCCATAAGCCTAATGATATAGAAACGGGCATCTTTTCTATTATAAGTTCTATAACTGAAATTGATCGAAAATAACTATCCCCGAAGTCAAAAGTAAGATAGTCGTACATCATTGAAAAAAACCGTTCCCAAAGTGGCTTATCAAAACCAAATTGTGCTTCCAGTTCATCAATAAAATCTTTTGGCAACCCAACCGAACCTTTATACGATTCAAGTCCATTGCTTGTTCTTACTTCTTGAGAGCCTCCGCCAATACTATCAAGAAAAGTGCTATTTTTTTCTAAGTCACTTATTATTTGTTCGATAGGACCACCAGGAACAAACTGTACCAAGAAAAAATTTATACACATTATCCCAACTAATGTAGGTACAATAAGAATTAATCTTCTAAAGATATAACTGAGCATTTTTAATGATTATTTTAAGGCACCCTGATCCTTTAAATCATTATATTTATCAGAATTCATCCACCAGGTATCAAGAACACCAATATCATATGGTGGTAATTTTTTAGGATGCTCATACATATCAAAATAAGCAATTGTGTGTTTATTCTTAAACCACTGAGGTACCCAGATGACTTTATTTCTTAAAACCCTATCTAATGCCCTTATTGCGAATCCCAATTCTTCTCTAGACTTTGCCGCTCTTACTTCTTTAATTATTGCATCAACACCCTGATCTTTAACGCCGGTTAAGTTAAAGATAGAAAAATCGGCAGACTCAGATCCGAAATATTGCTCTAGCTCGGACCCTGGTGTCAATTGGGTACTCAAGAAACCAACTAGCATATCAAAATCAAATTTCCTACGCCTGTCAGTCATCTGCGCATTGTCAATTTTTATATTTGCAGCATTGATACCTAGCTTTTTTAAGTTTTCGATATAGGGGTTAATTATGCGGTCAAATGCCTGACTATCGTTCAGTATCTCAACATCAAGTGTTTTACCGTCGGCGTTTCTTCGCAAACCATCGTCACCAACCTCCCAACCTGCATCATCCAATAATTTGGATGCTTGCCTTAAGTTTTTTCGATCAAGTTGTTTTAATGACGATTTAGGGAATGAAAAGACTTCATCGCTAAAGTTATTCTCATCCAGGATATCCTTGTATTTATTAAGAATTAATAGCTCTTGTTCTATTGGCATTCCTGAAGCCTTGAGATCACTATTGTCCCAAAAAGAATTTATGCGTTCATAAAGACCATAAAAAAGTGTGCTATTCGACCATTCAAAATTAAACATTAATCCTATAGCTTTTCTAACCTTTATGTCTTGAAATTTTTCTCGTCTCAAATTGAGGACAAATGATTGCCCCGAAGATAAATTTCCATCGGGAAGTGTCGTTTTCTTAACCCAATTCTTTTCCAATGCAGGAAAATCATAACCTGTAGCCCATATTTTTGAGGATGCTTCATTTCTGAAAGTATATGTACCAGCTTTAAAACCTTCGAATGCAGAATTATAATCTGCGAAGTATTCAATTCTAAATTTATCGAAGTTGTATCTACCTTTATTAATTGGGAGATTATTACCCCAATAGTTTGGATTTTTTTTGTATATAATCTGCTTACCTACATCTACTTTATCCAAAATATATGGCCCTGAACCTAAAGCAGGAGTTAAGGTTGATGCTTCAAAATCTACTTTATTATCTTTAAAGTATTTCTCTGAAAAAATCGGCAATCCACCGACCGTATCAATTAAATCTCTTTTTGGCACATCGTCATTGAAAATAAATTTTATTTTACGATCAGAAATAAGTTGTGCCGATTGAATATCTTTTTCCAACACTGCTCTAAAAGAAGGAAGACCTTTTTCTTTTAGTAATTTAAACGAAAAAAGCACATCTTTAGCGGTTAAAGGCGATCCATCAGAGAATAATACTTCACTCCTTAGCGTAAAAATAACCCATGAACGGTCCTCTGGATATTCAATCTCTTTTGCAATCAATCCGTATGCTGAGTCTATTTCATCAGACGTACCCTCTAATAGGCTTTCAAAAAATATTGATGAGTATGCTCCTGCTCTTCCTTTCCTCGTGTACGGATTCATTGAGTCAAATGATCCAAACGCCCAAAAAGAAATTTCACCTCCTTTTGGCGCATCAGGATTCACGTAAGATAAATGCTTAAAGTCTTTTTCGTACTTCAAATCTCCAAAAGTTGAAATACCGTGAGATATAATTTCGCTTTGCGCCATACAAACACTTATGGTGAGAAAGAAACATAGCGCAGTTATAAAAGATTTGAGTTTATCCATTTGAATATTTCCTGTATAGATATCTTGTGTTCAGTGACTACTTTAGAATATAGTCGTATTGTAATTGGATTCCAACTGTTCCTATTCAAATGAAACTTAAACACATCATAACCTTAATACTTTTATTTATCTTCATCTTAACCAGTAACAGTTATGCTGAGACAAAAAATATAGGAAATGATGAAATTAAGAGGTTAATGTCGCTAGGCATTCCACTTATCGATGTGAGACGTAAAGATGAATGGGTTTCAACTGGAGTAATTGAAAACAGCTATCACCATACATTTTTTGAAAAAGATGGAACTTACGATTTCAAAGGATTTATTAACAGAGTTAAAAATATTACAAACTCTGAAAAGGGAATAATTCTTTTTTGTAGAACGGGCAGAAGAACTACTGCAATTGCGAAGGCGTTAGAAAAAACAAAAGATTTTCCCAATATCTATAATACTAAAGGAATAAAAGAGTGGCTTTCAGAGGGAAACGAAATCATAAAATATAAATAAAATCAACACCTTAAATTTTTATGCTAAAGAAATATTAAATTCGGTACATATGGCTAAAACAATTAAGTAGCGACTTTACCTCTTTTTTTGAGGACGCGCTGCCAAAAATATATTTATCTGGTCGAATAATCACCGCTTCTTTTTTGCTTTTAATAATCCAATTTCTTAAAGATCCTTTAGCGACTTTTTTAGTTAATATGTTTGAATCCATATTAACGTCGAAACACGCATTATTTTCTAAAACTAGTAAAATAAATTTATACCCAAGGGTATCATCGCTTTTTCTACTACCCTCAATAAATTGTGGAAATAGTGTCCCAGATAAAGGACATTTATAAAAAAAACCTTTTTTTAATCTCGGTTTTGGAAAATCAAATAATCGCAAGCTTTCTGACTTTTCAGACTTCTTAAGTAAGCCTGGGTTAGACATTATCTTGCCTACTTCGGCAGCCAACTTAATAAAAGCAGATACATGCGGAAACCTTTCTGCTTGGTAGTTTACTAAATCATCAGCCGACAGTTTATTGCTGGCATATCCTTTTAAGCGCCAAGCTAAGGTCGCAACGTCACGAATACCTGCGCACATTCCTTGTCCAAGAAAGGGAGGAGAAAGGTGTGCGCTGTCTCCTGCTAAAATTACCCTATTGTTAAACCATTTCTTCTTAAGTATTGATCTAAATGTATATAATTGGCAACGCTCGATTTTTGCACTTTTCTTTTCTATCCATTTGCTTAGGAATTTCCATATAGTTTTACTTTTTAAGAACTCGTCTTCATTATCGCTAGGCAATATTTTGACTTCCCATCTTCTTCGTTTTTTATTTATATAACAACGTGTGATTGGCCTAAGCTTATCACAGTGTTGAACAGTGTAGTCTGGCAGGTTTTTAATGTTTTGGTATCTATTATCGACTATTAGATCGAGGACTAAAAACTTTTCTTTTAATCCATAATCTTTTACTCCTTGCCCTATAAAGTCGCTCGTATTTGAGTTTGCTCCATCGCAACCAACTAGGTATTTGCTTTTTAGCACAAGCTCTTTTTTAAAACTCTTGCTGTATGATGTAACAGTTACTAAATCACTATCCTGGTCTATTTTTTGGGTTTCATACCCCAAAAAGCTTACGAAGTTTTCCTCCTTCTCTGCGTTACTCCTCAACAGTCTTTCAAGCTGAGGTTGGTGAAAATACCAGCTTTTTTGCCAACCAAACTCCCCGATGGAGCCTGATCCTTTTCTTTCCATTAAAATATTGTCTTCTTCATCGACAAAATGCATCCCCTTAGTACCTATTCTTGATATATTAAAAATCTGCTTGCTAAGATTAACCATTTGGAAAATACGCATCACCTCTTCGTCAAAATGTATTGCTCGTGGTAATGGGTAAACATCTAAATTTTTATCAATTACAGCAACACTCAATCCTAATTTTGATAGAAATATTGAGAGTAAAGCGCCAACAGGACCGTAACCAATAACTATGCAATCAAAATTCTTTTTCATCATGTATTTTAATTAAATTTCTTCTGCCTTTTTATCAGGTACTTTTTTACCATTTTCCATTATATAGCAACCAGCATTGTCTATCTCCGCCATTTCACAAAAAATTTCTATTCGGTGCTTATCTGGATCTAAAACGTAAAAACTCCAATTTTCTCCCCACGTTCCATCACCTTTAGATTGATACGCACTATGAAGAACGGGTCCCCTTACAATTTCTAAGGACATTTCCTTTGCCCTTTCCAAATACATGTCGAAACTTTTTTTATTTGGACATTCAAATGCATAATGATGAATTCCAGCAGGACCAGAATTAAATATTTTTTCCGGATAGTCTCTCTTTGGATCATGCGTTAGCACAAGATCATGATGTTGCTTACCAAGTCTCATAAACGCCATCTCGAAAGGTATGGCAGGATTTTCATTGGCATGATGCCTTTCTGAGAGCTTTAATCCTAGAAAGTCTCTATAAAACTTTAGAGAAACATCAACATTACTAACTTCAAGAGAAACATGTTGACACTTTATGACCTTCAATAAGTCCACTATTTCTTCATTTTTCATTACAAAACCTCCAAATTACTTCACCCTAAAAGCCGAATTAAAAACAAGCTGATACCAGGGAAGATAAACAGAATGCCGACCCTAATAAGGTCGCTTATTAAAAATGGCAAGACTCCAATAAAGGTATCTGAAATTGGAACATTTTTTGCCATTTTATTAATTATAAAAACATTCAAGCCCACTGGTGGGGTTATTAGCCCGACTTCAACAACGATAAGAGTAAGGATACCAAACCAGATTGCAACCTCGTCAATACTCATTCCAAAATCTAACTCAATAATGATGGGATAAAATACAGGTATAGTTAGCAGTATCATAGCTAAGCTATCCATTAGACACCCTAAAAGAATGTATAGAACTAATATAAAAAACACGACTAGATATGGAGAGAGCTCATTGCTAATAACAAATGTTGCCAATTCATTAGTTATTTGTGTAAGTGCAATAAAAGAATTAAAGAACTCAGCCCCTAATAATACTAAAAAAATCATAGCGGACGTGACAGCTGTATCCTGAATAACATCAATTAAATCACTAAAATTGAAGCCTTTTGTAAAAAGTGCCATAATACCTGTACCGGCTGCACCTATTGAAGCACCCTCGGTTGGCGTAAACCACCCAAGATAAATACCTCCAATTACAAGAAAAAATATTACAAGTATTTGCCACACTTGCCCAAATAAATTAAGTCTTTGCCTCCATCCCACATAGCTTGTGGGTGGACCCGAATCTGGTTTTATCCTTACGAAAATAGCTATTGCTATTAGATATCCAATTGCCGCTAAAATCCCAGGTACAAAAGCTGCTAAAAACATTTTTGCGATATTCTGTTCGGTTAAAATTGAATAGATTATCAATATAACTGATGGTGGTATCAAAATACCTAACGTTCCACCAGCGGCCAAAGCCCCAGTGCTTAAAGAACCAGAATAACCCATTCTACGTAGCTCAGGAAGAGCCACACGACCCATGGTAGCGGCTGTAGCAAGAGATGAACCACATATGGCGCCAAAACCAGCACATGCACCGACCGCTGCCATAGCCACCCCACCTCGTCTGTGTCCAAGACAAGCACCAGCAAACCGAAATAGAGATTCACTCATCCCTGCCTTAGATGCAAAGTTTCCCATCAGTAAAAATAAAGGAATAACAGTAAATGAATAATTAGAAAAAAGATGCCATGCACTTGTCTTTACTTGGGACATAATGGGCAACCAACCAGCTATAAAAATTGTTCCTGAACAGCCAACGACCAACATTGCTAAACCAATGGGAACTCTAACAGCCAATAAAGAAAAAAGAATTGGGAAAGCTATTATGCCGAGGTAGAGTCTATCCATGATAAATATTTTCTATTTAAAAGCCGATTTGAAAAATATTATTGATGTATAAATGCAGGTTATCGATAGAATACCAAAAGAAATAACCGCTGGAATAAATGGAATCCAAACGGGAATTTGAAGCAACATCGTTTGCTCATTATACTTGTACATGTCTAAGGCTCCGTAAATCATTCTCCATGTAAAAAAAGAGGCTACTAAAAAAAATAAAAAAGCTCCAAGCCCATTCAAGCTGTTTTTAATTTTGTTCGAAAGGTTTATTGTAAAGAAATCTACAATAACGTTCCCATTCTTAAATTGACAAAGTGGTAAAAATGAAAACATCGCAACCGCACATCCCATTTCAACAAGTTCAAAGTCTCCTGTGAGAGGCTTGCCAAACATTGTTCTACCTGCGATAGAAATGAAATTTATAAGTACTATCACAACAAGTACTATACCTCCACAAATCGCTAGATAAGTTACAATCTTAAGTAAAAAGCGCCCAAAAATATCGTTTGGGCGCTCTGTTTCTTCAATATCTAACGAGGTATTTTTACTTGTCATATTTTGAAATTAAGTCTTTCGCTGTTTTAACAAGCATTGCACCATCTAGGCCACGATCATTAGCTGATTTAATCCAATCCTTCTCAAGGCCTTCACCAGCTGCCTTCATTTCTGCAAGAGGAGCTCCCGATAGAGAATGTATTGTTCCACCGGCATCTAATGCTAACTTCCTAGCTGGAACTTCGAAACCGTCCCAAAGCTGTCCAGCAAGTTTTGCCAGGGCAAGACCAGCATTATTATCAATAACCTTTCTATGCTCATCACTTAAAGACTCGTATTTCGCTTTATTCATCAAGAACAAAAACGGGGTTGTGTATAAACCTCTTGATCCCGAAACTGTAGTATGTGCTTTTGTAAGCTCATGAAGTTTAAATGACGGCATAATTTCCCAAGGCACAACCATGCCATCGATCACACCCTTTGAGAGTGCTCCTGCAACTGCAGGGACAGGCATTCCCACCGGCGTTGCCCCTAAGCCTTCCAACATTTTGGTTATCACTCTTGTAGGACCACGCATCTTCATACCATTTAAATCAGCTGCAGACTTAATAACTTTTTCTTTAGTATGAATTTTTCCAGGAGCATGACAAAATACGGCTAAAACTTTATAATCTTTAAGATCAGAGGAAGCTACAGTGTCCACGTATTCTTGTAGTGCTTGAGATGTCGCCTCAGCAGACGCAGGCATAAATGGCAACTCGAACGCCTCTAAGTGTGGAAATCTCCCTGGTGTATAACCAGCAACAGTCCAAACAATGTCTACTACACCGTCTCTTACTTGATCAACAAGTTGAGGTGGTTTTCCTCCAAGCTGCATCGCAGGATATATCTCAACTTTTATTTCCCCATTTGACTCCGCTAATACTTTTTCACTCCACGGCTTAACAAATTTTGCATTAGAATTTGCAGGCATTGGCGGAAATGAATGGAACTTTAGCACCACTTCTCCTGCGTATGCAGATATTGAAAGAAACAGCGCAGAAGCAGATGCGACTAAAAATCTTAAAAATAATTTCATTAAACTTCCTCCCCAGATGTTGATAATTTTTAAATTTGTAGTAACTATACACTTTAAAAACTAAATATCTCGTTATTATTTAATAAATTTGATAAATAATGAAGATTATTTTTTTTATAGATTGCAGATACTAATTTATCAGGTCGGAGTAAAAGAACACTATTCTCTGGCACCCTTGTCTCCATTTTTTCTAAAAGGTTATTAAAATCTCGAACAACCTTATGCCTACTCGGGAAAATCATGCATGATTGGTTCAATAAAACAACAACCCTACAAGTTTTTGAAAAATTATTAAGATGTTTTTCCAGACTGATGTAAGTCTCGTGATTTTTGATATAACAAACTAAAGAAAATTTATTACCCAAAACCTCATCCAAGTTAGACAAAATTCCTGCTTTATCTTGCACTAAGGGTTGTGGAAAGAGCGTTCCAATTAATTTCTTATCACCCCTTGTCTCTTTCCCATGAAAAAAAATAAGACCCGTTTTCAATTTAGGTTTGGGTCGATATTTCATTTGAGACATATAACTAAGCAGTGTTTTATTTAACTTGATCAGCCTAAAAAAAGATGCATTAAAAAAGGAATACAAGCTGTTTTTTGGCATCATTATTTTACCCATCCGTATCGCCAAATTAATTAGAGCCCAGCAATGATCCTTTCTTTCCAGAAAGTAGGTTTCTAGTATTTTTTTTGATTTTGGTCTTTTTATAGCTAACGCTAACTTCCAACCCAAGTTCCCCACATCTCTTATTCCACTATTCATTCCCTGCCCAGCAAAGGGCGGAGACAAATGCGCTGCATCACCTGCAATAAAAACAGATTTTTTTCTCCATACTGATGAAATTAATGCATGAAATTGATATACCTGTGATCTTCTAATCTTTGCTTGTCCATCTACTCCGACACTTGCTAAAAGGTTTCTTATGAAATCTTCACTTAACTTTTCAGATCTCTCTCCGTCATTTAATTTAAACTCATATCTCCTTATACCTTTGGGCCCAGGTAACGTTATAGATGGACGCTTAGGGTTACAATAAACTTGCGTATGCCTAAAGTAATTTTTGGTATTATATATATCAACAACCAACCATTTTTGATTAAAAGTACTGCCTTTCAAAATCACGCCAATGAGGTCTCGGACAGTCGACTGTCCACCATCACAACCTACGAGATACCGTGCTAAAAAGCTTTTTTTTATCCCTTTGCTATCCTCAAAATTCGCAATGATACGGTTAGTCTCGTTTTTTATAGAAACTAGTGTATGTGAAAAATTGATGTTGACATTTTTTTTACCCTCTAGATGTTTCCTCAATGTGCTTTCAAAAGTCGGTTGATCAAATGCATTTCGTTTAAAAAAGCCATTCTCACATGAATTCGGTTCAACTTTCAAAAATAGCTTACCTTTTGCATCGTAGTAATAAGATCCATAATTTTGAGAAACATTTTTTAATACAGCTTGATGCAACGAAAAGCTTTGAAGAATTCGGAGAGACTCATCATCAATAGAAACCGCTCGTGGTTCTTGGACAGTACTTTCATTCCTTTCAAAAAGACCAACCTTAACGCCATAGTTGGCAAGCAAGCCAGCTAAAACGAGACCAGATGGACCCATTCCAACAATAATTACATCGAAATTTTTTGTCAAAATAATTTGAGAGGCATTTAAAGAATTATATTTTCGTCTAGCACTGGGTTAACGAGCTTACCAACTTGCGAAATTTCAACTTCTACAATGTCACCATTTTTCATATATAAAGGTGGATCTCGCCTATCCCCAACTCCACCAGGCGTTCCCGTGACTATGATGTCTCCTGCGACTAAAGGCGTAAAAGAAGAGATATAGGAGATTATCTCAGGTATTTTGAAAATCAATTGATCGAGCTTTGCTTCTTGCATAACCTCGCCATTCAATATTGTTTTAATAGTTAAGCTTTGGTAATTTTTTATCGACGATGCTAATTTTAAAAATGGTCCGCAACCACCTGTTTTTGAGAAGTTTTTCCCTGGTACGAACTGACTGGTATGTCTCTGGTAATCCCTGATAGATACATCGTTATAACAAGTATATCCAGCAATACTCTGCAAAGCTTCTTCTGAAGAGATGTTTTTACCTCCTTTTCCAATTACTACAGCCAACTCTCCTTCAAAGTCCACTCTATCAGACAAGGTAGGCTTAATAACCGCTTCTCGATGTGCCACTTGGCTTTCTGCGAATCGAGTAAAAATAGTTGGATATTGAACCTCTGGTCTTTCCGTTTCTTTCCTATGCTTTTCATAATTCAGACCAATACAAAAAATTTTTCCTGGATCTGGTATAACAGGTAGAAATGTTATATCCGCAGGTTCGTAAGCAGTAACATTAGCTAAATAGCTTTCCAACTCTTGTATATTATCTGGAATGCTTCCAAAATGAATAGCTTCCTTCAAGCTTGAAGAACCCCCAGCTAATTGATAGGTCAGGTCAAAAATTTTACCCTGATGGAAAACTCCAAAACAGGTTTCACCTAGTTTTACAAAACTTACATATTTCATAAATTTCCTCCATTAAGAGCGCATTATTGCATTACCCCATAAATTTAACGTTTTCGGTTCGTGAGGCCATTTTTTAGGTTGCCTATCGTGAACTATTTCTAACTCAGCAGAAATCTCAATTTTATTCCCGTCAAGATCTTCTATAAATGCAAAAAGATTATTCCCTGGACCGTGTCGACCCGGCCCCCAAATTAATTGAATATTTTGCTTGGAAAAATGATCACACCAATTCTTAATCCATTCCCATGTTCCTGCTTCAAAACTATAATGATCTAAGCCTGATTTGTCGCTTAAAAAACAGGCAACAGTATGATGCTCTTGGTTTGATCTCATAAAGCAAGTTGTGAGCTCTCCTTTTTTATTAATAACCTTATCTGAAATTTTAAACCCCAGTTTATTCACATAAAAGTCAACAAAGTTATCTAAGTTTTCTGAAGTGAAAGTAATATGCTGTAGTGGGGCATAAAGATTAGAATTCTGATCCTTTTTATTTCTGGTCAGCCCAAAATAAATTTTATTTCCGTCGCAGTCTATAACATAAAAATTTTCATGATCAAAAAGAGATTTATCATCTTGAACTGTTTTTAAACCCTTTTCCATGAAATCCCTTTTTAAAGCTTTGAAAGAGTTGCTATCTTGGCAGGCAAAACCTACAAATCTCAGGCTATTTTGTTTATTAGTTAATATAAGAACTTTTCTTCTGCCCCCGGATAAAACCCATCCACCTTTAATTGGTTTCCGTTCTATAGATAATGCCTTTTCATAAAACTTAGCCAACTCCAAAGGCTGGGTAGTGTTCAAAGCAATATGATGAAGATAGGCATTAGAATTAAAAGCAGCATGACCCATGATTTACTTTAATAAGATAAGAACATATAATCCACCGATATTTTATTTTTAATTAACGTTATTTCTATCTATATTATAAAGATGAATGATCCGTGTATCATATGTGTTGCAATTACGGGCTCTGTACCCACGAAGAAAGACAACCCCGCAGTTCCAATAAGCATATGGGAACAGATAGAAAGCACTCAAGAATGCTTTGAATTAGGCGCCAGCATAGCGCATTGTCATGTTCGTAATGATGATGGAACACCCAGCATCGACCCTGATAAATATAGAAGATTGAAAGAAGGTATTGAAAAGTATTGCCCTGGGATGATAATACAACTTTCTACTGGTGGCCGCTCAGGTCATGGATTTGACCGGGGAAAAATGCTGACTCTAAAACCGGATATGGCTTCGTTGACTGTTGGCTCAAATAATTTTCCAACAAGAGTTTATGAAAATCCTCCGGATCTTGTTGATTGGCTTGCAGAAGAAATGATTAGAAATTCTATTAAGCCAGAAATAGAAATATTTGATCTATCTCATATTCATCAAGCTGCTAGCTTAGTTAAACAAAATAAATTACGAGGAAATTTATACATTCAATTTGTTATGGGAGTAAAAAACGCAATGCCGGCCGACTTTGATGTTTTCGAATACTATATTAAGACTGTTAATCGACTTCTCCCAAAAGCTTTATGGTGTGGTGCAGGGATTGGCAAAAATCAAAGGATATTGAATGAATGGTGCATAAAATTGGGGGGACATGTCAGAACTGGCCTGGAAGACAACATCAGAATTGATAAAGAAACATTGGCACCTTCGAACGCTAGCTTAGTAAAAATTGCTAAAGAAATTTGCGAACAGTACAATAGACCTGTAGCCTCTTGGAAAAAAGCACGGGAAATTTTAGAGCTAGGATAATTTATGGCTAAGTTATTTTTCAATTATTCAACTATGAATGCAGGGAAATCAACAATTCTGTTACAAGCTGCGCATAACTATGAAGAAAGAGGTATGGTGCCTTACCTTTTAACAGCAGAAATTGATAATAGATCCGGCGAAGGAAAAATAGCTAGTCGGATTGGAATAGAGAAGCGAGCTGATACTTTCAATGATAGATTAAACTTGTATAACCTATTGAAATTAAAACAAAAAAGATCTCCAATCGCATGTGTGTTAATTGACGAAGCTCAATTCTTAACTAAAGAACAAGTTTGGCAACTAGCAAGAGCAGTTGACGATCTTTTTCTTCCAGTTTTATGTTATGGACTGAGAGTTGACTTTCAAGGCAATTTATTTCCAGGATCATCTGCACTTCTTGGTTTGGCCGATGAATTAAAGGAAATTAAAACAATATGCCATTGTGGGAAAAAAGCCACCATGGTAGTTAGAAAATCTGCAAATAACAAACCTATTAAAGATGGCTCTCAAATACAGATTGGAGGAAATGATTTATATGAATCTCTATGTCGAGTACACTGGCGACAGTTAATGGAGAGCTAAAAAAATCAATGCTATTACAATTTATTGGAACGCAATTAGCGAAGTTTCTTACAAAAGAGCATGTATAAAAGAGTGCTTACTACAGAGTTAGTATTGAAAATATAAAATCAACCTCCAAACCAGGAGATGTGGTTTTGGTAGAGGGGCAAGTAGAGCGAGCAGTGCAATTCAATTCATTACTGGATCTAATTGGTCTCATGCAGCGATTGTTATTGGTAAAGCAAAGTCTTTTGATCACTGTTTAATTGAATTTAGAGCGGTTGAAGGGTACAAATATACCGACATTAATGCGTATAAGCATCATAACTTAAGAATTGTAGACCTATATTTGTAAATGAAAAAAAGTACAATTATTATTAAACATTTGAAAAAAAAGCGGGTCTAAGTATAGTTTAAGAAATATTTTGGACCTAATTATATAGGTTTACCCAAATCCACACATTCGAAAAAAATTTAGACGAAATTGATTGGAATTGGTGCTGGGGACCCAACTAAATCAATTTGCTCCTCTCTAATTGCAGATGAGTTTAATGCTATAATATTGCTTCATCCCACATATTGATTACCTAAGGATTTTGATATTTCTCTTTTCCTTCAAATTATAAAACCGGCGCGATAAAATTTTCTTTAAACCTCTGTTGTTCATCACCATCCCAAATTAACTCAAGCTTTATATTGTCATCACTCAACTCAGAGGATTTAACCAATTGATTTTCATAAAGCCACTGTATTTTTTCTGTTTCACATGCATTCAAAATAACATTTTCCTGAACCTTATGCTTAAATAAAATATCTTCAATTCCTACAAAAAGCTGTTCTAAACCTTGTTTTTTTTCAGCAGAAATAGAAAAAATCTTTTTTTTAGGTAAATCTTTTAAAAAAGGAGGAAACTTCTGCTGACGACTTATATCAATTTTGTTATGAACCTCAATGATTTTATTTTCACTTCCAGTATCTATGCCCAAAGCCTCTAAAGTACTATATACGACCTCGGATTTTTTATCTGCATATTCGTCCGAAACATCCACCACATGAACGATGAGATCTGAAAAACTTATTTCTTCTAATGTTGCTCTAAATGCTATTACCAATGAGGTAGGTAAATTCCTTATAAAACCTACAGTATCTGAAATTATATATTCTTTTTTGGGCAACCCACATTTTTTTAAATAAGGATCAAGGGTCGAAAACAACATATTTTCTGACTTAGTTTTCTTGTTTGGGAAAGCATTGAAAAGAGTTGATTTCCCTGCATTGGTATAACCCACAAAGGATACCAAGGGTATGTTATTATTTAGCCTTAAGTTTCTTTGTACACTTCTTGACCTTCTAACTTTATTTATAGATTTGCGAATATTAGTTATTTTAGATGCCAGGCTCCTTTTATCAGATTCAATCTGAGTTTCTCCAGGTCCACCCAAAAAACCTTTTCCTCCTCTTTGCCTTTCTAAATGAGTCCAGCTTCTTACCAATCGAGATTTTTGGTGTATAAGATGTGCAAGTTCTACTTGAAGCTTACCCTCTTTGGATTGCGCTCTACTTCCAAATATCTCTAAAACCAAACCTGTTCTATCTAAAACTTTTGCCATAAGCTTTTTTTCAAGGTTTCTTTGTTGAATTGGCGTCAGTATATTATCTATTAATAGGAGTCCAATGTCATTATCTGATATAAAATTTCTAATATCATGCAGATGCCCCTTCGAAATAAAAAAAGCAGGATCACTTTTTACCAAACGTAAAGCAAGGTTTCTTTTTATGCGTAAAGCACTTAGCGAGCACGCTAACTGTAAAAATTCGTCTTGATTGTAATTCTTATTCTGTTCGCCCTGAAGACTTATAGAAATGACAAATGTACGCAAACCCTAACTTCTACTTTTCTTCAGCATCTTCACCTATTAAATCAAGGGGAAGGGACGGCATAATAGTTGAAATTGCATGTTTGTAAACAAGCTGCACTGTCCCTTCTCTTCTTAAAAGAACAGAAAAATTATCAAACCAGGTTATAATACCTTGTAGTTTTACTCCATTAACCAAAAAGAGAGTTACGGGATTTTTACTCTTTCTGACAGAGTTGAGAAACGTATCTTGAAGGTTTGATTGCGATGATGCCATTTTCTGCAGCCCTAGTGAATATTAGTAAATTAACACTTTTTTAAAAAAAGTCCACGCCCACTTGAAACAAATTTTCAACTTTTCCAATATCGTCTCTTAAACAAAACACAGTTAAGACATCTCCTTTTTCGAATTTCGTATTTCCTCTTGGTACCAAAACCTCGGTATCTTTCTTTAACAACCCAGCCAAGGAGTCCTTTGGCCAATCTACATCTTTTAGGGTCTTACCTGCAATAGGTGAGGATTCAAGAACACGAAACTCCAAAACTTCGGCTTCTCCATCACCTATAGAGTAAACAGATCTTACCATACCATGCCTTATATTTCTTAAAATTGATGAGACAGTAATAGACTTTGGGCTAATAAAAGAATCTATACCCATTGTTGCAATCATTTTATCTAATGAGGGATCATTAATTAATGCCATAGTAAATTTACAACCAAACAACTTTGCTTTTGAACAAGCAATTAAATTTGTTTTATCATCATCAGTTAACGCAACAAAAAAATCTGCCAAGCCCACATTTGCCTCATCTAGTGTCTCTTTATCAAGTCCGTCCCCATTCAAAACAACCGTTTTCTCTAGTAAATCAGCTGCATCTATTGCCCTATCCTTTGATTTCTCAATAACTTTAACGTTTATACCCTCATGTTTCTTATTTTCTAACATCTTCGCGACATTCAATCCTATAGCGCCCATTCCAAGGATCACGATTGACTTCCCAATAAAACTTTTCTTATCAAAAATCTCGATGGTACGATCAAGGTCTTTTTTATCACTAAAAATATAAATACTGTCGTTAGGTTGCAATTCATCTTCCGGGTTTGGTACGAAAAGTTTATTACCTCTCCTTATACCAACAACAATTGCATTTAGTGTAGAAAAAAGCTCGGACAATTGTCTCAAAGGTGTTGACAGGACTGCACATTCCTCTTTCAACGTGAGACCAATAAGAATAGCAGATCCATCCAAAAACTCTGTAGCTTCAAAAGCAACTGGAACTTCTAGTCGTTTTAGCAAACCTTCAGCTATTTCTCTCTCAGGAGAAATTATCTCATCTATCGGTAGATGATCAGAACGATAAAAACTAGAATAATTTTCCTCGAGATAAAAATTTGACCTAATTCTAGCAATTTTTCTTGGTATGGAGAATATCGAATGTGCAATTTGACATGTAATCATATTAACTTCATCAGATAAAGTAGCCGCTATAATCATATCTGCATCGTGAGCTCCCGCACGCTCCAAAACATTAGGGTAAGAGGCGTAGCCACAAACAGCAGAAACATCAAGCTCATCAACAACTTTTTTGATTAGATCTGACGATTTATCAATAACTATTACATCCATTCTTTCATCAGAAAGATGTTTTGCAATTTGCAATCCAACCTGACCTGCACCACAAACTATGATTTTCATTAAAATTTTCCTAAGAAGTTGGTCATTTTTCTTTTAATGTGCTTTCAATATTTAATATTTTCATTTTTCTATGAAGTGCAGATCTTTCCATTCCAACGTAACTAGCAGTTTTAGAAACATTTCCACCGAACTTACTAATTTGGTATTTCAAATAAGCTCTTTCAAATTCTTCTCTTGCTGATCTTAGTGATTTATCAGCAAAAAACTCACTGTTGAAATCTAACATATTGCTCTGAAAATTATCTTTTTTTTCAGTTTCTATGAACTCAAAAATATCTTCAGGATTTATCACAGTTTTACTAGAACCCAGGATAAGGGCTCTTTCAATTGTATTTTTTAATTGCCTTATGTTTCCCGGCCAGCTCATATTTTGCAATTTTCTTATACTAGCTTCGGTTAACTGTTTATTTGGCAAACCTTCACTTTTAGACAGCCACTCAATGAAGTAAGTGGATAATAAGGAAATATCAAGAATTCTCTCCTCGAGAGACGGAATTTTTATTGGGACTACATTGAATCTATGAAAAAGTTCTTCTTTAAAATAACCTTTTTCTATCTCCATTGCCAAATCCTTAGAGGTAGAAGAAATTATTCTACAATTCACTCTCACAATATTTTTACCACCTACCCGCGTAAAAACTTGATCAACTAGAACTCTCAAAATTTTTGCTTGTGTACCTATAGGTAGCTCTGCTACTTCATCAAAAAACAGTGTTCCTCCATGCGCTCTTTCAAAAAGCCCGGGACTGATTTTACCCTCAACCTCTTGACCAAATAGAAGCTCTTCCATTTTTTCAGATTGGATAGATGCACATGCAATCGTTAAAAACCTATTATTTGCTCTTGGAGAATTTTGATGAATATACCTTGCAGCAATTTCCTTTCCAGACCCAGATGGTCCAGTAATAAGTATTCGTCCGTTAGAATTCATTAACTTATCCAGCTTTTGTTTCAATATCTTAAAAGCACCTGTTCCTCCAACCATTTTACTTTCATTCATCTCTTTATTCTGTAAAGAAAAGACCTCTTTCCTTAAACTTGATGCTTCAAGAGCTCTATTTATCACTAGGAGAAGCTGATCAGTGTTAAATGGTTTTTCTATAAAATCGTAGGCACCTTGTTTAACGGCCGCAACAGCAATTTCTATATTTCCATGGCCTGATATAACCACTACAGGACATAAAGGGTTATTTTGTTTTACCGACTTGAGAATTTCAATACCATCCATCTCGCTGTCTTTTAGCCAAATATCCAATATAATTAGATCTGGTTCCTTATTATTTATGTAATCCATAGCAGACATAGAGTTATGCGCGAGCTTTACCGTATGACCCTCTTCAAATAAAATTTGACTTATTAAATCCCTGATATCTTTTTCATCGTCCACTACGAGTATATAACTCATTTTATTTACTCTCCTTTGAGATCTAATTTAGCATCTATTTTGAGCTTTTTAGAATTTATAGTAGGGAGAATGATTTTTGCTTCCGCTCCCGAATGATCATAACCCTTCATTTTCTGACCCGGCAAAAGCAATAAACTACCCAAATGATCTTCGATTATTCTTTTCACAATTGGCAAACCCAATCCAGTACCCTCTTTTTTTATCGTAACATATGGTTCAAACAAGCGATTGACATTTTTTGGCAACCCAACTCCATTATCCAAAATAGTCACACAAACTTCATTATTTTGGGTTTTGATATCTACTTGTACCTGACCATAAGACTTATTTTTATCTAGCAATCCATTTTCCGTAGCGGAATTAATTGATTCAATAGAGTTTTTTATAAGATTTAGAAACGCTTGATTAAGCATTTGACCATCTCCCATAATAAGAATGCAATCTTCATTCTTTTTAAATTTGAAAATAATATCTTTATATGCAACTTTCTGTAACAGTATTACACTCTCAGTTAATTTACATAAGTCTAATTCAATTTTTTTAGGTAATGGTAATCTCGAAAAATTACTAAACTCAGTGACTAACCGGTTTAAACTCTCCGTTTGTCTAATAATCATATTTGCATACTCAGAAGCTGAATTTTTGTCCTTTTCATTTAAGGTGCCGAAATATTTTTTTAATCTATCAGCTGCCAATTTTATAGGAGTGAGTGGATTCTTTACCTCATGGGCAACTCTTCTAGCAACATCTCCCCATGCTGCTGAACGCTGAGCAGCAACTAAATCGGTTAAGTCATCAAAGGTAAATACATAACCTTCTAGATGTCCATCATCAGACTTGATAATGGAAATTTTTAAAAATATCTTTTCTTTAATATTGTCTCTAAAAATTTCAACTTCTTCTTCCAACGATCCACTATCTAGAAACACTGTCTTGTTAAATAAAGGAATGAACTCGGGCACGATGATTTTCAAATCGTTAGACAACCCTTCCTTCTGAGATAATCCTAATATTTTTTCAGCCGCGACGTTTATGACTTCTATTGTTCCACTTGCATTGGTTCCAATTATCCCGCCTGAAGCACCATCTAGAACAGCTTCAAATTGACGTTTTTTTTCTTCCGTTTTACTGTTGATTGATAGTAGTGAGTCCCTTTGCTTTTTTATCTGCCTTGTCATTTTATTGAATACTTTACCGAGAATAGCCACCTCATCTCTGCCTCTTTCTTCAGAAACCTCTACTGTCAGATCTCCATCCGCCACTTTTGCAACAGCAGTCACTAAATTGCTTACAGGCTTTGTTAATCTTTCAGCAATCCAAAGAGCAAACCATACTGCAGATAGGATTAATACAATTGAAAAACCTAAATAAAGCTGACCAAATTCAAATAGCAACTGGCCTCTTTCTTTCTCAATTTTATCATACAAGATAACGGTTTCTTTTGTTTGATCAAGTAAAGCTAAAACCTCTCCATCAACATTTCTTGTGACATAAAGCAATCTATCAGGATACGCTTCCATAAAAACAATTGCCCTAAATTCATTATTCTCAAGATCCTCAATAACTGCTATTCCCTCATTCTTTGCTACCAATATGTCATAATCAGATACTGGCTTAAAATCGAACAAATAACTCCTATCACCTCTAACTTTTAGTATACCGGAATAGCTAATTAAAAATGATTTAGATATACCCTTTTTCTGGTTTACATTGAGAATTTTTCGTAAATCAGCATCACTCAAAAAGGGTCTGAATTGCTTCTCAGCATTCAAAACTTTTGACAGCCAGAAGGCATCATTTTTTAAACTTTGTGTGTGTTCCATTTTGTATGCACGAGCAGACTCCAATGAATTTCCTACAACTCTTTGGACTTTCTCAGAAAACCAATCCTCTAGCCCAAAATTCAGAGAAATGGTTGCGAAGACGGCTACAATTATCGCGGGAGATAACGCTAGAATTGAAAAAACCGAGGTAATCCTTAGATGAAGTGTAGACCCTCCTCCTCTAGACTTTTGGTTTGAGAATATTTTTGAGACCTTAAACAAGATTAGTGTCCCTACAATAACAATATACAGGAAATCCAATACGATAATCGCTGACAATAACTCGGGCCTAGAAGACTCTTCTATGATACTGAAGGCTAGAAATGTTATTATTGATAAAAGCGGGCCTAAGAAGACAACAATGAAAGTTATCAAGTTAGAAAATAACAATTTGTCTAAAATATTACTAAAAACATCTCTATTTTTTTTTGTATTTACAATTTTTTTATCCTTTTGTTGTAAATTTACATCAATTTTTTACCACGTGTAACAACTAAATCATAGTCTTTAATTTTTTTTCTCAATGTATTTCTATTAATTCCAAGAAGATTAGCTGCTTTTATTTGATTGCCATCACATAGAGAAAGCGTCAAATTTATTAAAGGTATTTCTACTTCCTTTAAAACAGTATGGTATAGACCCGGAGCCGGTAAACTGTCTCCCAGCGAACGAAAATAATGAGATAAATGCATTTCGAGTGACTTCGATATTTTTGATCCCTCTATTGTGTTTAAATCAGTATCTTCTGGTGTAACCATTGAAAGTTCAGCCTTTGTTACTTTTTCATCAATTATGTCACTATTAGAAACCAATGAAAGTCGAGCAATAAAATTTTTTAATTCCCTAACATTACCTGACCATTTTTTCTTTTTGATTAGTTCTACAGAATTTTTTGAAAGAGATTTAGGCTCCATATCATTTCCTGAAAACTCCTTTAAAAAATGGGTAGCAAGCTCTGGGATATCTCCCAATCTTTCCTCGAGCAGTGGGATCGCAAGTGAAACCTCATTTAATCTATAATATAAGTCTTCTCGAAAACGGCCATCTTCTATCGCTTCCTTAAGATCTTGTCTGGAAGAGCTTACGATTTTTACATCTTTGTAACCCTTTTCACCGGACTCTTTTTTATTAAGAACAGAGAGAATAAAATTTTGTACATCCAAATGAGAATTACTTATTTCATCTAAAAATAGGGTGCCAACTATTGTTTCACTTTGCCTTCCAAAATTTTTTGTAAAAATCTCTTGTAACTCTGCTATCGACGTAAGAGATAGACTAACGCTTAAAAATTCTTTGTCCTTTCTAGCACCAAAGTCATGCAGAACCCTGGCTATTAAATTTTTTCCAGTCCCTGATTTACCCTCAATGAGTATATTAAAATCTGTATTAATTACTTTTGACAATACACGGTAAACATTTTGCATTACTGGTGAACTACCAACTATTGGCAAATTATCCTCTAAATGACTGTCGTTATTTGACAAATTATCCTTTAAGTTTGGAGAAGAGCTTGATCTTAACTTAATAGCTGTGTTCACAGAGGACACTAAATCTTTTAAATCAAAAGGCTTTGGCAAATATTGATAAGCACCAAATTGATTTGCCCGCATAGCGGTATTAATATTATTCTTTGCCGACATTACAATTATAGGCATATCTGGCCGCTTTTTTTTAATTCTTGGTATAAGCTCTATAGTATCTCCATCGGGCATCATAACATCCGTTACCAATACTTCGCCCTCACCATCTTCAAGCCAACGCCATAAAGTACTCAGACTACCTGTTGCCCTTACTTTACAGCCAGCACGCGATAGTGCTTGAGCTAGTATCATTCGAAGCGATCTGTCATCATCTGCAATTATTACATTCCCTTCCACTATTGTGCCCTTTCAGAAGAAGAGACCTCTTGGGCAGGCAGATAAATATTAAAGCACGCTCCATCTTTCATATCATCAAGTTCAACGAAGCCACCGTGCTCTGAGATTATTTTAGCCACCAAAGGAAGTCCAAGACCAGAACCTCCTATTTTTGTAGTGCTAAATGGATCAAAAATATCCGCTATGATATTTTTTGTAACCCCTGGTCCATTATCGGATACGGTGATCATCAACTGCAATTTTTTATTTTTTTCTCCAAGGGATCCTAGAGCCAATCCAGAATAGAAAGATGTCTTTATATTAATCCTGCCACCCTTCTTACCAACAGCCTCGCAAGAATTTTTTATAACGTTGTGAAATGCCTGTGTAAGCAGCTCAAAGTCTCCATTAACGTCAGGGATTGATGGGTCATAGTTTTCTTCAAATTGTACGTGTGAGCCGTATCCTTGCAAAGCACTTCTTTTTACTTTATCGAGTACGTCATGAATATTTACCGCGCCAAATCCAATTTTATTAACTTCCGCTAGCAATTGGACCCTGTCAACAATGCTCTCAATTCTCTTTGCCTCTTCATGAATAATTTGGGTGAGCGTCTTATGGTTTTTTACGTTTGAATTTTCCAGTAGTTGTGCTGCGCCAATGATACTAGCGAGAGGATTTTTGATTTCATGAGAGAGAACCGAGCCCATAGCACTAACCGATTTAATGGAATTTTGATTTAGTAAAGCTTGTTCCATTTTACCCTTGAGGCGTTTTGGATGAAAGAAAATAAGATTGCTCAAACCCATCTCAACACTCACAACGTACATATCAAAAACTTGGTTTCCTTTGTTTTTCCAATTTATTGGCACATCAAATTTTACAATTGCAGAGGAGTTACTGCTTATTTTTTCTAGCACCTCGAATACTGCGCTGTTTGTGCCAATGTAGCTGCTTAGCTTTTTTCCTACCAAGCGATAAAGAGAGGTCTCACAATACTGTTGTGATAAAGGATTAGCTAACTTAATTTCGTTTTTAAAATCTAATACAAATGCAGGATATGGCACAGATTCCCATAAGTCTTTAAAATCCATTGTCGCTACTCAGCCGTTAATATCATAAATCAAATAAAAGCTTAATAATTATTGCATTTGTTAGGTTAATCAATTTAAACTTGAACTACACTAATTACAATAAATTCTTTATGGAAAAAAAATTTACAGGCGCGCTTATCGTTGCAGCAGGGGAAGGGGTAAGGTCAAAATCAACAATACCTAAACAATATATTCATTTTGGGCATAAAACTTTTTTACAAAAGAATATTGAGAATTTCATATATGAGCCTTTGATTGATTTTGTTATCGTGGCGATAAATAAAGAGCATGTAGAGTTATACGAAAAAGCAATAGCTAAAATTCATTCCTCAAAACTATTACCGAAATGTTTTGGCGGCGATACCAGATCAAAGTCTGTTAAGAATGGTCTTAAAGCAATAGCGAACATAGGTTGCAGCAAAATACTCATTCAAGATGGAGCAAGACCTTTTACAAGCAATAATATTATAAAAAGTTGTATAAATGGCCTCGATAAGTTCGATGTTGTTTTTCCTGGAATTAAAATTCCAGACACTCTTTATATTCAAAAGATAGAAAATAATAGAAAAACAATCGATAAACTAGGTCCTGCTCGTGAAACCCTTATCAGAGCACAAACTCCTCAAGCCTTTCACTTTGACTATATTTATCAAAAATATTTAAAAAGTGAAAAACACTATACAGACGATGTAAAATTAGCATTTTTAGATAAGAAAAAAATCGAAATTATTTCTGGTAGCGAGTATAACTTTAAAATAACAACGCCAGAGGACATTAAAATTGCGGAGAAACTTATTTGAATGTTTAGAATAGGCACAGGATTTGATGTTCATGCATTCAAAGCAGGAAATAGCGTCAAATTGTGTGGAGTGAAAATACCATTCCATAGAAGTCTAGCTGGGCACTCAGACGCTGATGTCGCTCTACACGCGCTCACTGATGCCATACTGGGTGCCTTAGCTCTTGGTGATATAGGACTTCATTTCCCGGATTCAGATATGAAATGGAAAGAAGCGGACTCTGCAATATTTTTAAATTGGTCTATGGAGCAAGTTAAAAAAAGAAATTTAGAACTATCAAATATCGATTTGACTATTATATGCGAGAAACCAAAAATAAGTATTTATAGAGAGCAAATGAAACAAAATCTCTCAAAATTATGCCCACTGGAATATGATAAAATTAATGTGAAAGCTACTACTACTGAAAGATTGGGGTTTACTGGACGAGAGGAAGGGATAGCATCAATATGTTCCATTTTATTACATGAGACTGACTAAATTAATAGTAACATTTTTTTTTATAGGACATGCAAAGATAGCACCAGGAACAGTTGCAAGCTTAGTTACCAGTTTGCTTTTTTATGTTTTTGCAAAGAATTTTATCTATCACATTTTTATAATTGTTATTTTGGTAACAACTTTAATGGCCTTTTTTTCGATTAGCATCTATACATACAACTTGCCAGAAAAAGACAGAAGTGAAATCGTAATTGATGAGGTCATAGGACAGTCAATTTCTTTATTGCCTTTATTATTTTTTTCAGAAACTACTTCTCCAGATTTTTTTATGTGTATAATTTCATTGCTTTTTTTTAGATTTTTTGACATCGTTAAACCCTATCCAATAAATAAATTTGATAAAATGAATAATACTTTTGGTGTAATATTTGACGATATTTTAGCAGGTATCTTTTCAGCCATTTTATTAACATTAATTTTAAATCTATAAATGCTGAAATTCCAAAAAATATCTAAGAACCTCTTGGAGGTTTGTTTTAGGAAAAATATCAAAATTATGACTGCAGAAAGTTGTACAGGCGGGCTATTAAGCGCAAATATTACCCAAGTAGCAGGATCTTCATCTGTTTTTTCATATGGCTTCATTTGCTACTCTAATGAGTCAAAGAGGAAATTCTTAAATGTAAGTGATAAAACTATAAACTCCTTTGGTGCAGTGAGTTATGAAACGGTAAAACAAATGTTGACCGGGTTATGTAACCAGGCAAAGTCAAAAACTTTAACTATAGCCATATCTGGAGTTGCTGGACCAAGTGGATCAGAGTCTAAACCAGTAGGATTAGTTTTTATTGGAGTAAAAATATCATCTCATGAGACTGAGGTAATTACTGAATACAACTTTGGAAATCTCGAAAGAAATAAAATTCAACAAAAAAGTGTGCATGAAGCACTTAAAATGAGCCTTGATATTTTAAAAAATGTAAAAGAATTTATCCTTTAGCTCTATTTTCAAAAGCCTGTATAACATTTAATGCAACTTTTTCAAAACTAAGCGAAACTAACTTCTCTTTTATAAATGAACTGAACGATACCTCTAAAGAAAAAGTAACTTTACAAAAATTGTCCTTTTCAATAAATGACCATTCAGCGTTTAAAGATTTAAATGGTTTAGAGTTTCCAGAAATAGATATAGTATTCAACTTCCTATCAACCGCTACCTTAGTTTCAAAATTTTCGATAGTGAATTTGAAATTGATCGATAAGCTCGCAGAAAAATGCTCTTGCTCTCGTTTAAAAGACCTCTCATAAACATCAACATTTGAACAAAAAGGGATAAAGTCTGAATATGATTTTACATCAGCTACTACATTGAGTAGATCACTAGCTTTACAATCAAATACGACTTTTGTTAACGTTTTTTTGAGCATCCAAAACTTTTCTTCTAGCTTCTTTTAATTTTATAAAATCATCATCAGCATGAAAAGACGATCTGGTTAACGGCGTTGATGAGACTAGCAAGAACCCTTTTCCAAATGCCAATTTTTTATAATGTTCAAATGTTTCGGGTGCTACAAACTCTTTTACTGGAAAATGCTTAGGCGTTGGTTGTAAATATTGACCAATAGTTAAAAAATCTACCTTCGCTGCTCTCAAGTCATCCATTATTTGACCAACTTCAATTCTTGTCTCACCCATCCCTACCATTATGCCAGATTTTGTGAAGATTGACTGATTTTCTTCTTTAACCCTATTTAATAGTCTTAATGAGGTGAAATATCTAGCACCAGGGCGCACTACTGGATAAAGGCTTGGTACGGTTTCTAAATTGTGATTAAACACATCCGGTTCGGAGTTTAAAATTGGAAATAGAACGTCATCATCACATTTCAAAAAATCTGGTGTCAAAATCTCAATAGTTGTCGAAGGAGAATACCTTTTAATAGCTTTTATTGTTTTTACATAGTGATGGGCTCCACCATCTGGGAGATCGTCTCTATCGACACTAGTAATGACAACGTGTCTAAGATTCATTTTCTGAACTGAAAGCCCTATTCGGTCTGGCTCCAACATATCAAGTTTGAAGGGCATGCCTGTTTTGACGTTACAAAATGCGCAGCCTCTCGTGCATATGTCTCCCATTATTAAAAACGTCGCATGGCCCCTAGACCAACATTCCCCAATATTAGGGCAACTAGCCTCTTCACAGATTGTTTTTAGGTTATTTTCTTTTACAAGTTTCTTGGTCTGTTTATATCCTTCGGATAATGGTGCTTTAACCTTTATCCATGAAGGTTTTTTTGGCATAGGTACGGATTGGTTTTTAAGCTTTTCGGGGTGCCTTATTTCAAATCTTTTATTCATCTTTTCCCAAAATTATATATGTATCTCTTTATCGGATGCCTTTAAAACACTTTCATGAATTGCTTCAGATAATGTAGGATGAGGGAAAATAGTGTTTTCAATATTTTCTTGTATGATCTCAGCTTCCTTAGCCAAAGCGTAATTATGAATTAATTCGGTAACACCCATTCCAACCATATGCACGCCCAAAAACTCCCCAGTATCTTTCTGAATTATGGTCTTAATAAAACCATTCTCATATCCCATAGCTAATGCTTTACCATTAGCACTAAAAGGAAATAAACCTACCTTAAACTCAAGACCCTTTTCAATCGCTTCCTTTTCGGTAAGGCCTATACTAGCTACTTCTGGATCACAATAAGTACAGGAAGGTATTCGGTCTTTCTTAATGGAATGAACATTCAATCCGGCAACTTGCTCTGCCACAGATATGCCCTCATGACTTGCCTTATGGGCTAGCCAAGGCGGGCTCGCTACATCTCCTATCGCATAAATATTATCTACATTTGTTTTACAATATTCATCGACTACAATGCTACCATTCGAACAATTAATATTTATACCCTCCAGATTTAAATTTTCTATATTTCCAACAATCCCTACCGCTAGAATAACTTTTTCAAATTCAAAATTAAGCGTTCTGTCTTTACTTTTTAATTCAGCCTCGACCACACCTTCTTTTTCTTTAAGAGATTCAAGTGAATGGTTCTTGAAAACCTTCATACCCCTATTTAAGAACTGTTTTTCCACAAAATTAGATATTTCCAGGTCTTCATTAGGGAGAATATTAGGTTTCGCCTCTAATAGAGAAACATCTGATCCCATTTGCGAGAAAAAACTAGCAAATTCCACACCAATCGCGCCTGAACCAACTACGAGGAGCCTTCTAGGTATCTTGTCAACTTGAAGAGCCTCTTTGTAGAACCAAATATTGCTAGAATTAGGAACTCCGCTGATAATTCGAGGTCTTCCACCAGTTGCAATACATATATTTTTACTGGCTATTTCTTTAATTGAGCTATTACGGGATTTAATTTGAATGGATTTAGATGATTTGAATGAGGCTTCACCAATGAATATCTCAACCTTGTTTTTTTTCAAAAGATACTCGACGCCAGACGATAATCTCTTAGCGATTGATCGAGATCTTTTTACAACCTCGCTTATATCTATGTTGCCTACCTCGCTTTTTATCCCATACTTTTCTGACGCTTTTATCAGCTTAAGAACCTCGGCAGACCTTAAAAAAGACTTTGTAGGAATACATCCCCAATTTAAGCAAACGCCTCCTAAAGCCTCTTTTTCGATTATAGCAACTTTTAGCCCTAATTGAGCTCCCCTGATTGCAGCTACATAACCTCCAGGTCCAGAACCAATTATTAGTAAGTCGAAATCCATCAGTATCCCCCGAGTTATATATATAACACTTCATTCATGAATTTAAATTAAAACTTTAAATAAACAAGAGACAACAGTCACCATATGAAAACAGCCTATATCTCCTATTAATCGCCAACTGGTAAAGCTCATTAGCATGTTTATTACCTATAAAAGCATTAACCAAAATGAAAAGGGTAGATTTAGGTAGGTGAAAATTAGTAAACAATCCCGAGCACACTTTAAAATTGTGACCCGGCTTAATAAACGTATTAATAGACCCCTTAAATGCCTGACAGCTGTTATCAACAAAACAAGAACTCTCTAAAACTCTCATTACCGTTGTGCCCACAGCAATTACCCTTCCTCCCTTTTTCAGTGTTTTTCGAATTTGCAACGCTGTATTTTCATCAACATTTGCATATTCAGAATGCATTTTGTGTTTATCTATTTTTTTCTCGCGGACTGGCAAAAAAGTCCCTCCACTAACATGCAATGTTATAAAACAATGGGGTATATTTCTTTTCTTTAATCTTGTTATGTAATCCTCAGAAAAATGCAATGACGCTGTTGGCGCAGCAACTGACCCATAAATGTCAGCAAAGGGAGTTTGGTAATTTCTAAAGTCAGCTTTTTTTGGGCCACGTTTTTTCGTTATATATGGTGGTAGTGGCATATGTCCTATTTTTTCTAAGCAAGATATAAATTCCTTACTTCCAGATTCAAAGTTCATTACACATTGTCCAGACCCAAAAGAAACTACTTCAGAAGACAAATCTTTTGAAAAAATTATGTGATCACCTTCTTTAAGTTTTTTAAGTGGTTTGCAAAATGTCTCCCATAAATTGCCCTCAATCACTTTATTCAGAGTAACACTGACTTTTGTTTTTATATTTCCAGAAGATGACCTGATCCTTTGACCAATTAGCCTACACGGCATAACTCTCGTATTATTAAAAACCAACAAATCATTCTTAGAAACGTATTTTAGCAAGTCATATACTTTTTTATGAGAGAAAGTATTTTTTTCAAAAACAAGCATATTAGCCTGATCTTTCTTGGCTAAAGGGTTTAAGGCAACTAGCTCTTCGGGATAATCATAGTCATATGAAGCTAAATCTCCCAACATTACCTATTCCCATTTTCTTCAATGTTAAATATTTTTCTGAATACTCCAGGCGTTAATATAGAGAGTGGGTTGACTAAGACAACCGGATTACTCGAGTTACCCTGCACTTTATATGAAACTCCAAATACTCCTTCACCTTTATCTCCACCTAAAACCTTACCTATCAGCGGAATAGCTTTTATCACGCCATTTAAGATATAAACTGGAGAGAGGAGTCCATTTACATTTACAGTATTTTGTTTTTGTCCATACTTTTCATATCCACCCATCGTAAGGCCTAATGATGGCCCCACCGCCACCCCATCTGTCAAGGTAAGCTTGCTCTCTTTATAGTCAAATGATCCGTCTATCTTTGTAAACAACAGTCCATTTCCATTAAGATTATCCAGTAGTCCTATAATACTAGCGGACGAAATAATTTGAGCCAGTACAGGAGCATTCCTTATCCTGAAATTCTCAATTTCCAAGGATCCCGACATTTTAGTCTTATTTTTAAAAAATATTGATGCTTTGAAAAGACCCCCATAGCCATTTTCATAAAATTTCCCTCTCCGCAATAATTCACCAGCGTCATTACCCGAAATGACGAGATTGATGGCATCATTTTTATTAGGACTTATGGTGACTTCAAGATTTGACTTAGGTGACAATTTTGCTTTAGCGTATCCTCTAAGCCCTTTAAACGATCGAATTTCACCCTTGGTAGAAATTAAAAATTTACTCTTTTTGTAAGTTACAGCAATATTACTAAAAATAAAATCTAATGGTATGTCCTTTTTTTTAAGTCTCAGTTGCATCAAAAAGTCCAGGCTAATAGTTCCTCTATTGGTTCTAAATTGATCATACTTTCCAAATTTTTGGAAAGTTGCTCTTTTAATTTGAATATCTGGGGTGTTAATACTGGAATAATCTATCTTTTTTATTTCAAAAGCAGATTTAAGAGAGGCGCTTCCCGAAACTAAAACATCATTTTGAGTGTACTTAAAATCTACACTACTATCTTTATTGAAATTTAATTTCAGCTGACTACGTCTGCCTTTAATTTTTTTGAGATTCAAGACTGGGATATATACATTTGCTTGATTGAGATCAATGTTGCATTTAATTATTGAATTGTCATTTTTTTTGACAGGCAAAATATTAAATTTTACTGGACCCACTACACTAAAAGCCTTCAAATCTGGAAATAGCATTTCAGAATTAAAATCATCCAAAAAGATAGTAAGATCTCCGACTTTATTATTATTGAAAATGTCATAACTAAAATTTTTGATAGAACCACTCATTTTTCTATTGTCAGCTTTCATCACTCCTTCAAAAAAAATACTGGGCCCCAAGACTTTGAGATTAAGTGTTCTCAAGTTAATGCTATTTTTGGAACCGATGGGTATTGATAAATCGTTTACATTAAGCTCAAAAATATTTTCTTTGGGGAGTAAAAAACTGTCAATTTCATTAAGAACAATGGCACTAGAATATGTAATCGAAATTTCTTTTTCTTGCAGGGAACGTTCAAGAAAATTTATCCATTGTAAATTATTTTTTGGTATTGGAGCCAAAGAAAAAAGATCGCTAATTTTTGATTTGAAAGATAGATATAGTTCTCTCCCCTGCTCAACATTGTCTCTTGATCTATATTCCAATTTAATATCTCTGTACATATTTAATGAGGGCTCCAGCTTAGTTAGAGAATTAATTTCAGCATAACCCTGTTTCAGATTTCCTTTAAGATTAATATCTTCTAATTCAACCGAAGGTTGATTATTTTCGAATAATATAAGTTTGCTGATATTTCCTTTAAAAGAATTCACTTCAATATACTGATCCATTAGTTTTAAATTAAATTCAGCTTTTGCTCCAGACAAAGTAATTTCTTTCTTTTCTCCTTTGGAAATAAACCTTAAAAAGGGCCTAATTTCATCTATGTTAATTTTAGGTAGCGCATCTACCTGAACAAAAAAATCAAAAGAAACCTCTTCATTATCTGATCTATCAGTAGACCCTAAAACCTCTAAGCGTACCTTTAAATTGGAAGTTCTTTCTTCGAAAATATCTATTTTGGATATAACACCTTCTTCAATAGGAAATGCGCCATAAATTTTAAAATTGTTTGGGAAACCAGCAAAATTTTTATTGGGCAGCGAAAAATTTGAAATATTGGCCTCAAAAGTTCGGTTAGTAAAATTAAAATGTGCACTGGATGCCGATAGAGAATACTCATCTAGCATCAGTTGTGTTTTTCCGAACATTAAGTTGTTTTTTTCAAACGAGTCCATTACCTCTATTTTTGAAACAAACTCAAATCGATCAGACATACTATTTAATTCCAAAGTAAGGTTCATTGAGTTCAAATTATACGAACCTGTTAATTTTATTTTTTTTCTTTCTTCCTCAGTCATTGCCGCATTATCAACAAGCCTTCCTAAATATTTTTGAACCATTTTTTCCATTTTCAATAAGTACAAAAAGTATTTATAATCAATATCTTCTATATCAAAATTAAATTCAATAATGCCTGCTTTGTTTAATGAAAGATTGACAATTGTGGAAAGAGTTTCTCCTTTGGAGCTTTGCTGAATATTTAAAAAAGAGTTTGCGGTTAATAAGTCCTCATTCTCAGATATCTTTACATCGCTGAAATTAAATGTTTGACCTTTAAAATTAATAGCGCCGCTAGCAATGTAAATCGACTTAGCAATAGTATTTTCTAAGAAATTGTTTAAAGACTGTATCGAAAATTTAAAACCAAAACTACTAATGTTGGCTAGATCGGGTTTAAAATTGTTTGGCAAGCTATAGGTCACCTTCGATATAATTACTTCTTCAATAAAACTCGAGCCAAACCAATATTTTATAAAATCAACTTTTAAATTTATATCAAATCCGAAAATGTCATTTAAACCTGCAATTTTTGCTTTTTCTATATTTATATGGGCACTGCCAAACTCATTAAATTTAATTGATCTTATCCCTTCCGAGGATATGCTATTATCTTCTAAAACTTTTGTGATCTTACTCTGTAAATAATGAGACTGTGCAATTTTTTCGAGGGTAGTATCGGACAAAAAAAATGAAAAAAATAGTGCGCTTGAAAAGATTATCATCAAAACAAAAGAGACCAGAAAAGAAAAGCTTTTTTTCGAATTCGACAAAGAAATTTTCAAAATAAAAGGTCCCTACTTGTAATCTTCAGTTATTTTTATTCTTGATTAGTTACCAAATAATACTTCATTATAAAATACATAAATAAGGTAACCTACAAAAAAGTAAGGACATATGCATGTTGAGTGAAATAAGTTTGAATGATAAGCTCCCAAGTTTTAGTTTAGAGGCGACAATGCTTAATCAATGCAGTGATGCTGATTTACTTGGGAACTGGTCCGTTCTCTTTTTATACCCAAAAGACAATACTTCAGGGTGTACTAAAGAAACCAAGGAATTTAATGAAAGACACTCGGACTTTGAAGCTCTAGGGATCAGAATTTTTGGATTATCAAAGGATACGATCTCTAGCCATATCTCATTCTCTAAAAAACTTAATCTCCAATTTCCTCTGTTATCCGACCCTCAAACGCAACTTATTCAAAATCTCAATGCATGGAAAGAGAAGTCAATGTACGGAAAAAAGTATATGGGCACAGAAAGATCGACATTTTTAATTGATAAAAAATTGTCTATAAAGCATATTTGGCGAAAAGTTAAGGTTGGAGGTCATGTAGATCAGGTATTTAATAAATACAAAGAATTAAGTGAAGGCCTGGGGTAGAAGGCAACATCAACATTCTATTTAGCGGTGATTTTAAAAATTTTCAATTTTACTTTGACCCCAAAAATAAATTGTATCGGATAAAAAGATAGTTTAAGTTGTAGAAACTAGTCTTAATTAAAATTTTCAATCGGGCGCCATAAGTCAACCAGCAATGCAACAAGTAGAATATAGTATTCTGTAATTAAAATTGGTATGTACGAAACTATATTCAGCGTTATTTGTAATTTTTGACCGACTTGGAAATAGCAGAGAGATTAAAACAAAGTAATTAAACTTATAGGCTCAAATATGTTTAGCAAATCAAAAAAACCTGAAAAAAAAGATATGTTGGTAGCTCCTGTACCAATACCACCGAAAGATGATGAAACTGATGTAACCCAAAAAGGTTCAGCCAGCACGTCTTCGGAAGAGAAGGTTTTTACAAAAGTTGCTCCGTCAGTTCTATCAAGCGATCTAAAAGTTAAAGGGAATCTTCTTACAACAGGAGATATACAGATTGAGGGCGTTATAGAAGGAGATATTCAAGCTCACCTACTTACAGTAGGCGAAACATCGAAGATAAAGGGAGAAATTATAGCAGATGATGTTATAATTAATGGAAATGTCATTGGTTGTGTTCGTGGACTTAAAGTGCGCCTTACAAATAAAGCTAGGGTACAAGGTGACATAATTCATAAGGCGATTGCTATCGAAAGCGGTGCACATTTTGAAGGTACAGTGCAACGCACAGATAATCCGTTTGAAAATTTGCCAGACAAAAAAAAGTAGGCTAATTAGAGGAAGTTAATGATAGAACTGAAGACATAAAGTTGTCTAGTTCACCGTCCAAAACCTTCTGGCTATCACTACTTTCCGCGCCACTTCTTAAATCTTTTACCATTTGATATGGGTGCAAAACGTAGGATCTTATTTGATTTCCCCAACCCGCCTCACCTTTTTTGCTGTGACTTTCTTGAATACTTTCATTTCTTTTGCGCATCTCAAGTTCGTATAACCTTGATTTCAATGCTGACATGCAATTAGCTCTATTTTGATGTTGAGATTTCTCAGAACTTGTCACGACAATACCAGTCGGCAAATGCGTTATTCTAACAGCTGAGTCTGTTTTATTAGCATGCTGTCCACCTGGACCTGACGATCTAAAAGTATCAATTCGGAGGTCTGATGGACTAATATCTATATCAAAATTGTCATCTACCACCGGATATACCCATACAGAAGAGAATGAAGTATGTCTTCTTGACGAACTATCAAAAGGCGAAATACGAACTAGTCGATGAACTCCGCTCTCCACCCTTAACCATCCGTACGCATTATATCCAGTAATCTTATAACAACATGATTTAATCCCGGCTTCATCACCCGCACTCTCAGAAATTAGTTCAATTTTGTATTTTTTCTTTTCAGCCCACCTATAATACATTCTAGCAAGCATTTGTGCCCAGTCACAGCTTTCAGTGCCTCCAGCGCCGGAGTTTATTTCCAGGAAAGCATCATTTGCATCTGCTTCTCCATCAAGCAAAGATAATAATTCTACCTCTGCGGCTTCATTTTTTAATTTGCAGAACGAATTTTCTAAATCTAGCAAAAGCAACTCATCTTTTTCTTCTGACCCTATCTCGAAAAGCGCCTTGCTATCATTAAACTCATTTCTAAGTCTACTGAAGGTTTCAAACTGCTCCAACAACGCTTGCCTCTCCCTCATTAATCCCTTAGCTAAAGATTGATCCTTCCATATTTCTGGATTTTCACACTCTGAGGTCATTCTCGATATTCTATCTTGTAATGTTTCAAACTCAATCCTTCTTGAAATTAGGTCTAAGGAATTCGATATCTCTGAAATATATTTATGTATTTCTGCACTCATAAATAAGCTCGGTAACCAAAAATTAAAAATAATGATAAAGCAAAACTGTAATGTTTTACAATGAAAACGTATAAAAATCTATCTTTTGCTTACTCAATATCCAATTACAAAAATCATTAATTTCACTAAATTACTTGTATATTTTGCATTGATTGTTTACCGTTAAAATATAGCCAATGTAATGAAAATACATAAGTTGGCACAAATACAGAATTAAGTAATGTCTATTTTTTTATTCAGTGGTTTACTAAACGTTTAAAATAGGCATGAGGATAAAAATTTGATTGAACAGGAAAAAATAATTAAAATTTATTTTCTTTCCTTTAAATGCGAGATTTCACAATGGAAAAGAAACTACTTATTGATGCGGCGCATCCTGAAGAAACGAGGGTTGTGGTTGCACAATCTGCTCAAACTCACGATTTTGACTTTGAGAACAACGAAAAAACACAGATTACAGGGAATATTTATCTTGCAAAGGTTACTAGGGTAGAGCCTTCTTTACAAGCTGCTTTTCTAGATTATGGTGGAAATAGGCACGGATTCCTGGCCTTTTCAGAAATTCATCCAGACTACTATCAAATACCTTTGGCTGACAAGGAAGCCTTATTAGCAGAACAGTTGGCAGCAGAAGAAAGTATGCGTGAAAGAGAGATGACCATAATTACTGCTCAAGAGGCAGACAATGCTACGACCGTTGAAGCAACTAGCTTAGAGGGGTCAGTAGAACTCAGCTTAAGAGATGGATTAAATTCTAATAGTATCCCCACAAACGATAACGAGGATAAAAATAATTCTTCTGAAATTTTGGAAGAAGATCCTTTTTCAGAAAAAAGACCGTTTCAAAGAAAATATAAAATTCAAGAAGTAATAAAAGTTCGTCAAATATTGTTGGTACAGGTAACCAAGGAAGAAAGAGGAAACAAGGGTGCAGCCTTGACAACTTATCTCTCAATAGCTGGAAGGTATTGCGTTTTAATGCCCAATACCTCCAGGGGTGGAGGGATCTCAAAAAAAATAACCTTACTTAAAGATCGAATTAAACTAAAAAAAATTATCGAAGATCTAGATTTAAAGCCAAATAGCGGTTTGATTATCCGAACAGCTGGAGGAAATCGTACAAAAACTGAAATCAAAAGAGACTACGAGTTTTTGCTTAAAGCTTGGGAGTCAATCAGAGAACAAACATTAAGTTCTATTGCGCCAACTCTTATACACGCTGAAGGAAATCTTATAAAAAGGGCTATTAGGGATTTATATGATAGAGATATCAAAGAGATAATAGTTGAAGGAGATGCTGCTTACAAGGAAGCGAAAGCCTATCTTAGGTTATTAATGCCCTCGCATGCAAAATACGTGAAAAAATATGATGGTAAGGTACCTATATTTTCATTTTATGAGGTTGAAAACTATCTTCAGGAAATGTTTAATCCAATTGTTCAGCTCAAGTCTGGGGGATATATAGTCATTGGCATAACAGAGGCATTAGTAGCCATTGATGTTAACTCTGGGAGAGCGACCAAAGAGAGGAGTATAGAAGAAACAGCACTGAAAACCAACCTTGAAGCGGCTTCTGAAATAGCTAGGCAACTCAAATTACGGGATCTAGCTGGTCTTATAGTTATTGACTTCATTGATATGGAGGAAAGAAAAAACAATATTGCTGTCGAAAAAAAAATAAGAGATTGTATTAGTCTGGATAGAGCAAGAATACAAATTGGCAGAATTTCATCATTTGGACTGCTTGAAATGTCAAGACAAAGGTTGAGACCGGGAATGCTAGAGTCAACTACTATGCCTTGCTCGTTTTGCCATGGAACTGGCTCTACACGTTCCGACGAGTCATTAGCTCTTCAAATATTAAGAGATCTTGATAAAGAGGGGTCTGCCACAAAAATGAAAGATACTTTGGTTGTTAAGGCTCCGGTCCAGACAGCTAATTTTCTAATTAATAATAAAAGAGAACATATACTTGTGATTGAAAATCGATATCAGATTAGAATAGAATTACATGCAGAAACTAATTTAATTTCTCCTCATTACTTAATAGAAAAACCGTTCACCGAGAAACGTGACAAGAAAATTGCAGAGAATAATAAAGCAAAAGCTAAAAAGAAAGATAGAGAAAATAAAAAAGAAATTCATGAAGGAAAACAGGGTCTAAAGGCATCCACTAATTCGGCAAATGAAAGCAGTAAAGATGATATTGAAGATCAAAAAAATAGAAAAAAGAAGAGAAAAAGAAGATATAAGAAGGATACGGAAGTCCCCACTCAAACTAGTAGTAAAATAAATGGCTCACAATCTTCAGCAATTAGTAAAAAGGAAGAATTATCATCGTCGATAAGCACCGAAAATCAAGCAAATCCCATGATCAATGGAGATATAGCTCAAAAAAAAGTTACCGGTTCCGAAACAATTTTAAAAAAGGAACAAACTACAAAAACACGGACTAGAGCTAGTGCAAAAAAAACAATAGAAGGACTTAAAAACGAGGAAAACAAACCTCTTGAAAATTCGGATATCAGTAAAGATAGTAAAATGGGGAAAAAAGGTTGGTGGGACCGTTAAGAGCCCGAAAAGTCAGCTACTTTCAATTGGCAAAGATTATATTGATAATATAAATGACCGTGTTATTTTCGCCCAATACTTTATATTACCGTGGACTTTAACTTATGAAAAAAAACGAAATAGAAACCGAAAAGTATTTCATTGATTATCTTGTGAAAACAATAAAAGATAAAAATTTAGCTTCGTTAGAAGTAACACGCACTTTATCAGATAAACATAAACTTAAAATTAAAATCAACAACTCTGTTTCTTCTCCATCAAACCAAGAAGTTCAGACAAAAAAAGTTGAAAATAGTTCTTTTAAGAAGGATGAGTTTGTGACAACAGAAACATTCCATACACCAAAAAAAGACGCAAACATAATAAAATCTCCTATGGTCGGTACGGTTTATTTGTCACCTTCACCTGAGGAGTTACCTTTTATTCATGTCGGCAAAAAGATTATGAAAGGTGACACAATTCTTATAATTGAGGCAATGAAAACGATGAATCAAATTCCCTCAACATTAGAAGGAACTGTTAAAGAAATATTAGTGAATAATGAGGGTCCTGTAGAATTTGACACACCATTAGTAATTATAGAATCATAAATGTTTAAGAAAATTCTGATCGCCAATAGAGGTGAAATTGCACTTCGAGTAATAAGAACTTGTAAGGAAATGGGTATTAAAACTGTAGCTGTTTATTCCCAAGCCGATGTAAATGCAATGCATGTAAGAATGGCTGATGAAAGTGTATGTATAGGGCCTGCAGAAAGCTCAAAAAGTTATCTTTCAATTCCCTCAATTATATCTGCTTGTGAGATTACTGGAAGCGAAGCAGTTCATCCTGGCTATGGCTTTTTATCGGAAAATGCAAGTTTTGCTGAAATATTAGGAGATCATGGAATAAAGTTTATCGGACCTTCAGTTTCCCATATTAATACCATGGGAGACAAAATAAATGCAAAAACCCAAATGGAAGCATTTAATGTTCCTTGTGTTCCAGGTTCTAATGGTGAAGTAAAAGATATTGACGATGCTTACATTTCAGCAAAAAAAATAGGATTTCCCGTACTATTGAAAGCTGCTGCTGGCGGAGGTGGTATAGGAATGAAAATAGTGCAAGGGATTGATCAATTAGAGACATTATTCCTGCAAGCAAAATCTGAGGCAAAAAAAAGCTTTAATGACGACACTATATATATGGAAAAGTACTTAGAAAAACCAAGGCATATTGAAATTCAGGTTTTTGGAGATGGAAAAGGAAAAGCAGTGCACTTAGGAGAGAGAGACTGCTCCCTCCAGCGAAGACATCAAAAAGTACTCGAAGAGACACCCAGTCCAGGAGTTAATCCCAGAGAGATAAAAAACATAGGGAAAATTTGTGCAAACGCAATTAGTAGAATGAAATATGAAGGCGCAGGAACCATCGAATTTTTGTACGAAAACAATGAGTTTTTCTTCATTGAAATGAATACGCGTTTACAAGTTGAGCATCCAATAACAGAGGCTGTTTTCGGCATTGATTTAGTAAAGGAACAAATCTGTGTTGCTTACGGAATCGATATGTCTCTATCCCAGGAACATCTTGAGCCCAAAGGTCACGCAATAGAATGTCGAATAAATGCGGAGAAGCTTCCAAATTTTTCTCCCTCACCAGGCAATATTAAAGAATTTCATTCGCCTGGAGGTATCGGGATTAGGATGGATAGTGCCATTTATAATGGATTTAGGGTCCCCCCCTACTACGATAGCTTAATTGGAAAATTGATTGTACATGCTGATAGCAGATCTATGGCTCTTGGTAGGCTATCAAGAGCTCTAGACGAACTCATTATAGACGGAGTTTACACAACAGTGGATCTTTTCAAAGATATCCTTGACCAAGCAGATTTTAAGAATGGAGATTATAATATCCATTGGTTAGAGCAATGGCTTTCTGATCAGGTGAAATAATTGCTTTCCCGCTATAATACAGCAATAAATCCAGAGTCGGTAATTGACCTTTACAGAAATGGTATTTTCCCAATGGGAGATCAAAATGATGATAACAGAATTTTTTGGTGCAACCCTCTAGTAAGAGCGGTAATCCCTATTTCAAAGTTACATATTTCAAGAAGTCTTAAAAAATTATGTGTTAAAAAGGAGTTTAGGTTTTCTATAAACTATGACTTCGAAAAAACTATATCAAATTGCGCTAATCGAGAGGAAACATGGATAAATAAGTCAATTATGTCCATTTACAATAATTTGCACGATCTTGGGTACGCGCACTCAATAGAAGTTTGGGAGGATAAAGAACTAAAGGGCGGACTTTACGGCATAGCGATTGGTAGGGTTTTTTTTGCGGAAAGTATGTTTTCTAAAAGTTCAAATGGATCAAAGATTGCACTAATTGCGTTAATGGGGATTTTGAGCTTAAATAAATTCTTACTATTAGATGTCCAATTCATGACAGATCATCTTAAAACTTTGGGAGCGAAAGAAATTTCAAGATCATTGTTTTTGCATTTAATAAAGGGGTCGCATTTAAATAAAGTACAGTTTAAAAAACCAAGCGCCTTGACTATCGACAAAGATTTGATACATCAAGCAGAAAAAAATTTACTAGTTGGTATTCGCGAACTTTAGCATCAAGTTTAAAAGGCTTGTAGAGCCTTGTGTATATAGGATTTCTTGGTCATTCAATAACATAACATCGGAGCCTCCTGGTAATATAGATATATAACTACCTCCTAATAAACCTTCTAGCTGTACAGATGCTTCTGTATCGTCTGGAAAACTAAATTTCTTATCAAAATTCATAGTTATAAAGGCATAATAGCTCTCTGGTTCTAAAGAAATACTTTTTACGGTCCCTATATCCACTCCAGAAAGCTTTACCTTACTACCAGTTACTATACCATCAATATTTTCAAAACGAGCATGCAAACGGAATCCGTCACTTTTAAAAAGCTTTGTATCCAATGTTATGTATACATAAAAAAGAAATAGACCCGTAATCAACAACACCATAAACCCGAGAAAAGCATCAAGGATATTAATCTTCATTCTTTATTTACTCTGGTTTCCATGCTTGATAGTCGGATTCATAGCTGTTTAAATCTTCTTTGGAAGAACTAACTTTAACGAGACTGGGCTTATAAGCGCCTTCTATACCGGTAAAGTTACCATTAAAAACCTTTTGCCACTTATAAACCATATCACTACCTTCTGGAACTGAATCAGAAGTAAATCTGAGCCAACCATTCCATTCAGGACCTATTCTTGATGCTTCAGACTGATTAGAGTAGATACACCAGCGATTTTTTTTATCTTTACTTTCGTAATAAGAATTACCAAAGTGATCTTCTCCTACCTTTTTACCCTTCAGAAAAGTATACAAGTTGGTCCCTACTGTACTTCCATTCCACCAAGTAAATAAATATTTCAATAAACTTTTAACAATCATCTATGTTAACCTCAAGACGCAGAAGCAGGCTCTTCAGAACTTTCACTATATATCAGCAATGGCTCGGTGTCTTTATCGACAGAATCTTCATTTACCACTACCTCTTCCACCGATTGCAAGGAAGGTAAGTCGAACATGGAATCTAACAAAATCTTTTCTAATATCGAACGTAAAGCTCTTGCTCCGGTTTTTCGCTTTATAGCTTTATTAGCTATTCTTTTAAGAGCTTCTTCGGTGAAAGTGAGTTTGACACTTTCCAATTCAAATAATTTTTTAAATTGCTTAACAAGGGCGTTCTTTGGTTCAGTCAATATCTTTATCATGGCTTCGATATTCAAGTCATTCAAAGTCGCTACAACAGGCAACCTGCCCACAAATTCAGGAATAAGCCCAAACTTTAAAAGGTCCTGAGGTTCTACATCACTTATGATATCTCCAATTTTTCGACTATCTGGTCCACCAACGTCTGCTCCGAATCCTATACTTTTGGATTCACCTCTAGAAGAAATCACCTTTTCGAGTCCAGCAAATGCACCACCACAAATAAACAAAATATTTGTAGTATCGACTTGTAGAAATTCTTGCTGAGGATGTTTCCGTCCGCCCTGAGGGGGCACAGAAGCAACAGTGCCTTCCATTATTTTTAAAAGAGCTTGTTGAACACCCTCTCCAGATACATCTCTTGTAATTGATGGATTATCTGTCTTTCGACTTATTTTATCAATTTCATCTATATATACAATTCCTCTCTGTGCTTTCTCCACGTTATAATCTGCCTGTTGAAGCAATTTCAAAATGATATTCTCTACATCCTCCCCCACATAACCTGCTTCGGTGAGAGTAGTAGCATCTGCCATAGTAAAAGGAACGTCTAAAATCCGTGCTAGTGTTTGAGCCAAAAGGGTTTTCCCACACCCAGTAGGCCCTATTAGCATTATATTAGATTTCTGTAGTTCAACGTCTCCCTTTTTGGGTGAGTACCCAATTCTCTTATAGTGATTATGAACTGCAACTGATAAAATTTTCTTAGCTGAAGTTTGCCCAATTACATAATCATTCAAAACATCGAAAATTTCTTTTGGAGCAGGAACAGACGACTTAATACCTTTTGCTTCATTTGTCTTAACTTCTTCCTTTATGATATCCATACATAATTCTACACACTCATCGCATATAAAGACTGTTGGCCCTGCTATCAGCTTCTTTACTTCATGCTGGCTTTTACCGCAAAAAGAACAAAACAGTGTATTTTTATTAGATGTAGATCCAGACTTGCTCATACTTCAATATATTAGTAGGTTTATAAATTCTGCCAAGTTTTTTTATTAAAAAGCAATTATTATTCTTCTTTATTCGAGGGATCGCTTTCTCTACGGTCTATTATCTTATCGATAATACCCCATTCAAGAGATTGTTCAGGCGTCATGAAGTTATCCCGATCTAGAGCTTTTTCCACAGCACTCATCTTTTGATTGGTGTGTTTTACATAAATCATATTTAATCTCTTCTTTAGATCCAATATTTCTTGAGCGTGTAAAGCAATATCTGATGCTTGACCCTGAAAGCCTCCTGAAGGTTGATGAACCATTACCCTGCTGTTTGGCAAACAAAAACGCATTCCTTGTTCTCCAGCAGCTAGCAAAAGAGAACCCATTGAAGCGGCTTGACCTACGCACATAGTAGCTACCTTAGGCCTGATATATTGCATAGTGTCATAAATAGATAGTCCAGATGAAACTACGCCTCCGGGCGAGTTAATGTACATAGAAATCTCTTTTTTTGGGTTTTCTGCCTCTAAAAACAGTAACTGAGCAACAACAATAGTTGACATGCCATCATGTATGGGTCCCGAAATAAATATAATCCTCTCTTTTAGGAGCCTTGAGAAAATATCATAAGCCCGCTCACCTCTAGCACTTTGTTCCACAACCATTGGAACTAATGTATTCATGTAGATATCATTAATGTCTCCCATTTCCACTCCTTATATTATTGCCTCTTATCTAGTTCAGCTTTTCCATCTGCTCTTTAAATTTTTCCACAGAAAGCTTTTTCTCCTTTAGGGTAACAGTTTCAAGTATACTATTAACTACTTTTTCCTCAAACAGAGGCCCTCTTATTGCTTGCTGAGCTTGGGGATTTGATTTAATAAACTTAAGATAATCTTGTTCCTGTCCTGGATATTTTTTTGATTCATTTTCGAATGCAGCGTTTAACTCTGCATCGTTAAGATCTAACTTATTGTCTATTCCAAACTCTGCGAAAAATAAACCTACCCTTACACGACGTTCCGCGATTTTTTTGTCCTCCTCTGTCACAGTAGGCTTTTCATCTGGTTTAGTCTTTTTTATATTAACATTATTCTTCTGCGTAGCTATTGAATTTGCTTCTGCTGTGACTAAAGACTCGGGCAATTCAAATTTCAGCTCTTTCTCAAGTTTGTCCATTAATTGCTTTTTAAGTAAAACTCTTGAAGCCTGTTGGAATTCATCTTTAACTTGTTTTTCAAGATTTTCTTCAAGTTGCTTTAGGCTTTCTAAGCCAAACTTCTTTGCTAGTTCATCGTCCACTTTTGGCAAAACAGGGCTCGAGATTTCCTTTATTTTACATTTAAATTCGGCATCTTTACCTGAAAGTTCTTTATTCCCATAATTTTCAGGAAAAACCACCTTAACAACTTTTTCATCGTTTTTTTGAACACCTATTAATTGATC
>CACDWF010000004.1 GCA_902556405.1 uncultured Alphaproteobacteria bacterium | reverse complement strand
TTTTGAACTTACAGAGAAATCCTTTGATACCGATATAATTTTAAATGAAATTGACTTGGGGGAGGTATTAATGGAAACTATAAGCCTTGAAACACCTGATTATCCAAAAAAGTCTGGGGTTACTATAGACCTAACATCAAAAGAAAATATCGCCATTGAAAATCCTTTTTCTATTCTAAGCAAACTTAAAAAGTAATTTCAAGATTTTGCTTGCGCTATTCGCAATTTTCCTTATGGTGCAAGTTTAAACCCAATATCGTAAAGAGGAATTCAGATGGGCGTGCCTAAGAGTAAAATTACTAGATCTAAAAGAGGTCTAAGAAGAGCCCATGACGGCATAATATCCCGACAATATGGTGAATGTAGCAATTGTGGGGAACTAAAGTTATCACACCACGTATGTGGTGCATGTGGTTATTATGGCTCAGGAAACAAACAGAGAAGAGTGATCAATAAAATAGAATCTGAAGTTGGTGATGACGAAGATTGACATAAATTAGCTCAATTAGGTATACCTGGAAGCTAATGAGCAAAGACAAGAAAATCGTTCTCTCAGTCGATTGCATGGGAGGAGATAACTCCGTAGATGAAATTATTGGAGGAGTAAACTGGTTTTGTTCTGAATACAACAATGATAAAATCATATTGCATGGAGACAAGAAGTACATAATCGAAGCTCTTGATAAATACCCTAAGATAAAACAAAAGTGTAAAATCAAGCACTGTGAAAAAGTAATCCAAATGGGAGATAAGCCCGCTCAGTCCATAAGGGGAGGAAAGAACTCGAGTATGTGGAATTCCATAGAAAGCGTTAAAGCATCTAAAGCAGAAGTAGCGGTATCATGTGGGAATACTGGCTCGCTGATGGCTATTTCAACTCTACTTTTAAGAAAGCTACCTGATGTAAAAAGACCAGCAATAGCTATTTTTTGGCCATCAACATCCGAAAAGGGTTTTAATGTCGTTCTAGACGCAGGAGCTGATATCAAGGCACAAGCCTCTGATCTACTTGCTTACTCTAAATTCGGATCAGATATATTTTCTAAGGTTTTCAATACACAGAGGATCAAAGTCGGTTTATTGAACGTGGGTACAGAGACACATAAAGGAAATGAACAGCTAAGAAGAGCATCGGAAATGTTAGTCGAAACTTTTAGAGAGGGGCCAATAGAATACATAGGATTTGTAGAAGGTAGTGATTTTTCTTCTGATAAGGCTGATGTTATAGTGACTGATGGTTTTAGTGGAAATATTGCTCTAAAAACGGCTGAAGGCACAGCAAATTTGATCAAAAAATTTTTTATAGATGAGTTTGGTTCATCTATTTCCGGTTTATTTATGGGTCTTCTTATTAAAAGAAAGCTTACGAGTCTCAAGGAAAGAATGGATCCGAGAACCTTAAATGGTGGGGTCTTTGTTGGCTTGAACGGATTGGTAATAAAATCGCATGGAAGCTCAGATTCCAAAAGTTTTTACTCAGCTCTCAAGCTAGCAAGAAATATGTGTCAAACGAAATCAGGCTAGCTTTCTGATAAAACTTAAGTTGACATCTCAATAATACTTAAATTATTTTGTAGATGGAGGTTAAGATGGAACGCAAAACACTAACTCGCCAAGATATTAGCGAAGCACTTTACCGCGATGTTGGGCTTTCAAAGCATGAATCTGCTTTGATGTTAGAGACTGTTCTAGAACATATCTCTAATGCTCTATCAAATGGAGAGATTGTAAAGCTTTCATCATTTGGTACTTTCACCTCAAGAAAAAAACGGGAAAGGATTGGTAGAAATCCAAAAACAGGAGTGACTGCCACTATTAACGCTAGGCGGGTAATAAGCTTTAAACCCTCCAAGTTGATGAAAGCGCGTATTAATGAGTCTGAAAAAAATTGAACACAAAATTTGATATTCAAAAAGCACCTAAGGCCTTCCGTACCATATCTGAAGTAGCGAGAGAATTAAATTTACAACCATATATAATTCGTTTCTGGGAAAGTCAGTTTAAACAAATAAAGCCAATGAGGCGAAAAGGCGGGCGGAGGTATTATAGACCACGGGATATTGACTTTCTCAAAGGCTTAAAAGCGTTACTTCATGAAGAAAATGTAACCATAAAGAAAGTCAAAGAGACTATTATTAAAAGAGGTAAAGAGTTTATTGTTAATTGGCCAGATGAGATTCCAGTTGAACCATCAGTCATAGGGAAACAAAGAGTAGAGATTAAGTTTAGCCATGCTAGGAAAAAGACGTTATATATCAAATCTTCAATCAGTAAACAGCAAAGGTTAAAGATAAATTCCCTAATAGAAGCTTTAAATAGGTTAAGAAAGCAAATGCTAGCTAATACAAGTATTTAGACTAATTGCGGGCTATGGCGCAGTCTGGTAGCGCGTTCGTCTGGGGGACGAAAGGTCGTGAGTTCGAATCTCGCTAGCCCGACCAGAAAATGAGTAGATTTATGCTTTTCAAAAAAAAAGGTGCACTTCCTGCGCAACAGATAAGAGCTTTATACAATCGATCTTGCATAAAGTCCGTTAAGCCCCTAACAGATAACCAGATCCAACCTGCAAGTATGGACTTACGGTTATCTAAAAAATGTTGGGAAGTTGAAGCTTCTTTTTTACCTGGACAGAAAACAAGTGTTAGGCAAAAATTATCACAATTAAAAAAGAGGGAAATAGATATCAGTACCTTCAAAACGCTTACAAAAGGTAAAATCTATATAATACAAATACACGAAGAATTGAGGTTACCTAATAACATTTCAGCAGTCGCTAATGCCAAAAGTTCAACAGGAAGACTGGATATATTAACAAGATTGATATCAGATAATGCTAGCTGCTTCGATCGCATCAGAAAAGGTTATAAAGGCAGAATTTATGTGGAGATAGCTCCTATTTCTTTTTCTATAACTATCAGAGAAGGGATAACACTAAATCAGCTACGATTTCATAATGAGCAGAAAATTATAGCGGATCAACAACTAGAAAAACTAAATAGTAGATTTGGTATCGTAGAGAATACAACTCAAATAGATAACGGCATTACAATATCTGTAAACTTAAAGAGTAAAGGAGATGAACCAATTGGTTTCAGGGCACGGGAAAATTGCCCAGCGATTAATCTTAGTAAGCTTAACTTCTATAAAGTAGAAACTTTTTGGGAAAAACTATTCTCAAGAAAGGGTTGTATCACGTTAGCTCCAGGCGCATTCTACATTCTGAGAAGTAAAGAATACATTAATATCCCGCCTCAAACTGCTGCAGAGATGGTTCCTTATGAGGTAAAGATGGGTGAGTTTCGTGTACATTATGCCGGATTTTTTGATCCCGGCTTTGGCTTCACTAAAAATAATACGGATAAACGCTCTAAGGCAGTGCTTGAAATAAGATGTCATGAAACCCCTTTCATACTTCAAGATAGTCAAATTATTGGCAAGTTGATATATGAGTCACTATCCAGCTTACCAAGCACTACTTATGGAGAAATGATTGGATCTAACTATCAAGGACAAACACTTAAGCTATCAAAACATTTTGAAAGTTGGTAGTGGCTTAATCTTGATTTAATTTTCTTACAGATAACCCGAGCTCTCTTAGTTCTTTACCTCCTGGGAGATCCTTTGTACTACTCAAGTCAAAGTAATCTAGAAATATGTCAGTGGTGAGGAAAGTTACAGGACGACCGGGGCTTAATTTTCTTCTACCGAACTTTATCCATTCTAAATCCATTAATACATCAATAGTGCCAGATCCTACACTTACCCCCCTTATCTCTTCTATTTCTAGTTTAGTAACTGGTTGATGATATGCGATAATTGCTAAGGTCTCCCTTGCTGCTCTTGATAGGCTCTTTTTTTTTACCTTTTTTTTAACAAATAGATGATCTAAATCTTTGGCAGTACGAAGAACAATTGACTTGCCTACACGTTTTAAATTTATTCCTCTTGTTTCATAATGTTTTTGTAATTTTTCAATTACCGATTCAATATCTATATTTGTGGGCAAATTTTTCTTTAACTCTTTAATAGAAATTGCCTCGGAAGACGTAAATAGTAACGCTTCAATAACTCTCTCGGCATTTTGTTCGTTCAAAGATAACTTCACTATCCTTTGTTCCCATTGCTTACTATTGCCAACTCCAAACTGGAAAAGGTATTTGTCTGCTTCATTTGTATTTTTCCCAATTTTGCGTGTTCGAGTAGTCCGCAGAAAATAGATGCTGCGCAACGCTTTGCGTCAATCCCTGATAAAGTATGAATTTCCTTAACCAAATTTGAAAAACTGATTAATGCTTTTGATCCCTTAACCCTTTGCTCAATATAATTAATTGCCTTATCTAAAAACAAATATTCCTCTTTCGTTTGCAATGAAACTTCATAATCCTGCTTATCTATAATCCCTGTATAGGCTCTCAATACATCTGCAATCTGGACGTTTATGCAATCCTCCTTTATTACTTTTTTATTTTTACTAATCGAGCTCGGGAAAAAGTCTTGTGAAAGCTGAGGTCTATCAAATAGCCATGTAGCATTTTCTCTTATTTTAGCTAATCTCTCAAGTCTAAGTGCTAATAATTGATTGATCTTGTCCCCATCATTCTCTTTAAGCTCATCTTCAGGAATGATTAATTGACTTTTCAATAACGTAAGCCATGCAGCCATAACTAAGTAGTCTCCCGCAAATTCTAACTTAAACTTATACCCATGATTCTTCAGATAATTTAAGAACTGCTCAGCTAGAATACCTAGCTGTAATTTCTTTAAATCTACCTTCTGACTCTTTGCTAATGTAAGCAAAAGATCCAATGGGCCTTCAAATCCATCCAAAATGACGTGTAATTCTGGCTTAGCACTCGAATGATATTCAGTTGGTTCTTCCATTTATTGATTAATTAACACTTTGTTCATTAACTAATAAGCAAGAGAATTGTTTACTGGAAAGCATTGAACACAATTTCTCACCTTCTTCTATCGAACTAATGTTCATCAATTCAACTCTAAAAGACCTTTTTTTACCTTCTGATTGTTCAAATATTTTTAGGTTGTCATTATTGAGCAGATTATTGTTTCTTTTTTTTATGAATTGTTTAAACTCTTGCGCTTGTGAAACTGAACCGAATGAACCTAAATAAAGCTTTAGAAACCCCAGCTGACTCTTCGCTACTGACTTATCTTTTACTTGGATATTACCGTTAACGACCTCTTTGAGCGCCTCCTCAATAGCTGTAGTCAAATCTTTCTGATCATCCTTAGTAAGTTCATTACTCCTTATTTCTGTTCGAAGATTTACAGAATTTTGATCAGCTTTATTCAACATGATGTCATTTTTGTCCAATATCTTGCTACCATTCTCAAGACTTTTGTAAATTGATAAACCTTCATCGTGAAATGATTTGCCACCTGGTTCATCGGGCTCAATCCTTATCTCCCCTTGCATAGCATTTATTATGGGTAAATTATTTATGTTTTTTTCTGGGATTTTTATAGCCCAATACGCAATAACGCCTATTACTACCAATGAAAAACAGCTTACTAGCCAACTTCCCACGATAAAAATATAGTCTAATATCGACTTTCTATCTGAAGTATAAGATGTAATGTCGTCTGCCTGTTCGCTCATTTTTTTTTCTCTAAATGTTAATACATTTCGTCCAAAGGAACAATACCTAGAAGAGTAAGGCCATTTTTTATTACTATCTGAGTAGATTTGGCTAAAGCCAAACGTCTAACACACAGCTCTTTTGATCCCTCGACTATAAACCTGTAGTTAGTGGACCCACTTGAGGATTGGTATAAACTATGAAAAGAGGAGGCAACCTCATTTAAGTAAAAAGCTATTCTATGGGGTTCATGATACCTAGCTGACTGTCTAACCACATTAGGCCACTCTGAAAGTTTTTTTATTAAAGTTAACTCACTTTCCATAAAAGGAGGTACGTTTCCTTCTAGATCTCCTATTTTTGCTAACGGCCACATGCTTAATTCCTCCCCTCGTTTTAAAACGGAAACTATCCTGGCGTGAGCATAATTCACATAAAATACTGGGTTTTCTTTTGACTTAGACAGCATTAAATCAATATCGAAATCTAAGGGCACATCATTATTTCTGCTAAGCATAACAAACCTAATAACATCAGCGCTTACCTCCTTTAAAAGATCTTGAATAAGTATATACTCACCCGCTCTTTTTGACATCTTCAGGACGCTCTTATTCTTTATAAGCTTAACTAGTTGTACCAACTTGACTTCAAATTCAACTTTTCTTTCGGTGAAAGCTTTTATTACAGCTTTTAGACGGCTTACGTATCCACCGTGGTCTGCTCCTAAAACATCGATCACCACGTCAAAGCCCCTTTTTAGTTTATCCGCGTGATACGCCAAGTCAGGAGCAAAGTAGGTCCATGATCCGTCCGATTTTTTTATTGGTCTATCGATATCATCATCAAATTCAGTTGATTTAAATAATAACTGCTCTCGGGCCTCCCAGTCAGTATATGTCTTGCCTTTAGGTGCGTCAATTATCCCTTTATAAATTAATCCTTTATCTTTAAGGGTACTAAGAGACTCCTCTATTCCATTTGAATTAATCATTGACTGCTCGGAGAAGTAATTATCCATTTCTATGTTCAAAGATTTCAGATCAGCCTTTATTATTTCCATCATGTAATCTATAGAAAGGCCCCGAATAATTTTATCCCGTTCAAACTCTTCAAGGTTTTTAAGCTTGTTCCCATATTTTTCTACAAGCTTTTCAGCTATTGGAATTAGATAGTCTCCAGGATAGGATTCCTCAGGCAGCTCTATACATTCTCCTAACTTCTCTAGATACCTATAATATATGGTTCTAACTAAAATTCCAATTTGTGCACCGCCATCATTGACATAATATTCACGAGTAACTTTGAAACCCACAAACTCTAATAGTCGCGAGAGTACATCACCAAATACGGCTCCTCTTACATGCCCAAGATGGAGAGGGCCTGTCGGGTTGGCAGATACAAACTCTAAGTTTACTTTTTTTCCACTACCAAAGCTAATCTGCCCGTATTTAAAAGTATTTGTAACGATTTCTACTATAAGCCTATCCCAGAACTTAGGATTAATTGTAATGTTAAGAAAACCTGGCCCATCCAGTGAAACGTTATTTATGAGCTCTGCATCAATTAACTTAAATAAAATTATTTCCCCAAGATCTCTTGGATTATAAGAAAGCGCCTTTCCAAGAACCATAGCCGCATTTGTCGAAAAATCGCCTTGGTTTTGTCTCTTAGGTCGCTCTACCACAATATTATTAATGTTAATTGGTTGTTTAAAATTCTTGTCTTCAACCAGCTCGCTCACAATATTTAGGATCTTATCTCTTAAAATATTGATAATGTCCAATGCTCGCTCCCTTAGATTTTTATTTACTTTTTATTCTTATTTTGTCAAACATCTCTAGCGCCTCTTTGTCGGTCATGCTAGCAATAAAATCCCCAACTAGATTTAATTTTCTGTGTCTCATGGTTTTGAATTTTGAATAATATTTATTTTCCAAAAATGATACTGGGATACTATCGAATCTATTGAAAAAGTATTTAAATAATTCATCTATCACTTCCTTTGCCTGGCTCCTCATAAAATTAATCTCCTTGCTCCTGTATAGGTTTTTAAACAGATATTTCTTTAATTCCACCACTTTTTTACCTGTTTCAGGGGAAAAGTTTATTAAGTTTATCATATCTATGTTTGCTGTATTATTTTGAAAATTTTCAATGTTCACTCGTGAATGGCGCATTAAATCGTTTACCAAATATCTAATTAGCTTTCTACAACCATGAGCAACTGAAAGTGACGCGGAACCTCCAAACGGTTGCTCTAAAACTAAAAGCTCACCAAAAAACGGAGAGCTCTTTAATTTCATAAACGATAATATCCCCGCTTCATACCCGTCGGCAATATCATGTGCACAATAAGCAATATCATCAGATAGTGACGCAACTTGTGCCTCTAAAGTCGGGAATAGATTTAAATGTATTCTTTTCCGATCTCCCAGAGATATATTTTCATCCCAAAACACAGGAATGGTTTTATTTTGATCGCTAATAGGTCCATTGTGCTTTACAATTCCATCTAACGATTCAAAACATAAATTGAGTCCATAAAAATTGTAGTATTGTCGCTCTAATATGGTAACTACTTTAAGCGTTTGGAAATTGTGGTCAAAGCCCCCAATTTCCTGCATGAGACTATTCAATCTCTCCTCACCCGTATGGCCAAAAGGCGGATGACCTAAGTCGTGAGCAAGGGCAACGGTCTCACAGAGATCAATATTTAAACCGAGTTCATTTGCAATAGTTCTTGCTATTTGACTCACTTCAATCGTATGTGTAAGTCGTGTTCGGAAAATATCATTCGTAGTAGAAAAGAACACTTGAGACTTGTTTTGCAGTTTTCTGAAAGACTTTGAGTGGATAATTCTATCTCTGTCTCTCTGGAAAATAGATCTTATGGAACAAGGTTCTTCTTTATGCACTCTTCCTAAAGACTTATTCGGATCAGCTGCTATATTCAAAAAATGCTCTCTGCTTGCCTATTCAACTAGACAAGTATATATTACGCTATAGCTTTAGATGTAAAGAAAGAAAAAAAGTGAACTTAAAAATACCTCCTATAGTGACAGACCGAGCGTTTGCAAAGATATCATCTTCTTGTGATACCAAAACTTTGAGAGTAGCCGTGAAGGGTGGTGGATGCTCAGGCTTTCAGTATGTTATTAATGTTGTTGAAAAAGTTAATGAAGACGATCAAGTTTTCGAAAAAGAGGACTGTAGGGTCGTTATAGATAAAACTTCTTTACAGTTTTTAGAAGGCGCAGAAATCGATTATAGTGAAGAACTTATAGGATCAAGTTTTAAAATTAATAATCCTAACGCTACTTCATCATGCGGATGTGGAACGAGTTTTTCCTTCTCACCTTCATTTGAATAGATGGGCAGATGAAAATAGTCACCTTCAATGTTAATGGTGTGCGAGCAAGAATGGATACGCTAATAGAATGGCTTAAACGTACAGATCCCGAGGTAGTCGCCCTTCAAGAGATAAAAATTCAGGATATAGACTTTCCTAGCTCTGCATTTGAAAAAATTGGCTATCACTGCTACCTAAACGGACAAAAATCATTTAACGGCGTTGCGATCCTTACAAAAGAGGAGGCCAAGCTATCCAGTAAGGTTTTGCCTGGTGATAATGACGATAAACAAGCACGCTTCATTGAAGTTTATTATAAAAAAAAGAGATTTATATGTATTTATCTACCAAATGGAAACCCAAAGGATACCGAAAAGTTTTCATATAAGTTGGGATGGATGGATAGATTGAATGAATATTGCCACCAAGCTCTTAAGCATGAAGAAGAGATTGTTGTTCTAGGAGATTTCAACGTAATTCCTCAATATAATGATTGCAAGTATCCCGAACGTTGGACGGAAGACGCATTATTTTCGCATGAAGTTAGAGCAAAATTCAATCACCTACTTAATTTAGGATACTTAGACGCGATAAGAATACTAGATGAGTCTGATTCAATTTTTACTCAGTGGGATTACAGAGATCGAGCTTGGGAAGAAAATAATGGGGTAAGAATCGACCATATACTTTTAAGCCCAAATGCAGCTGATAAATTGGAAGATAGCTGGATCGATACAACTTTGAGAGCCCAAACCAAACCATCTGACCATGTTCCCGTTTGGGCTCTACTTAGTACAACGTAATTCAACCTTTGTAGCTATAAATCCAATCGAACCTCTTGAAAAAAGCCTTAGGTGCCAAAGTTATCATACAACTTAAAAAGAATAAAAAAACTGCTCTAATTACTCTCTGCTCTAAATGATAAACCTTTTCATTTAGTCTAGAAACTTTGTCTAGTTTTTTTATTCGCTTTATTCTCTTTTCGGAGTATTTTTTTAAACTTTTGTTGAGGTCTAATGGGTAAGTCTTTATATATTTTGCTAACTCCCAGCTATCCTCTAAGGCCTTGTTGGCTCCCTGAGCGAGATAGGGCAGCATACCGTGTGCTGCATCTCCAACCAAAACCACATTTTTTTTATGAATTGCAGAAGGTAGCCCACTCTCAATGATAGGCCATCTATAAACTGTTTTAACGTTAGAAAGACAAATTCTAAGGCAATCATTTAATTCAAAATCCTTGAAGAATTGTTGCTTTGTTACCTTTTCCTTCCAATCATTTACTAGATAACTCTTTTCTCTTTTACAAAAAACAAAGTTAATCATATCTTTGTTACCTGTTGGATAAGTAACAAAGTGTCTACCCCTACCAAAAAAAAGATTTATGTTGTTATGTGAAAAAATGGGCGGTAAGTTCCTTTTATTCAACAGAAATCTATATGCCGCTTGAGAAATACTTCGAGTCTTGATTTCTGTGAAAATAGTTTTTTTCCATCCAGAGCTTACTCCATCGGCAACAACTATTAAATCTTTTTTAATTTCTTCCCCCTTATAAGAAATGGATACATTTTTTTCATCACGCGTTTTTAGTGGAAGCGCTCTTGAGCCGAATTTAACCTTGATTTTCTCTGATTTTACTTTTTGGAACAATATTTTTATCAGAAGTGGTCTATGTAGAGCTATAAAAGACCGACCGTAGCGGTGCTTCAATCCGTTAAGTAGCTCTAAACTACCAATACGTCTAAAGCCATCCTCGTCATACAAACACAGATTATTTGGTTTCAAACCAGCTTGAACTACCAATTCACAAAGATCTAACTTTTCGAGAATGTGCAAACCATTTGAGGTAATCTGTATACCAGCACCTTCGTTCTTAATCGACTTATCTTTTTCAAAAACAGTAACATCGTGGCCTAGCCTTCGCAAGAATAGAGCGGAGCATAATCCAGATACACCTGCTCCGATTATCGCTACCCTTAATTTGATAGGTTTACTAAGACCCAAATTTTCTTCTAGCCTATTCGTCCCTATGATCTCTTTCACGCCTCTCATGCCGTTCTTGGGCTTCAACGCTTAGCGTCGCTATGGGACGAGCATCCAATCTTTTCAGAGATATGGGTTCGCCAGTTTCATCGCAGTATCCATAAGACCCATCCTCGATTCTTCTTAATGCAGCGTCTATTTTAGAAATAAGCTTCCTCTGCCTATCTCTAGTTCTTAGCTCTAATGCGCGATCTGTTTCTTCTGACGCACGGTCTGCTACATCTGGGATATTCCTAGTCTCTTCCTTCATTCCTTTGATGGTGTCTTTGCTTTCTGACAATATAGATTTTTTCCAATCAAGTAGCTTACCCCTAAAATAATCTGCTTGAGCTTCATTCATGAAAGGCTCGTCTTCCGAAGGTCTATATCCTTCATTTAAAAATTCTTTTGACTTTATAAAATCTAAACCCATAATTCCCCCAAATAAGATAGATTAGAAATACAATATATATATTCGATAATACAAATTTTAACATTTGTCACTACAAGATTTTAAAAATTTTTATTGGATTAGAAAGGATATTTTAATGAAGTTTGAAGGTACATCAGAATATATCTCTACAGATGATTTAACTCTAGCTGTTAATGCGTCTATAACTTTAGAACGACCTCTTTTGGTTAAGGGGGAACCAGGTACAGGAAAAACAGAACTTGCTAGACAAATTGCTGAAAGTCTCTCACTTCCAATTATTGAATGGAATATTAAGTCTACTACAAAAGCCCAACAAGGACTTTACGAATACGATGCCGTAAGTAGATTAAGGGACAGCCAACTTGGTGATGAAAGAGTCAAGGATATAAAAAATTATATTAAAAAGGGGAAGATTTGGGAAGCTTTTGAAACAGATGGTAAAGCCGTTCTTTTAATAGACGAAATAGACAAAGCAGATATTGAATTTCCTAATGACCTCCTCCAGGAATTAGACAAAATGGAGTTTTTTGTCTACGAAACAGGTGAAACAATTCGAGCATCAAATCGACCCATTGTTATAATAACATCCAATAATGAAAAAGAATTACCAGACGCTTTTTTGAGAAGATGTTTCTTTCACTTCATTCAATTTCCTGAAAAAGAGGTGCTTGAAAAAATAGTGAATGTTCATTTTCCCAATGTTAAGAAAAATCTACTAGATGCAGCACTAAGCCAGTTCTTTGAAGTCAGAGAAGTTCCCGGTTTGAAGAAGAAACCTTCCACCTCTGAGATGTTAGACTGGCTTAAACTCTTGTTAGTTGAAGAACTTGATGCTAATGACCTGAAGATGGATGGAAAAAATATTTTACCAAAACTACATGGAGCGCTTCTAAAAAATGAGCAAGACGTTCATCTCTTTGAAAGACTTGCGTTTATGGCAAGAAGAAACAACGAAAGTAATTGAAAAGAATGTTTCTAGCTTTAATGACCATATTTGGGTTGGTAATGGGGATGCTAATAAACCGCAAACGCAAAACATTGGATATCTTGCATAGATCCGCAGTACTTTCTATAATATTTTTTATATCAGGGATAGTGATTGCAATCATATTTGGTAAGTAGAAAAGGCACAGTATGTTTTTAAATCTTTTTAACGAAATGAAAAACGCCAAAGTTCCGGTTTCTCTCCGGGAATATTTAACTTTTCTAGAAGCGCTAACAGCGGGCGTTGCTATTTTTGATGTAAACGACTTCTATTATTTGGCCCGCAGCTCACTCGTGAAAGACGAAAGACATATTGATAGATTCGATCAAGTCTTTTCACATGTATTTAAAGGGCTTGAAGCAATTGAAATAGAAGAAGTATTTAGAAAAATTAAAATACCTGATGAATGGATAAGAAAGCTAGCTGAAAAAACTTTATCTCATGAAGAGATGGAAAAGATAAATAGTTTAGGTAGTTTTGAAAAACTAATGGAAACACTAAAAAAGCGCTTGGAAGAACAGAAGGATCGTCATCAGGGCGGAAACAAATGGATAGGTACAGCAGGAACATCACCGTTCGGAGCCTACGGATATAATCCAGAGGGAATACGTATTGGGCAACACGAAAGCAGGCACAAGCGCGCTGTTAAGGTCTGGGACAAAAGAGAATTTAAAAACTTTGATAGTGATATAGAGCTCGGGACTAGAGGGATGAAAATAGCACTTAAAAGATTAAGGAGATGGGCAAGAGATGGGGCAGAGGAAGAACTGGATCTCGAGAACACAATTAGTTCCTCTGCTAAGAGTGGTTTTATTGATGTAAAAACCAGACCTGAACGAAGAAACTCGATCAAAGTAATAATATTTTTTGACGTTGGTGGATCTATGGATGCTTATATAAAACAAGTTGAGGAATTATTTTCAGCAGCTAGGACAGCATTTAAGCATCTCGAATACTATTATTTTCATAATTGTCTCTACGAAGGAGTGTGGAAAAATAACCATAGGAGATGGACTGAACAAACACCTACGACGGAAGTAATGAATACTTATGGTAAGGACTATCGATGTATTTTTGTGGGAGATGCCTCAATGAGTCCATACGAAATAGAATATCCAGGAGGAGCTAATGAACATTATAATGCCGAGTCAGGAAGAACGTGGCTAGAGAGAGCCATAACGAAATGGCCAAACTATTTATGGATAAACCCTACCAGAAAAGAACACTGGGAATATACGCACTCAACTCATATTATAAAGGACATATTTGAAGATAAAATGGTCCCACTTACACTTAATGGCTTGAAAGAAGGTATGAGACACCTTTCCTAATCAAAATGATCGCTAAAATTCTTCCATTCGCTCTGTTAGTAATTGTCTTTTATTTAGGATCGGTTTTTTCATCTAGAAATTTAGACAAAAAACTTGAAAAGAAATCTCAAGTTTTCAACGACCCTGTAATCGAAAGTTATTTAAAGTTGTTTCAATCAATCTTGGATTTGCGCAAATTAAAAGTTTTCGTTCTAAATGAAAACCAAATTAATGGTTTAGTAACCCCAAACGGAAATATATATATAACTCAAGGCTTTATCAACCAGTATAAATCAGGGAAAGTTTCGGGAGTTGAACTTACCTCAGTTATTGCACATGAGTTAGGACACTTAGCATTAGGCCATACAAAAAAACGCATGATTACTTTTTCTGCAATAAGTGCCATCTCTTTGGTGTTCTCAACCTTACTAAGTAGGCTAATTCCATACTTCGGATCAATAATTGGAAGATACATATCCCAAGCACTCATTTCTGGACTTTCTAGAAAAGATGAATTTGAAGCAGACTCATACGCAGCCGCACTATTAATCAAAGCTGGTATTGGTACTGCGCCACAAATTAGCTTACTAAAAAAAATAGAAAAATTGACTGGTATAATTTCATCTCGCATAACGTGGACACTCAGTCATCCTTCACCTGAGCAAAGAATAGAAGCAATTAGGAAATTGGAAGCGTCTTGGATAACCAAAATTACAGATCAAAATTAATTTCGGTTCCGCGCATTGTACAAACTTCGAACCAATCAACCATATAATCTCTGTGAGACCTTAAAACTGATACAAGTATTTCATTTGAAGATTTAATTAAAATATTGATTTGTATTTCACCTAGTCTTGTTCTGAAAAAACTACCTTTGGAAATTTTTGATTTACTTAAGTCTAATGGGACTCCTTTGCGTAATATATCTAGTGCCCTTCCACCCTTAACTAGGAACCATACTCTTAGATCCGTTGTGTTTTCAGCAACCCCAGTTGTTAAGTTCATTTGCTTTTTGAATTCATTAAACAACTTATCGTTTTCTTTTTTTTCATTTAATAGAAGATACTCATCATTTGAAATCCAGCAAAGTGTTAAGCCCTTCCTCTCTGATGTCTTTTGAACTGATGGAAGCTCAATCGCAATATTTTTTTTAATAATATTTAGACTTTTTTTATCCCTCTGATCCACTCGTATATTTAGGGATCTTATTGATCCAATTAAATATACGTCTACAAATGTATCATCCGTTATTTTATCCATCTTGTTTGGTACCCTCTGGATCATAGAAATTAGGCTCCACAATTTTTGCGAAGATAGACTCTTTATTTGAACTCTCGAACTCTAAGGTTGACCCTTTTCTAGATCTACCATTCTCTATTAATCCGAGTGCTATTGCTCTTTTCAAAGTAGGAGAGAAATAAGTAGAAGTAATGTGCCCAATAGCTTTACCATCTTCAACAGCGTGACATCCATCCGGAAGTACCTTGTTTTTATCAAGGGTCAGTATGCCAACTAACTGCTTTCTCAAACTTGAATTTAGATAAGGCAAACTAAACGCTTTTTTCCCTATAAAATCTTTTTTCTTTTTTGAAACAATCCAGTCCATTCCCAAGTCATGAGGCGTAACGGTACCGTCTGTTTCATCTCCCACGACGATGAATCCCTTCTCAGCCCTTAAAATGTGAAGTGCCTCAGTTCCATATGGTTGTACTTTGTATTTCTTTCCTACCTTAATAAGCTTATTCCACAACTCTTCAGCTTGATTGGAATTAACCGCTAACTCGTAGGATAGCTCACCTGAAAACGATATTCTGTAAACCCTTACCCAAATATCATCGATATAAGTCTCTATGAAATGCATAAAAGGAAGTTTTTCAGCAGATAAGTCAACAGACTTGAAGGATTGTAACAGCTCCCTAGCTTTAGGTCCAGCAACTGCTATTTGTGAATACTGTTCTGTTAAGTTGACTATGAATACCTTCAAATGATGCCACTCTGTCTGAAGCCATTCTTCTAACCAGGAAAAAACCCTATCGGCACCTCCAGATGTTGTGTGACATAAGAACGATTGTTCATTAAGCCTCGCGACAACTCCGTCATCAAAAACAAAACCAGCCTCATTACACATTAAACCATATCGGCATTTGCCATCTTTCAAGGTCGACATCATATTGGTGTAAATTAAATCTAAAAATTGACCTGCATCAGGGCCTTTGACCAATATTTTACCGAGCGTTGATGCGTCAAGAAGACCGACATTTTTTCTGACACTTAAAACTTCGCGACTTAGTGTTTCTTCCAAACTCTCGTTACCTCTAGGATATGCGTATGCTCTTCTCCAATCTGCTACGGGCTCCCACATTGCGTTTTTTCTTGAATTCCATTTATCAATTGGAGTTTTCCTGATGGGCTTGAATAGTTTTTTTGCGTACTGACCAGCAATTAGCCCTAGCGGAATTGGTTTATATGGAGGTCTAAAAGTTGTGTGCCCAATGCGATCAATCGGTTTTCCTAAGATTTGTGATAATACATGGATACCATTGATGTTTGATGTCTTACCTTGATCAGTTGCCATCCCTAGGGTGGTGTATCTTTTTGCATGTTCTATATTTTCAAACCCTTCTTGTGCAGCGAGCTGCAAATCACTAAGTTTCACATCATTTTGAAAATCAATATACATCTTTTTATGTTTTTCTTTAGATGCCCCATGCGGTATTACGTAGGTGGGTATTCCCTTTTTTTCTGGCTCTTTAGAAAATATGTTTGTCTCAATATATCGTTTCGACTTAATCTTTAATCGCGAGGCCAATTGATTGATTTTGCGTGGGACTTGATCTTGGATATCATAGTCACCAAAAATGCCAGCGGCAGCGCCTAGGACCAACATATTGGTTTCACCTTCCTTCCCTATTGGTGTGTTTTCAGGATCAGGTTTATAAAACCCAGATTCACCATCCCATAGAAGTTTCCCACCACAATGTGACCAAAGATTTACATTTGGTGTCCATCCACCAGAAACAGCTATTGCATTACAGGGAATCAATTCTTCAATTGTCCCCTGACCATTTACAGAACAAATACCCACAGCGTCTACTTTTCTCTTACCTTCGACTTTACCTATGCATTTTCCGAAAAGTATTCTAACACCCAAACTCTCGATCTCTTCAATGATTGGATCATCGGATGAAGTTCTCGTATCTAGCACTACTGGTACATCAATACCTCTGCGCTTAAGCTCAATGACTGTCTTATAAGCATAGTCATTATTGGTTGTAAGTACTAACTGATCACCTAACAGAACACCATACTTTTGCAAGTAATCACGAACTGACGCAGCTAACATTATTCCGGGCAAATCGTTATCTGGAAATACTAATGGTCTTTCAATGGCACCAGTACAAAGAATAATTATTTTCGCTCGAATTTTCCACAATGCTTTTTTGGTAGCTGTATCACTATGTTGATTCTCTTCATAAGCCAATGCAAAACCATGATCGAAAATACCAGTAACAGTGGTATTTAATTTAACAGAAATATCCTTGGAATTTTTCAAAATTTCCATACTGCTTTTATGTAATTTTTTGTATCGCTCTCGGTTCCCCGATTCGCAATCCTCCAGGTACCTTCCACCCATCACACAATCCTTTTCACAAAGCATGATTGAAAGACCTCTGTCACTAAGTGCTTTGGCAGCTGTTATGCCTGCTAATCCACCCCCGATTATTAGTACATCTGTATGGTGATAAATATGTTCATAATGCGCCTCATCATAATCTCTTGGTGCATTTCCTAACCCGGATGCTCGCCTAATCATCGGCTCGAAGAGATACTTCCATGCTGCTCTTGGCCACATAAAAGTTTTATAGTAAAAGCCTGCAGCAAAGAACCTAGAGAATAAATTATTAATTGAAAGAAAATCAAATCTTAACGAAGGCCAGTGATTTTGCGATTCAACATTCATATTTTGTTTGATTTTTGCCTCTGTGGCCCTGATATTCGGTTCGAAATAGGGCCCTTCTCCTATTCCCATTAGGGCATTTGGTTCTTCTTCACCCTCCGAGAAAATACCTCGTGGCCGATGGTACTTAAAGGATCTTGCCACTAAGAGTTCATTATTGGCTAGCAGCGCAGAAGCAACAGTATCGCCATCAAAACCCTTAAGATTTTTTCCATTAAATCTAAAATCAACTGTTTTTTCTCTGTTTATACGAGAACCTTCCTGTGGCAGTCTAGAACTCATTTTCCCCAACCCTTGAAGTCAACTCTGTAACGCCTAATGGTTGCTAAAATAGATTTGGGTGGTTGCACCTCTTTTGCTGAATACGAGCCAAATACTTGATTGGTGATGGTGCATCTAGCTGTATGGAACCATTTTCCACAACCATAAACATGCCTCCACCGCTCAAAAATGATACCTTTATCATTTTTTCTTTCGTATAGATATTTATAGAAATCTTTATCGCTTGAAGCGTGATCTCTTCTTATTAAGTGGGCTTGACCGCCACAACTCAACTCCGTTTCATCACAATCTCTTTGGCAAGTAGGGCAAAATATATATAACATTAATCTCCTTTAATGAGCTACTGCTGCCGCAGCGCTCTCATCTATCAGTCTTCCCTCTAAAAATCTATCGATTGAAAATGGAGATGCTAATTTACCTGGTTTTTCATTATAAATCATTTCTGCCGTAGCCCAACCTGAACCCGGAATAGCTTTAAACCCTCCTGTTCCCCAACCACAATTTATATACAAACCATCAACAGGAGTTTTAGAAATTATCGGAGATCTATCGCCTGTCATATCTACTATTCCCCCCCATTGCCGCAGTTGTCGTAAACGACTTATTACCGGAAATGTCTCGACCAAAGCACGGACTGTTTCTTCAATATGGAGAAAGCTTCCTCGTTGACTATAATTATTATAACCATCGGCTCCGCCACCTATAACTAGCTCACCTTTGTCAGACTGGCTCAAATATCCATGTACCGTATTAGCCATTACAACACAATCTATGATGGGCTTTATTGGCTCCGATACCAATGCTTGGAGAGCCACTGACTCGATCGGCAACCTGAATCCAGCCAAGTCGGCCAGAACACTTGAATGACCTGCTGCGACAAAACACACTTTTTTTGCTTTTATGTGTCCTTTGGTAGTTTCCACTCCTACGATTTTCTCTCTTTTCTTTTTTACTCCAATAACCTCACACTGCTCTATAATATCGATGCCATAGTCAGAGCATTTTCTAGCATATGCCCAAGCCACAGCGTCATGGCGTGCTGTTCCACCCCTAGGCTGCCAGAGTGCTCCTAGAATTGGGAATCTTGGCCCATCGATATTAATAATTGGCACTATTTCTTTTACCTCCTCTGGAGTAACCATTTTGGTATCTACCCCATTAATTCTATTTGCATGCGATGTTCTCTTCATCGCTCTCAATTCATGCTCCGTCTGGCAAAGCATTAGTACTCCTCTAGGGCTAAACATAATATTATAATTGAGATCTTGTGAAAGCGTCTCATATAGAAATCGAGACTTTTCATAAATACCAATAGAGCTTTCCTGTAAATAGTTGGAACGAATTATAGTGGTATTTCTGCCCGTGTTTCCACCACCAATCCAACCTTTTTCGATAACGGCAATATCCATGACTTTGAAATTCTTTGCAAGGTAATATGCCGTCGCTAGTCCGTGACCACCACCGCCTACGATTATTACATCATATTCTTTTTTGGGTAGACTCTTTGCCCAAGCTTTTTCCCAACCCAGATTATCTCTGAAGGCTTCGGTGAAAATAGAAGAAAAAGAGTATCTTTTCAAATTTTGTTTCCCCTAATTAACCCTTGTTTGGCTTGTTCAAAAAATATATACCAAAGATTAATTTTTTCATAGAACAAGACGCTGGACAAGAAATAGATCATGTACTTTCCAATTCTACTATTTGTAATAATCCTTACAAGCTTGTTTTTATCCTTTAGATACTTAATTTCAATAATGCGAGTAGCTAATAAAAGTCAAAAAAATCTATCCTTTTCAGAAACCATAATTAATAAACGGTTTCTTATTTCTCTGATATGTTTTATTTTTCTTACTGTTTTACTTTATTTTGGTTTAGGAAGACCTGATCTCCTTCAACCACAATTACAGCAAAAAAAATTAGAGCTCCAGTATATACAAAGCCTTCAGGCTAAAAAAGATGTGGACAGGAATGCGGAACTGCTTTCATTATATAAAAAACTAAAGATGACGCTTGTAAAAAGACCAAACGACATCCGTGGGTACAGTTTATTGGTAAAAACCTGCCTAACTTTAAATAAATATTCAGAAGCACGTTTAGCACAAGAAAAAGTACTATCTTTAAAAAATAAGTCCTCAAATCTTGATGATTATATCCTCTTATTGGATACATATTTTATTGCAGCTGGGGGAAGATTCTCAATAGAGGCATCAAAAATCTTAAATAAAATAAAAAATAAATATGCTTTGAATGAAATTATTCACTTTTTCAGAGCCCTAGAGCACATTGAACGAAAAGAGTATCCGTCTGCTATAAATGTTTATAAAAAACTGAAAATTAACAACACTCTTAAAAAAGAAAAGTTAATTTTATTAAAGAATAAACTTGAAAACTTGGGCATTCCAGTTGATCAGAAAAATTAGAATGATTAGAGAAAATTTAAACGATTTTTTTAATGAAACAAAAAGAGTTGGTCCTTTTCTAGGCATTGACTTAGGAGAAAAAAGGGTAGGCCTGTCCATATCAGACAGAACACAAAGCATAGCGTCAAACTATGCTACTCTCCAAAAGAAAAAATTTTCTGTTTTTTCTTTAGAACTTAAGTCAATTATTGAAAAGGAGATAATTTGCGGAATAGTAATTGGGCTACCTTTAAATATGGACGGATCAGAGGGTCCAAAATGTCAGTCTATACGTGATTTTGCAAAAAATTTCTCGAATATTGTCGATCTTCCCATCACATTTTGGGATGAAAGACTAACAACAGTTGCTGCAGAAAGATCTCTTTTGTCGGCCGATTTATCCCGGAAAAAAAGACGGCGCATAATTGATTCAGTTGCTGCTGTTTTGATTTTACAAAACATATTGGATCGTCTAAGAAATATGGAACAAAAAAAAGCCTGATAGTTTTTTAACTTTGTCTAATTGGGATAAAAATGGTTTGCTCCATTAACAATAAATCGGAACTAAGTTAGAAAGCTTCTCTAATCTTTCCAAATCTGTTGTTTCATTTGAGAATAAAAGACGTTTGAACTCCTTTGAGTTCTTCTGACCCTTAAATGCCCCCTTCAAATGTTTTAAAATTCCTTTTATTGCCGTCCCTTCAGCCTGCTCTCGATTACAATACTCAATCATATTCCTAACGGCATCTTTCATACTTCTGATCTTTTCCTTTTGATCAAAAATTTCATTGTCTACCTTCAATAATATTGATGGATTTTCATACGCTTCTCTACCAATCATCACACCAGAAAGTGGGTTTTGTAAAACTGATTTAATCTCTTTTAATTCGGTTAACCCTCCATTCAAAATGATATCAAGTTCTGGAAATTTATTTTGCATTTCATAAACCAAAGGATATTGGAGTGGTGGAATTATTCTATTGTCTTTTGGGGACAGACCTCCAAGTAAAGCTTTTCTCGCATGAATGATAAATACGCTGCAACCAGAGTTTGCTACTTTCGTTATAAATTCAGGTAGGACTTCTTCTGGGTTTTGATCATCAACCCCAATTCTTGACTTTACAGTAACTGGAATTTTTCCTGCTGAAGCTTTCATTGCTTCTACACAAGATCTAACTAAATCAATTTCTTTCATTAGTGCTGCTCCGAAGTTTCCAGATTTTACTCTGGTCGATGGACAACCAACATTTAAGTTTATTTCATCATATCCAAAATCGACAGCTATTTTGGTAGCTTCAGCTAAAAGCTTTGGATCATTTCCCCCCAATTGTAAAGCGACAGGATGTTCAATAGGATTGAACTTTAAAAACCTTTTTCTTTCGCCAAAAATTATAGCTCTATCAACAATCATTTCACTATATAACAAAGCTTGCCTAGACAGTTGTCTATGGAAGTATCGACAATGCCTATCAGTGCAATCCATCATAGGAGCGACACTAAGCAGTCTATTTATACTACCCAACCAACTTCTCTTTTTTGCTAGCAAAAGTTTTATTGTTTAATGCATTACGAAAAGCTGAAAACAACTTTACTGAATTCTCATCTCTTGACGCCTGCCACTCGGGATGCCATTGCACAGCCAGACAAAATCCCTTTGCTCCAACAATTGATATAGCTTCTGGTGTGCCATCAGGCGCGAAGCCATCTATTGATACCCTCTGTCCTGGTCGATCAATACCCTGTCCATGTAACGAGTTAACGTTAATCATTTTTTTACAAAATATCTTCTCAAAGATACTTCCAGTCAAAAAAGTTACCTCATGCCTTATAGCAAATTTTTCTTCCAAAGTTCCATCAGGTGGCATCCTGTGGTTCATCCTGCCAGGCAAGTCTCTTATTTCAGGATGTAAAGAGCCTCCAAAGGCTACATTAAACTCTTGAAAGCCTCTACATATACCTAAGATAGGTTTTCCAATTCTTTCACATTGCTTGATAAGAGGAATTACAACTTGATCTCTTCCCAAATCAAATTCCCCATGCTCTTTAGTTGCCTTTTGTCCATAAAATTTGGGATGAACATTTGGACGCCCCCCCGTAAAGATAAAGCCATCACAGATGCTTATTAGTTCCTCAGTTGTGGCGTTTTTCGGTACCCCCGGCACTACAAGCGAAATCGCGTTACAGATTTCCATAATTGGTTCGATATTCATTAAACCGGTTGTTTGAGCCGGATAGGTTTCATTTATCAAGTGCGAATTTCCTATTATGCCTACAACTGGTTTCAATTTATTCTCCAAAGTATCATATCAAATAGCTAAATATCTATTTCTTTTAATAGTTCCTGTTATCTATTAAAACATATAGTTGGATAAGTCAAAGTCGACATAGAGGAGGCGTTGTGGCTGAAGTTAAATACAAACTACTTAAAGACTATGTTCCCCCCATTTACAGACAGCACTCTGTTTTACTGGAATTTTTCTTACACCCTGAAAAAACAATTCTCAAGTCTAAGATTCTGTTTTCACATGATAATGGCATACCAACAGATTTAATCCTCCAAGGAGAAAATATTCAATTGAGTTATCTAAAAATAGATGGCAAAAAGATCGGGTTAGATCTTCTTACTTTTTGGAAGCACACAATAGTTATTCCCAAAATACTTCTTGGCCCAAGAGACTTTCAGGTTGAGATGGAAAATATTCTTAATCCCTCAACAAATAAAACCTTAGAGGGACTATATTTGTCTGAAGGCATTTTGGTGACGCAATGTGAGCCTGAAGGATTTAGAAAGATCTGCTATTCTCTTGACCGTCCAGATGTGCTTTCTACTTACACAGTAAGAATACATGGATCATATGCTCACATGTTATCGAACGGAAACCCGATTGCAATTTCAAATAATTACTCCGAATGGCACGATCCATTTCCAAAACCCAGCTATCTTTTTGCGCTGGTAGCAGGTGATCTAATATTTGACGAAGAGACTTTTACAACTTTATCTGGCAAATTGGTGAAAATAAAAATTTTTCACCAAAAGGAGCATGTTGGTAAAGCAAAGCATGCACTTAATTGTATTAAAAAAGCGATGGCATGGGATGAAATTAATTATGGGCGTGAATATGATCTAGAAGTTTTTAATATAGTGGCTGTAGATGACTTTAATGCGGGAGCAATGGAAAATAAAGGCCTTAATATTTTCAATTCCAAATACATTCTTTATGATGACGAAACTTCTACAGACTCCGATTTTGCCCTTACAGAAGCGATTATTGCACATGAATATTTCCACAACTGGACTGGCAATAGAGTAACATGTCGTGATTGGTTCCAACTATGTTTGAAAGAAGGGCTTACCGTTTTTCGAGAACAGGAATACATGGAGGACCAATTAGAGACAGAAATTTCACGTATCAATCAAACAGATTTCTTAATAAAAAATCAGTTTAAAGAGGACGCAGGTCCACTTTCGCATGCTGCCAGACCAACAAAGTACCTTGAAATAAATAATTTTTATACGGCTACAGTTTATGAAAAAAGTGCAGAAATTATAAGAATGTTCAAAAAAATTCTTGGAAAAGAAAAGTTTTTAGAAGGAATGAATCAGTTTTTTACAAATCAAGATGGGTGCGCATGTACGCTAGAAGATTTTCAAAAAGACTTTGAGCTTGTTTTAGGAAAAGATTTAGAAAAATTTTTTAAATGGTTCCATGAACCAGGAACACCAAAGTTAGCTGTTTCTGAAAAATTTGTGGGAAAAAATTACAAAGTGACATTTAGACAAGAAAAGCCGATAAATCATCGAAAATATTCAATTAAAGTTATGCCCATAACTTATAAGATTTTAAACAGTAAGGGTCAATTTTTGCAGCCCGAGAAAACACTCATACTGGATAAAAAAACATCCTCAATTGAATTAAAGAACCTAAATGAAAAGCCAGTCATTTCTCTATTGAATTCCTTTTCTGCTCCAGTCATTGTTGAATTTAAACAATCGATTGATGATTTATTTGCTATTTTGGAGTTTGAAACGGATTTCACAAGCATGTGGATAACCAAAAAGAAGCTTGACTATATAGTTTTGGAAAAAATAGCTTCTGATCAATCCAATGTAGAAAATGTTATGTCCCGAGTTTATGAAATTCTCATAAATAAAATGGATAAACGTTCACTACTTGCAAAGCTTCTAGAACCACTCAATGATAATGAGTACTTCTTTAGATTATTAGAAACCAGCACACCTGATCCAAAAGCCATACAAACAGAACTTCGTAAATACGAAGATTTATACAACGGGTATTTTAAGGAGTTTTCTATAACTTACTTTAAAAGTTTTATACACAACAGACAATATTTGAGAGAAAATTCAAATTACCAGGAAAGACAGTTAGCATGTGCGTTAATATTTTTGAATAAAGGCACAGATTTCCTTGATGATTTTCTCGATATTATCTTTAATACTTCGAATAGTATGAGCTTAAAGGCTTCGTGCCTTATTAGCTACATCGGCAGAAACGATGAAAAAGAAAATATTAAAAAATTCTATTTACAGTATGGGAAAAACAAGGTCCTACTGAATAAGTGGTTTGCCACCCAAATACAATATTCAACTCCGAAATTGGCTTTAGATCGACTCCGCGAACTTACAAACCATAGCGACTTCAACATGTTTAATCCCAATAACTTCCATAGCGTAATAGGGACTTTTGCAAAAAGAAATTTCCATGCTTTCCATCAGAAAGATGGGTGTGGATATAAGGAAATAGCAGATTGGATAAAAAAAATTGATCCAGAAAATCCCCAAATTGCCGCTAGTACTACTAAGGCTTTTGAGCAAATCAAATTCTTACCCAACATTTACAGGGTAAAAGCGAAAGATATTTTAAATGCTCTATCCAATGGAAATAAACTCTCAAAAGACACTTCTGAAATACTTAACAAGATTGAGGCATCTTTGTAATAATTTTTATTGATTATAGGAGTAGGTTTAGATACTGATTGCGTTGAAAAGTGAAGAAAAAAATGAACATTGAAAAGTCACAGTTAATAAGAGGGACAAAGAGCGATTTTGTTTTTATAATAGGGTTAGAGATTCATGCTCAAGTTAGATCAAAATCGAAACTATTTTCTAACGCATCAACCCAGTTTGGCGCTGAACCAAACTCTAACGTAAGCTTTGTAGATGCTGGCATGCCTGGAATGCTACCTGTAGTTAATTCGTTTTGCATCGAACAGGCGGTAAAAACTGGAATTGGAATAAATGCAGAAATTAATCTTATTTCAAGATTTGATAGAAAAAACTACTTTTATCCTGATTTGCCACAAGGTTACCAAATTAGCCAGTTATACGAACCTATTGTTGGAAAGGGAAAAATATCGATTCAAACTGAAGAGAAATTGCAAAAAGAGGTAGGTATCGAAAGAATTCACCTCGAACAAGATGCTGGAAAGTCCATACACGATATGGATCCAACCACAAGTTTTGTTGATTTGAACAGGACTGGTATAGCGCTAATGGAAATAGTCTCTAAACCAGAAATTAATAGTCCATTTGAAGCTGTAGAATGCATAAAAAAACTAAGGTTGATAATGAGGTATCTGAAAACATGTGACGGCAATATGCAAGAGGGTTCTTTGAGAGCAGACGTAAATGTTTCAGTGTGTGAGGTCAACACTTTTCAAAGTTTTAGAGAGACAGGTAATTACGAATTACTCGGGACAAGGTGCGAAATAAAGAATATGAACTCACTGAAATTTATACAGCAAGCAATAAATTATGAAGCTCGAAGACAAATAAAACTTATAGAAGCTGGAAAAAAAGTTGACCAAGAAACGCGACTGTATGACCCAAGTAAGAATGAAACTCGTCCTCTAAGAAGTAAAGAAGACGCCCACGATTACCGATATTTTCCATGCCCTGACTTATTGAAAATTGTCTTGGAAAAAGAGTGGGTTGATAAAATTCGAGATGATCTTCCCGAATTACCTGACCAGAAGCAACTTCGATTTATTAATAGCTTCAACATAACGCCTTATGACGCCGAGGTGATAATTGCCGAGCAATCCACAGCAATGTTTTTTGAGTCTATAGCAACAAATGCGGATGGGAAAATAGCAGCAAACTTACTTATTAACGAATTATTTGGTCGACTGAATAGAGATAATTTATCCTTTGACGAAAATCCAGTCACGGCAAAACAGATGAGAGGCTTAATAATTCTTATCAAGTCAGATCAAATCTCAAGCAAGGGAGCTAAGGAGATTTTTGATCATATTTGGAGATCTGGAGGCGATCCTACTGAGCTCGTGGATAAGTTGGGACTTCGACAAGTGCAAGATACTAGTCTTATCGAGAAGATAGTTGAAGACGTTATAGTGGCGAATCCTGAACAGGTAGATAAAGTCAAAAGCAACCCCAAGTTGATTGGTTGGTTTGTTGGTCAAGTAATGAAGAAATCTCAAGGAAAGGCGGACCCAAAAATAATAAATCAAATTGTTAATGAAAAACTAAAGTGACAATAGGTGTGCTCAGTGCAGAATACTGGGAACAAATAGGACAGTTTCTCTCTGCTAGTTGTTTCTAAGCTTATATTTATCGCAGAAATAGACGCATATCGTACTAACGAGTGAAATGCTTTGAACAAACTTCACACTCTAATGTTATTGAAATTTTATTGATAATGCATGTATTTCTTGCATTGTGCTCGAACCTAAAGCCTTATGAATAGCTCTCTCCCTAGATACCCTAGACATTTTTTCAAATATTTTTGCGCTAATTACTACTTTAAAGTGAGTTTGAGTGCCTTCCTTAAAACCAACGTGACCACGATGGAATTCACTTTCATCAATAACTTCTAAAAAAGTAGGATTAAAGTATTCTCGCAGAGTGTTATCAATTATTTGAACATAATTCATACATTTTATCCAAAAGGTGAAATTTTTTCTTGGCTATATTCATAATGACACTATTCTATATAGTTCTATAATCATAACAAAAAACCGACATGCAAAACAAATCTTTCCTTGATTACGATATATCCGTATCTGCCGACAAAAAAAGACGATCTAAGAAAGGTTCTGCGCAGGGAGGATTTGAGTCCTCTGTGAGGACGTGTGAGGTGGATGGCTGCTCTGAAGAAGCGAAGTACAGAGCTCCTAAATCGCCAAAAGATTTAGAGAATTTTCATTGGTTTTGTCTCAAGCATGTAAAGGAATACAACACAAAGTGGAATTACTTTAAAAACCATTCGGAGGAGGAGTTTGAAAGTGAGCTTAATCTGTCAAAAACCTGGGGAAGAAAAACCAAACCATTCGGCTCAAAGTCAACAGCAAATAGAACTCACTCCGATGGAAATTCTAGATTAAGGTTTGGAATAGAAGACCCATATGGCTTTATTGATGGCTCAGCAAAAAGAGAGCATGGCTCTACGGTTACAAAAAAAAGGCTTAATCATTCAGAGCAGAAAGCGTTATCAATACTAGGCGCGACTGAAATCATGACCAAAGACGAGATAAGGAAACTTTATAAAGTTCTCATTAAAGATTTGCATCCTGATACAAATGATGGGAAAAGAGATGATGAAGAAAGAATGACAGAGGTGGTCTGGGCATGGGATCAAATAAGAAATAGTAAACGCTTTGACATTTAAGCGATTATCTAAACTAAAGTAGATATGAAATAAGGATTCGTAATGAAAGAAGAAAATATGCCAACGAAGACAGTTGACGTGGCTGAGGTGTTTGGAATAGACACAAAAATGGAGGTTTATGCATTTGAAAGGCCGACAGAAAGGGTACCTGAAGTGGAACACTCTTATGTATTTGATAATGATACTACTTTGTCAATATTGGCAGGATTTGCAAAAAACAGAAGGGTAATGGTTCAGGGATACCATGGGACAGGCAAGTCTACTCATATTGAGCAAGTTGCTGCAAGATTAAATTGGCCTTGCGTTCGTGTTAATCTCGATAGCCATATCAGCCGGATAGATCTTATTGGGAAAGATGCAATAAAGCTTAGAGAAGGAAAGCAGATAACTGAATTTCAAGAAGGGATTCTTCCATGGGCCTTGCGAAATCCTTCTGCTTTAGTGTTTGATGAGTATGATGCTGGAAGACCAGACGTTATGTTTGTCATACAAAGGGTATTAGAAACCGAGGGTAAATTAACACTATTAGATCAAAACGAAGTGATAAAACCACATCCCTTTTTTAGACTCTTTGCCACCGCCAACACAGTGGGACTTGGGGATACAACTGGACTCTATCACGGAACTCAGCAGATAAATCAAGGTCAGATGGATCGTTGGTCCCTAGTGGTTACCTTAAATTATCTTAAGAATGAAGTTGAAGAAGAAATAATTCTAGCCAACTGTCCAGAATATGGAAGTGATGCTGGAAGAAAAGATATAAAAAAGATGGTCTTAGTTGCCGAACTGACACGTAAAGCGTTCATAGGTGGAGATATATCAACTGTAATGTCTCCCAGAACGGTCATAGCTTGGGCTCAAAATACTCTAATTTTCAATGATATAGCTTTTGCTTTTAGAATGAGTTTTTTGAATAAGTGTGATGAGTTGGAAAGGTCAACCGTTTCTGAATTCTTTCAACGTTGTTTCGATATCGAACTACCAGAAAGCATATTGTTAAAGGCTGCCTCAGAATAAGATGACCAGGGAAAAAAAATCTGAGGCGACTGAGGGTATCAAGAAATCAATATCAGAGACAACTAGGGCTATTTCTGGAAATGAAACCCTTAAAATAAAATTCTCGGCAGACCCTAGTGGTGATTACGGCGAATTGATAAAACTGCCTCAGATTAGTAAAGAACCAACTGAATTGGAAATACTGAAAGTTAGGGGAACAGCTGACTCTTTGGCTTTGCAAGCAAGGTTTAAAAATGAGGAAACATTTTCAAAATATGATCCGACTGGCGAACAAGCAAAAGAAATATATCATGAGCTAGAAATAGCAAGATGTGAATTACTTGGAGAAAAATATTATCCTGGTTCAAAGAGGAATATTTGGCAAAAAACAAAAGTAGAAGCTTCAGAATACTCTAGCAAAAACTCTATAGCAGGTCAGGAAGAAAATATTTCACAACTTGCTAGGTATTTCATAAAACGTCAATTATCTGAAATGGATTTACCTTCTGAAGCATATCAGCTCTTGAATGCAAAAGACGTTTTTGAGAGTTTAACTGGGAGCCCAGAATTCAACAAAGCTGAGGACATATTTGATCAAGAAAAATTTGCTCTTCTGAGCAGAAAATTAATTGAAAGACTTGGATATGGAGAGCAGCTTGGTGAACTTGATGACGTAGAAAGTGACATAGACGAGAATAATCAAGAGCAGGTAGAACAAGAAGATGCAGGCCAGGGATCAGATAACGAAGAAAATGATGATGCGGAAAATAGTGAAGCTGATGATGGGGAGTCACAACAAAGTACAAGTGCTGATGCTGACATCGAAGATAGTCAGATTGATGAAGCTATCGAAGGCGAAGACCAAAGCGAAAATCAAATTATCCAAAATATTCAGGGTAGCCAAACTAAAGAAGCACATTACCAAGTATTTGATGCAAATAATGATCAAGAAATAAATGCGTATAAACTTGCAGATATAGCTGAATTGGAAAAGCTGAGGGAATACTTAGATCAGCAGCTAGATAGTCTTAAGGGTGCTGTGTCTCGTCTGGCTAACAAGCTTCAAAGAAGGCTACAGGCTAAGCAAAACAGAACTTGGAAATTTGACTTGGAAGAGGGATTGTTGGACGCAGCAAAACTATCACGGGTTGTTCTAAATCCAACCACTCCCTTAAGTTTCAAACAGGAGAGCAGTACTAACTTCAAAGATACTGTCGTTTGTTTATTGATAGACAATTCTGGTTCTATGCGAGGCAGGCCAATATCTATTGCCGCAATATCTACAGAGATACTAGCGAAGACCCTCGAAAGGTGTAATGTTAAATGTGAAATACTAGGATTTACTACCAAGGCGTGGAAGGGGGGGCAATCACGTGAAAAATGGCTGGCACAAGGACGACCAAAGAACCCAGGTCGGCTTAATGACCTTAGACATATTATATATAAAAATGCTGATGAGCCCTGGCGAAGAGCAAAGTTAAACCTTGGTTTGATGATGAAAGAAGGCCTGTTGAAAGAAAATATTGATGGAGAGGCATTGGAGTGGGCTCATAGGAGGCTTATAAAGAGAGAAGAGAACCGGAAAATCTTGCTAGTTATATCTGATGGAGCCCCTGTCGACGACTCTACATTGTCTGTTAATCCCGCCAACTATTTAGAGAAACACCTCAGGCATACTATAAATAAAATAGAGACAGCCAATCGAGTACAGTTACTCGCTATTGGAATTGGACATGATGTAACCAGATACTATAAAACGGCTGTGACAATTACTGATGCTGAACAGCTTGCTGGTGCAATGACAGAACAATTAGCTGATCTGTTTGAAGAACAAAAAACTAACTTAGGAAGTTCTTGAGTGTTAACTCATAATAAGCATAAAGGTTATAAAAAAGAGTTATCAATAAAAGCAAAACTTACTCTTATGAGAAAAAAACTAAACGATTACAAAATAGATGCTTTTCTGGTTCCTCATAATGATATGTATTTCAATGAAATTACTGCACCTTTTCACAATCGCTTAGAATGGATTACGGGATTTACTGGATCTGCGGGATTCGCTATAATATTTAAAAGCTCAGCTATTGTATTCACGGATGGTAGATATAACATTCAGATACAAAAAGAAGTAAACAAAGCTTTCTTTAAAATCGAAAATATCACCAAGAGTCCACCATTTTCTTGGTTAAAAAAAAATATAAAAAAAAAAATTACAGTAGGCTTTGACCCTTGGCTGCACTCCATTAAGGAGATAGAAACACAAAAAGAGCTTTTACAAAAATCCATTAATCTTAAAGGAGTTCAAAACTTGATAGATAAAGTTTGGTTTGAAAGGCCACGTGAAAGCTTAGCGGAGCCTTTTTTAAGACCGTACAAACTATCTGGAGAAACAACAAGTCAAAAAATCAAGCAAATAAAAGAAAAACTCATCTTGCATAAAGAGCAGGGTTTCATATTAACGTGTTCTGACTCAATTTGCTGGTTAGCAAATATACGAGGCCAAGATGTTCCAAACTCTCCTTTAATGAACTGCTATGCCATAGTATATCATGATCATTTATGCATTTACTCAAAGAAAGATACCTACAAAGATAATATTACCAAGCTTAGAAAGAATGTGAAGTTAAAGCATTTTAATGATTTTTTCACGGATATAAAAAAATTAAAGAAAGTTTTATTTGAACCTACTAGTACTCCTTTTATTCTTAAAAAGAAAATCATAGGACAGCGAATAAAATCGGAAGAAATATCAAACCCGATATCATTACTCAAGGCTATGAAAAACCCTATTGAATTAAAGGGTTCTATAAAGAGTCATGAAAAAGATGGGGTTGCTTTATTAAGGTTTATTAGATGGTTAAAAAGTAAAAAAATTGAAGGACTTGATGAAATTACTCTCGTAAAGAAACTGGAAAAACTCAGAAAATTTGAAGCCTCATTTTTCTACAACTCGTTTGATACCATAAGTGCATCAGGGTCTAACGCAGCTATTACTCATTATAGGGTGTCACCTAAAAGTAATAAGAAGATAAAAAATTCAGAACTAATATTGGTTGATAGCGGTGGGCAATACCTTGAAGGCACAACAGATGTCACTAGAACTTTTATTAAAGGACGAGCTTTAACAGAACAGAGGTTTCTTTACACAAAAGTATTACAAGGCCTCATATGCTTAAGTAAACTCAGGTGGCCGGCAGGATTGACAGGAAAGGAACTGGATCCCCTGGCAAGACACTTTTTGTGGGAGCACTGTTTAGATTACGATCATGGAACCGGCCATGGTGTAGGGGTTTTTTCAAATGTGCATCAAGGGCCTCAAGGAATAACACGAGTTAATACGGTTCCACTAAAGCCAGGAATGATTTTAAGCATTGAACCCGGGTTCTATCTAGAAGGCAAGTTAGGCATAAGGTTAGAAAACCTAGTATATATAAAAAGAATGCGTAAGCACTTTAGGCAAAAGAAAGAATTTTATGAGTTTGAAACGCTAACATTAGCTCCGTTCGAAAAAAATCTCATTGAAAAAAAGTTACTCAGCCGAGACGAGTTAATATGGCTCAACTCATACCATCGAAATGTCTATCAAAAATTAAGCCCTTTTTTAGGTCAAACTGAAAAAACTTGGCTAAGGGATACCTGTAAGATTTTGTAGTTTATTTCTTTAACGTGATTTTCTTTCCTATTTCTATGGGTATATTGTCTAACACCAATGATGACTTAAAGATGCTGAATAGTTCTAATACTCTATCCGGATATTGTTTAACTGTGCGTGCGCTTAGGTCCATATTCATAAGTACTGTCTCAAAAACAGCCGATAATTCTAACGACTTATCCTTTCTCATTTCACCAAATACATGAACTCTTTTGGAGTCAAAATCTAGAATACTTATATCCACAAAGAAGCTCTCGTCTTCCAGTAACTCACTAAAATAATTGTAGCTAGCTTTAAGCGCAAAAGGTCCTTCCTTATTTTTTTCAACAAAGGTAGGTCCAATCCCAAGAACATCTTCAAAGAAAAAATCTAAAGCCTTATCAAAAGCTAAAGTATAGTATGCTACATTCATATGCCCATTGTAATCAATCCACTCAGAAAGAACTTTTTGATTTCTTGTCTTGTATGGTGAACTAAAAGTTTCATCGGTTTTATTTTGGTGCGTCATTTATATTTTATTTTCTTATTTTAACTGTTACAGTAAGTTTTGATTTGTGAGACTAAAGATGTCAATTGAAAAAGCTATTAGCCAGTTAAAAAAAACAATGGGTGATCGCCTATCCGTTTCAGCCTCAGAAAGAAAGCAGTATGGGCAAAACGAAACCTATTATAAGGAAGTGCTTCCTGATGCAGTAGCTTATCCAATAGATGAGCTAGAAGTTTCCGAGATCTTACAAATCTGTAACAATAATAAGTGCCCTATAATACCTTGGGGAACAGGAACTAGCCTTGAGGGGAATTCAATTCCTGTAAATGGTGGAATAACTTTATCTTTTGAAAACATGAAAAGTATCTTGAACGTTAACCCAGATGACATGGATGTTACTGTACAACCAGGCATAACGAGAGAAGAGCTTAATATCAGCTTAAAGGAATTTGGCTTATTTTTTCCTGTAGACCCCGGAGCAAATGCCTCTCTTGGGGGCATGGCAGCTACACGTGCTTCAGGTACAACAGCGGTAAGATATGGCACAATGAAGGAAAATGTGATCGGTCTCAAAGTAGTAATGTCGGATGGCCGAATTATAAAAACGGGATCAAGAGCTAGAAAGTCTTCAGCTGGTTATGATCTCACAAAGTTGATAGTCGGATCAGAAGGAACACTAGGTGTAATAACGGAATTAACATTACGCCTGCAGGGTATTCCTGAAGAGATAGCGTCTGCAATTTGCTCATTTCCAGATACATCTAGTGCTGTAAGGACAATAATTGAAACAATTCAACTCGGGATACCAATTGCAAGGTCCGAACTTATGGACTCTACCTCGATTGAAGCTGTGAATGATTACTCAAAACTTGACTTGCCAATAAAAGAACACTTGTTTTTTGAATTTCATGGAAGCGCGACTTCCGTAAAGGAACAATCTGAAAGCGTACAGGAAATTGCCGCTGGGAATGGTGGCAGCGATTTTCATTGGAGTACCGCAACTGAAGATAGAAACAAACTTTGGAAAGCAAGACACAACTATTATTACGCAATCAAAGCAAAGAATCCAAACCACACATTTTTAGTGACCGATATTTGTGTGCCAATTTCAAACCTAGCAGAAATGATAGATCAGACGGCAATTGAGATGAAATCAAAAGGAATGGTGCCCAGCATAATGGGCCACGTGGGTGATGGAAACTTTCACTCTGGAATTATGGTTAGACCCGATAATGATGAAGATATAAAGATAGCAAAAGACTTGACGAGGCGAATAGTAGAACGTGCCTTAGAATTGGAGGGTACGTGTACCGGCGAGCATGGAGTAGGAATAGGTAAAATTGAGTTCATGGAGAAAGAGCATGGGGAAGCTTATCAAGTCATGTCCTCGATAAAAAGAACATTTGATCCAAATGGGATATTAAATCCTGGCAAGGTAGTTAAAATTAATTAGTTTATTTACTTGCTTTTCTAAGTGTGGCGGCAGCTGCTAAGGCTTCAGATGTTATTAATTCTCCTGATAGCATCCTTGCTATCTCTGTAACGGTCTTTTCTTCATTGAGGTTGTCGACTTTTGTTACCGTTGACTTATTGAAATTAATTTTTTCAACCTTAAGATGATTATCAGAATAAGCGGCAACTTGAGGTGAATGGGTTACCACTATTACTTGTTCGTGTTTAGAGAGCTCTAGCAACCTTTTTCCAATTGCAGATGCCGTAGCTCCACCAACTCCTCTATCAATCTCATCAAAGATCTGTGTTTTTTTATCACTATCACCTAAAAAGCATAGCTTCACAGCAAGAAGAAATCTTGATAACTCTCCTCCAGATGCAATTTTATTTAGGGGCTTAAAACCAGAGCCTGGATTAATCTCAGTAGTAAAGCAAACATGATCACATCCAAATCGGGTTTCGGATATCATTGAAATCTCAGTTTTGAACTTAGCTAACTCTAATTTTAATGACTTTAATTCTTTTTCTATCTTTTGGTCTAGTTTACTTGCAAATTTATGCCGTTCCTTTGATAGATGAACTGTTTCCTTCTTAAAAGCTTCATCTACAATTGAAATTTCTGTTTCTAACTTTTTTATTTTTTCATCAACTCCCTTAATACTTTTCAACTCCTCCTCCAATGAAGCTTGTAGATTGAATATCTGATCCAGCTCAACGTTGTGCGCCCTACATATTCTCTTAATTGAATGGTAACGATCCTCTATTTGAATAAGTTGGTTTTCACTATTAAAGCTTTTTTCTCTAAGTTGCTCCAAGACCGCACAAGCTTCCGAAAACTTTTCCAGAGCAGTATAAAAGATTTCAGTTGGCAGATTGTCATCAATTTCCTTTTTGTTTTCTAATCTCTCTAGAGATTTTATTGCATTCAAAATGCTCTCTTCCACCAAATTCCTATTCAAACTTTGAAAAGTATCAACTATTGTAGAGTTAATTCGGCTGGCTTTTTTTAGCTCATCTCTACGTGACTCAATACTTGCGAGTTCAACCTGATCGAGTTCCAACTCATTAATTTCTTGAATTGATTTGCTAATAAAGCCTGTGTTCTCCACGGCATCTTTTCTCTTATACGCGGTATCAAGTAGGCTTTTTAATTCGCTAATTTTAGTCCAATATTTGCCTACATTATTTACTTTTTCATGTAAATCACCAAAGCCATCCAGTAGACTTCTATGTGTTTTGACATTCAAAAGTCCCAGCTCTTCAAACTGTGCATTCAAGTCTAGTATTAGGTTACCCAGCTCACGGATCATTTCTAAAGAGCAAGGAAGGTCATTGATAAAAGCTCTTCGTCTACCATTTGCTCCTATGCTTTGCCTCAATATTAGATCGCCGTCTACTGAAAACCCTTTTTTAGACAAAAATACATTTATTACGTCATTTTTCTCTGATTGGAATTCTCCGATTAGAGTTGCTGTATCGGCTTGCTTGCCAGTTTCGATCTTTGTATTTTTTTTTCCAAGGAGATAACCCAAACAATCCAAAAGAATAGATTTGCCAGCTCCCGTTTCACCAGTCAAAACATTAAGACCTGCCGTGAATTCTAATTCCAGATTTTCAAGCAAAAAAATATTTTTTACAAACAATTTTTTTATCAAGCTAATTAAGTCCTGACTTATCAATTAAACTACCCGCTTCAACGGTCCAACTACTGTTTGGGAATTTTTTTCTCATATACATTTTCTCAGAAAGTGCTTCACTGAATAGCCCAACTAACAAGAAACTCTCAATTAATCTGTAAGAGACCTCAGGTAAAAATTTAGAAACCTTTGTAGTTTCCCTAATTTTTTTAAATCTTCTCATCGCAGCCGTTGGATTATTTCTCTTTAAATAGTATTTACCAACGGTTAGCTGCTTACCTACCAGGAATTCCCTCGCTCTGCTAATATTGCTCTCTGCTTCTTTTTTTTTGTCACTTTTAGGGTATAAACGTTGGAATACTGAAAAACTCGTTATACACTCTTGTGCAGCCATTTGGTCTCTCTCAACAATATCTATTTCATCACAAAAACCTCTTGATCTAAAGTATAGTACGCTTTGCGCCTTGTTGCTCTCTGGATAAAGGCTTAAAAACTTGCTTGCTGCCAAGCGTGATTCCTCAAATTTTTCTGCTCTATAATAGGCAGTTACTGCTTTACTCAATCCCAGCTCATCTTCTACTGAATAAGGGAAATACTCGTTCAACGTGGAGTAGTAGTCTCCAGCTCGCTCATAATAGCCCTGTGCATAGGCTTCATCACCCAGTTTGATTATCTCTGTGGGTTTACTATTTTCATTTACCTCACTAGGTAATTTGTCGGCACAGCCCAATAAAAGAAAAAACAGTCCATTTGTGATAACGAGTTTCAATAAACCAAAAAAAACCAGCATCACTCTTTCTATCTTTTATATTATGCAAAAGTCAAGAGAGTGGACCAAATAGCCAAAATAGTTTTTAATCATTGGAGTATATTCAGTGTATCAATCTCTGATATATCAAACCCCGGAAGTTTATCTCTATCTCCATCTGAAAAGTCCTTACTGATAAAAATATCTCCTCTTTTAAAGCTCTCTCGTAAAAGAAGGTTCGTTAGCCCGTGTCCTCCTGAACAAGATACAAATTTGCCTAGAATCGGCCTACCCACCAGGCTCAAATCTCCTAGAGCATCGAGAATTTTATGTCGTACGCATTCATCCGAATATCTAAGCCCATCTTGCGCCATCATCTCTTTATCACCAACAATGATTGCGTTTTCAATCCCTCCTCCCAGTGCGAAACCCTCATCTTGCAATCTAACAACATCACTTTTCCGACAAAAAGTTCTACTGTCACAGATTTCCCTCACGAATGCTCCATTGACAATAGGCATATCAAGGTTTTGTTTGCTGAGTGCAGTTCCAGGCCAGTTCATCTCAAAATCTATTGAGAAAGTCTTTGCAGGTCTTAATTCTGCCCAAGCATTTGAACTGCCTACTCGAATACTATTCACTACTTGGTATAGTTTAGTCTTTTTATTCAGCTCGCTGACCCCTGATTCAAGTATTGCTTTTACAAAAACTCTTGATGATCCATCAAATATGGGAACCTCATCTTCACTCAACTCTACCAATGCATTATGAATTCCTAAACCAGCAAAAGCGGCCAAGATATGCTCAGCCGTTATTATTGAAACCCCAAACCTATTTGTAAGTTGCGTCCGCAAATAAGTATTAGATACATTTTCAAAACTAGCTTTGATATAAGCTCGATCTCCCTTCATATCAGTTCTCTTAAAAACTATGCCATGATCTGCCGGTGCAGAGTGTACAGCCATCCTAACATCTTTACCAAAATGCAGTCCTTTTCCATCAAGCGTAAATGATTTATTTATGGATTTTTGAAACATTATAACCTTTGATATTAAGGTTACTTAATTAACTGGAAAGCTCAATACACACTTATATGTCAAAATAATTCAAGTACCGGTTAGTTTGCCTGCCGACGCAAAAAAGCAGGTATCTCTAATTTGCTTTCATCTTCTCTATCTGTAGTTAGCCTTTTTTCTTCCTTAACCATCTGGCTTTTTGTAGCTTTATTTTCTTCTTGTTCTCTTTTGTCTCCAAAGCCAGTCATGCGTCTTATAAGATTGTTCAATCCTCCACCTGAAACAGAAGGTTGGTTATTTTGTTTCCTTGGAGTTAGATCTATCTCGGAGGTAGATTGTTTAAGCGCTGGCTCCATTTGTTTTGGGTGATCACTAATATCTCTATATTTATTGTCTTCTGAAAAGGAAAAGTTAGCAGAAGTTAGATTACTTTTGATTGGTTCTAGCTCGTTATTTTCTCTGGATACAGGCTCTCTAGCAATGGTGAGATCTTCATTTTTGTTATCGCTTTCCAGTGAAATATCCTCAGGGACATAGACTTTTTCGTTGGTTTTGTGGTTTTCAATTCCATCGAATTTCTCTAACTCACCAAGCGCTTGAGGCTTTAGCTTAGAAAATTCTGATACATCTATTCCAGTGGCTACAACGGATACTCTAACAGAACCCGTGAGATCAGTGTCAAAGGTCGATCCAACTATTATATTAGCATCAGGGTCTACCTCATCTCTTATTCTATTTGCAGCTTCATCTACCTCAAAAAGTGTCATGTCACTACTACCTGTCACATTTATAAGTACACCAGTTGCTCCCTTTAGTGAAATCTCATCTAGTAAAGGATTAGCTATTGCCTTTTCAGCTGCTTGTAGAGCTCTATCCTCACCACTAGCTTCTCCTGTACCCATCATCGCTTTTCCCATCTCGTCCATAACAGATCTTACATCTGCAAAGTCCAAATTGATAAGCCCAGGTTTAACCATAAGATCCGTTACCCCTTTTACACCCTGATAGAGAACATCATCGGCCATGGAAAAAGCTTCAGTGAATGTCGTTTTTTCTGTTGCCAATCTAAAAAGGTTCTGATTAGGGATTACTATCAAAGTATCTACCACTTTTTGCAATGCTAATATTCCCTCTTCAGCTTGCTTCATTCTAGTTGTACCTTCAAATTGAAAAGGTTTTGTAACGACACCAACAGTCAGTATTCCCTTCTCCCTTGCCAGCTCAGCAACGATCGGGGCTGCCCCCGTACCTGTTCCACCGCCCATTCCAGCTGTTATGAAACATAGATTTGCTCCATCTAGAATATCAGCAATCTGTTCAGTACTTTCAACCGCAGCATCGTTTCCAACCTCTGGTTTCGCACCAGCTCCAAGCCCCTGCGTTTTTTTTAAGCCCAACTGTAACTTCGTTTGAGCATTGGACTGCTGTAGGGCTTGTGCATCCGTGTTTGCAGCCACAAATTCCGCTCCCTCCAGATTTTTTAACATCATATTATTTACAGCGTTTCCGCCGGCGCCTCCAATACCAAATACTAGTATTCTGGGCTTCAACTCCTGATGTTCAGGAATCCTGATATTTATTGCCATTGTTGCCTGCCATTGTTTATTTTTATTATTTATACTGCTGATTCGTATCATAACCGAATCACCCTAACTCGTCACTTATTTTTATAATTAAATCGAATTTTTCTGAGGGAAGTCTTTACCAGTTTGACTTAACCCAACGCCAAGTTCTCCTTATTAATTCGTCTCCCTCATGCTCAAAAGGTGCTTTAAAATCCCATACTTCATCTTGTGGTTGAGCCAAATTTAAGGCTAGCCCTATAACAGCAGCCGCTTCCGGTCCATGCGCGGAGGTTGGTAATCCTTGAATTCTCATTGGTACAGCAACACGTGTCGGTTTTCCAAGAAAGCTTGAAGTAAAATCCAACAAATTTGCTAACTTACTTCCACCACCAGTCAAGACGATTTTTTGTCCAGGCAAAAACTCGAAATCTGAGTTATCCAATATAGTTCTGAGGGAGTCAAAAATCTCTTCAACTCTTGGCCTTATTACTCCTAATAATTCTGATTTTGTTATAGTTCTTCTATCAGTGTAAAGATCTGTGTTGTTCTCAGGCAATTCTATAGTTTCTCTATCATCTGAGTTGGCAGACATCAAGCCTCCGTGTAGAACCTTCAATCTTTCAGCAGCTGAATAAGAGATTTGAAATGCCTGCATAATATCACTGGTTATATGGTGTCCCCCGATCCTAATAGACTCAGAAAATATTAAATTCTTCCGAAAGAAAATTGACAGACTGGAACTGGCGGCACCTAAATCAATACAAACAACACCCAATTGCATTTCATCTTCAAGAAGACTCGATTGTCCAGAACCGTAGGGAGCAAGTACTATCCCTGCCAAAGATAAATCACATTTATTCAAACAACTAACCATATTTTTTATAATTGCAGATTGGATAGAAACAATATTAACGTCTACCGACAACTGAGCTCCACTTATTCCTCTAGGATCCATGTAACCATGTTTACCATCAACGCTAAAATTGACTGGCAAAGCATGAACTATTTCTCTCTCAGAGTCATCATGAGCAAAGTTTAGCTTTGACAACGCATGTCCTATATCTGCCTTTGTTACTTCCCTCTGAATAAAGTTAATAGAGGATGATATTAGGGCAGATTTTTGAGTGCCGCTGGAAAAAGTAAGAAAGACATTCTCAATTAGACACCCTGCCATTTTTTGGGCCCTTTGGATTATAGTCCTTATCGCACGTTCTGCCTCCCTCATTTCATATATTTCTCCATTTCTAATACCCCTGGATTTTGTGGTTGAAGCTCCAATAACTCTAAAACTTAGTCCACCGTGCAATTTACCTGTTGAGAATGAATTTATTTGATTTGAATCTGTAAGTGAGACTACAAGGCACATCACCTTGGAACTCCCAAGGTCTATAAGGGCAACCGTTCCCTTTTTTATAGCAGCCAGCCTTTTGAATCTTAACTGCCTCTGACTCTGCAAAAGTTTTCTCAACCTGCTAACCTCTCTGCTTTTTTAGAAATATGTTGCTCTGGTGGAGCTTCCCTCAGCTTAATTATTGGTTTATCTATATTTCTCAGGTCAACAGAAACTATGGGTTTTAAAAGCGTATCTGTCTCATTTAAAAACATACGCATTACCTCTAACCCTTTATTCAAATTATTCTCTGGCAACTTAAAGACTAAATCGTTTTTCATGTGAATATTCCATCGTCTCTCACCAACCCATTCATAGTACAATACCTCTGACTGAAATGATCCTATTTCATTTATTAATGATAAAAGTTCGTTAATATTTTTTTGTCCATCTTTTCCAACTAGAAGCGGCAAACTTGATAGGCCTTGATAATGCTGCTTTATAGACAAAATAACTCCATTACTATCAAGGACCTCATATAAATGGTTGTTAAAAAATACCGCGGCTTCTTTTCTTTGAATGACTTCCACAATCACTGACCCATCAGTAGAAAATTTTACAAAAGCTTTTGCAACCTTATTTATTTCTTGTATTTTTTCTCTTAAAGCCTGCGCTTTTAATGCTGAAAACCCTTCTGTTGCAGCATTTTGAACCAGAATTATTATTTCCTTTTTCAAAGGTTCTCGAGCACCTTTCACAGAAATTTTACTTATAGATAATTCTGTTAGGCCTTTATATAAAGAAGAACTTTCCTCAGTTAAAAACCTTATTTCTGCATTCAAATCGACGTTCTGGTATATAACCTTTTTTGCTAGCAGTACGCTTAAGGCAATAAAAACTATCATTAAAAGTAATTTGAACCAAAACCTATAAAGTAACCTGTTTATTTTATAGGCTAACCTCGATGGTGCAGGATCGTTAAATTTTAAAAATTCCATTTTTTTACCTATTTATTTATTGATGCATCTTTTATCAACTCCAAGCACAGGTCTTGTAAGTCTAAATCGACGTATTTTGCTTGTTCAGGTACCAGAGAAGTCTTCGTCATTCCAGGTTGAGTATTTAGTTCAAGAATATATAGGCCTTTTTTTCCATTCTTTGCATTCCATCTAAAATCCGAGCGGGTAACGCCTCTGCAACCCAAAGAATGATGTGCTTTAACTGCATAGTTAATACATAAATCGAATATCTCCTGTGGAATATCTGCAGGAACAATATGCTGCGAACCACCACTTTTATACTTGGCATCGTAATTATACCAATCGTCAGTTACGATGTCCGTGACTGTCAAAGGTCTACCATTAAGAACAGCCACAGTTAACTCTCTGCCAGGAATATATTTCTCCAAAAGATACTTCCTATCTTGATCTGAAGCAAACCTCCTTACCTCTTCAATTTGCTCTTCGCATTTTATAAAATGAATACCCACAGAGGAGCCTCCATTATTGGGCTTAATTACAAATGGAGGAGCAAAAGGTATCCTATTTAATTGGCGTCCTCCAATTAAAAGCACGTCCTCTATTACTGGCAAACCAGATTGCTTAAATATTTTTTTTGAGATAAATTTATCCATTGCCATTGCTGAAGATAAAACTCCAGAGTGTGTATATGGTATTCTGAGTGTTTCAAACAAACCCTGAATAGTCCCATCCTCTCCAACACCACCATGAAGGGCATTAAAAATAACATCGGGATCCTTATTTTTTATTACTTCAGCTAACTTATAAATATTGGTTGAGTTAACACTCACCGCTTCTACATCTAGCTTTATTCTTTTCAATGCCTCTTTACAGCTGTCAGCAGTTGCGTCAGACACCTCCTTCTCCTCTGAAATGCCTCCCTGCAATACTAAAACTCTAGACACATTTTTTAAATTACTTGTTATATTCAATCTTATTTTCTCCCTACCCTTATTACCTCCCAATCAAGAGAAACTTTAAATTTCTTATAAACTGATTTCCTTACATACTCTCCGAGTGACTCAATTTCTTCAGCGGTTGCACCTCCCAGATTTATCATAAAATTAGGATGCTTTTTTGATACCATGGCTCTACCTATTTTTTTCCCCCTTAGCCCTGCTCTATCAATCAAATTCCACGCTTTTAATTCTATTGAGGTTTCTGATATGAGTGATGCTTTTCCGTCAGGATTCTTGAAAGTTGAACCACAGGTTGCTTTCTTGATGGGTTGAGTTTCTTCTCTCTTGGATAACATCTCTTTCATTCTCTGTTGTATTACCCTTTTTTTTCCTCTTTTTGGCTTCAAAACTGCGGAGGTTATGATAAAGTTTTTTGGCAAAAAGCTAGAGCGGTATTCAAATTGAATATTTTCCCTACTCACTCGTGTAAATTTGCCTGACTTATCAAATCCCTCGATACTTTGGACATAATCTCCCATGTAATTGCCGTAGCAGCCAGCGTTCATAGCTATCGCTCCCCCTATAGTTCCAGGTATCGTTCTTAAAAAAGACAAATCGTAACCAAGTTCTGATAAATTAACAGCAACCTTAGAGCTAAAATTCCCAGCCCCGAGCTTTACGAGATTATCCTTAAATTCTATCTCTGCAAACCTTCCACCTAGTTTTATCGCTACCCCTGGAAGGCCTCCATCTCTCACCAATAGATTCGAACAAGCTCCTATTGGCATGATGTTCACCTCAACTGGCACTAGAGGAAGGAACCTAGATAAATCATCCAAAGTTCTTGGCCTAAACAAAACATCCACTGGTCCACCAACCTTTAACCAACTAATTTTTGATAGTGGGAAACAATAATTTATTAATCCTGAAAATTGATTTTCATCAACGAAAGCCGCGCTACTCATTGTATTGATGTCCAGGTTTATCCGTTAGAAAAGATAGATTATTTACCCAATTAGTTATACTACCAGCCCCAAGACTTAAGAAAATGTCGCCTTGATCACAATTATTTTTTAAAAACTTTTTAAAGGAAATATCGTCCTCGATATATTCAACCTTTGACTTCTTAATCGTAATAACGGATTTGATTAAAGTCTTACTATCAGTTCCGTCAATCTTTGGTTCACCGGCCGCAAAAACTGGTGCAATACCAAGAACATCGGCATTTCTAAAGCACTTCTTAAAATCTGAAAATAAAGATCTTAGCCGTGAAAATCTATGAGGCTGATGTACCACTATTACCCTCCCTTTGGCAATCGCTTTAGCAGCAGAAATCACTGCTTCTATTTCTGCAGGATGATGTGCATAGTCATCTATTATTGTAGCTCCATTAAAAAAACCAACCCGAGTAAAGCGCCTCGAAACTCCTTCAAATTTGACTAACGCACTTTTGATAAATTTTATTGGGATTGACAAATTTGAAGCTGCCAAGATAGCTGCGCAAGCGTTTAGCGCATTGTGTCGACCTATCATTGGTAAATAGAAATCTCGTAAATAAATATTTGCAATTTTGTCATCCAGGTCAAATCTGGTGCCTTGTTCATCAACTCGTAAATTTCTTATTGTAATGTCTGCCTTTTCAGAAAATCCATATGTTATGATTTTTCGATCCTTGACATGAGAGATTACAGCGGCAACGTTTTTATCATCTACACAACAAATGGCTACTCCGTAAAAAGGAACACTTGAAATAAATTTTTGAAAAGCTCTTTTTAATTTGAGGAAACTACTATAGTAATCTAAGTGCTCTTTATCAATATTCGTTACTATAGCAACTGTTGCAGGTAATTTGTTAAAAGATCCGTCACTTTCATCCGCTTCTACTACCATCCACTCCCCTTCTCCTAACCTAGCATTAGAACCATACGCTTTTATGACTCCGCCATTAATAACAGTCGGATCTAAATTTCCTACTTCTGCTATTGAGGCTACCAGAGATGTTGTTGTTGTTTTCCCATGAGAGCCTGCGACCACAATGTTCAACTTCATTCTCATTAATTCTGCTAGCATTTCTGCTCTAGAAACTATAGGGATCCCAAGCTGTTTTGCAAAATTTAACTCTAAATTGTCTTTTCCTATTGCGGAAGAAATAACAACGACAGAACAATTGGCAACGTTATCTGTGTAATGCTCATAAAATATGTTAACACCTAAAGATGAGAGTCTAACAGTTATGTTTGTTTTCTTGATATCAGAACCTTGTACAGAGTAGCCAAGATTCAAAAGAACCTCAGCAATTCCGGACATTCCTATGCCACCAATACCAATAAAATGTATTGGCCCCAAGTTTAAAGGTAATCTGGTAGCAATCATTCGTTTTTTCCCAAAAGTATCTCAATTGTTTTAATAATATTTTTTGAGGCATTAGGTTTACCCGTTTTTAATGCTTTATCGGCCATGACCCTTGTTTTTGAAGGAGATCTCAAAACAAGGCTTAACTTTTCAGATAAATCTTCCACAAGACTTGGACTTTCTTCAACCACTATTGCCCCGCCTTCCTCAGCAAACATTTTAGCATTTCGAAGCTGGTGTTCATCTTTAGCGTGCTTTAAAGGTATTAAAATTGCTGGCCTTCCCACGATCGATATATCTGCTAATGTATTAGATCCAGCTCTGCAAATAATTATTTGTGACTCTGACATTAGTCTTTCCACATCTTCAAAGAATGGCTGCACGCATGCTCTCAGGTCCATATCTCTGTAAGCTGCTAGCACTCTGTCTATATCATCCCTTCTTGCCTGATGAAATATTGTTAACCTTTCTTTAGTTTTCTTAGATAGCGTTTCTATACATTTTGGTAAAGCATCAGATAGTAACCTTGCACCCTGTGAGCCCCCAAGCACTAACAAAGTGATAGGCCATGGGCCAGGCTCCAGGTATTGGGAGTTAGACTTTTTAAGGACTTTATTTCTAATCGGGTTGCCAGTGTTTAAGCTTATCTTTGAGTCTAGAAATAAAGTATTTGAAAAATGGCAGAATACTTTTGTACTAAACCTTTGAAAAAATCTATTTACTCTTCCTAGAACTGCATTCTGTTCCTGGATAAATATGGGAATTCTAAGCAGGACAGACACGAACAGAATTGGAAAGGTAGAAACTCCACCAAAGCCTAAGACAAACTTTGGCTTTTTCATTAACATAAGCTTCGCTGAGCGCAAAGCTCCGAGGGGCAGTTGATGAGATAGCTCTATTAGTTTCTTTCGAAGCGATGCTGTCTCCGAGGAGATGTTGACAACCTCTATTGAGTACTTATTTGAACTTTTATCCACATACTGTAAACCTCTTGTGTCGGTAAAAATTATAACCTCCCATCCAACATTATTAAGTTCGGTTGCCAGAGCAGTGCAAGGCAAGACATGACCACCAGTGCCTCCTGTTGATAATATACAAACACCTTTTTTATCCATTAAGTACCCCCCATGAAGCTATCTATATTCTCACTGGGTCTACGCCTTGTTACATTAAGTAGGATGCCCATTAATATCCCCATAGCGACCATTGAAGACCCTCCATAGCTGATGAAGGGCAATGTCATCCCCTTAGTGGGGAGTAAACGAGCCGCTACCCCTAAATTAATAAGTGCCTGCGTCTGAATGATCGTCAACAAACCAAGGCCAACCAATAATAAAAATGGATTCCTTTCAACTAATAACCTTGATAGCGTTCTTAACAGGATGACGATAAACAGTGTTAAAATCAAAATAAACACTATTAGACCGAATTCCTCTATGGCAACTGCGATGATAAAATCAGTGTGAGCGTCAGGTAGGCTCCATTTGATCTTTCCGTTTCCAGCACCGACTCCCAAAAACCCACCTGAGTGAATTGCTTGCTCAACTAAACCAATCTGAGATGTTGGTTCGATAACATTTGAAAAAAAAGTTTGTAATCTGATCGCTACGTGATTAGAGAATTGATAAAATATAAAACCTACAGTTGAAGCAAACGTAAAAAAAACCGTTGAGAACAGCCAAGAGACCCCAATAATAAAATGGATCAAAACCCAGCAACCAATCAAAACCACGGTCTGGCCGAGGTCTGGTTGCATGGCAAGTAAAAATACGCAAATGGCCATTGAAAAAAACGATAAAGTCAACCCCGCTCTTGGATTGCTATGTATGTTACCTGCAACAATCCAAGATACAAAAACTACAAAAAATGGTTTTAAGTATTCAGATGGTTGAATTGTTAGCCAATTTAATGAAAACCATCGTACTGCTCCCTTCCCAAAATCAGTGCCAAAAATTGGAAGAAGTGCAAGTGCAATAACTGCACAAAAAAAACCTGTTATCCCAAATCTTCGTACAACTGATAAGTTTGTGGAAGATAAAAAGACAATAAGAGAAAACGAAATTATGCTGTAAATAGTTTGCCTGTAAACATAGAAAAACGCAGGCATATCATTGGAGTCAGCAAGAGGGACTGAAGCCGCCATTTGTAGAAGCAACCCAGTTACGATGAGGCCTAGAGCCGCTAGCAATGTCCATTGATCGATAGATTGCCACCAACGAAAAAATGGATTGTCCACAGGCATAGCACGGGGGCTACCGTGTATTATATCTGTCATCTTTACTGCTCGTTTTTAATTAAGACACTACCATTAGTTAAATTAAAAAGACACACTAAATTACATTTTTCCTATATTTTTCAACTAGGGAGACAAAGTGCTTTCCTCTTTCTTCAAAATTCAAGTATTGATCAAAACTAGCACAAGCAGGTGAGAATAGAATTGTGTCTCCATCCATGGCAACACTTATTGCTCGATCAAAAGCATTGTCTAAAGTTTCACATTGCTCAATTTCATCACCTTCCAAGTTACTTGCTATAAGTTTAGCTGCCTCTCCTATAAGATAGATCTTAGATATAAATTTCATGCTATTTTGAAGTTGATAAAAATTATTCTCTTTTGCACGCCCACCTAAAATCAAGTGGACATTTTTATGAGTTTTTAGCGCATGTATAGTTGCATCAACGTTGGTAGCTTTACTATCATTTATAAATTTTACACCCCTAATAACATCTATCAATTGGTTTCTATGCGCAAGCGGCACAAATCCATTACATTTGGTTAGGATACTTTTAGGGGCTATACCAAATGATCTTGCCAATGCATAAACGGCTAAAAGACTTTCACGCAAGCTAAAGAAGCTATCACCTAGATTTCTTAAATCAAAAGAGTAAACCTTCCGACCCTTCTTCCATTCTGTAATAAAATATCCTTTTAGAACTACAGCCCATAAATAACCTGTGATATCTAGTTTACTGCTAATAGCTATAATTTTATTATCAGCTGAGTTAAGTCTCTGATATAAGAACAAGCCCTCGTTGGTATCAATATTAATCACAGACATATCTGTTAAGTTTTCTAAAAATAGTCGTGCTTTAGCATAAAAATAACCCCCTAACCCTCCATGTCTTTGAAGATGGTCTGAAGAAAAATTGATGAAAGCCGCAATATTTGGAGCCAAGTTTTTTGCCAATTCGATTTGATAAGAAGAGAGTTCCAAAAGCCTGATAGAGCCTTCCTTAATTGGACTTAATTCTAAAACAGGTTTGCCTATATTGCCTCCCATTTCTACATCACTGAAAAATTTAGAAAGCACGTGACTAGCCAATGCCGTTGCAGTAGATTTACCATTTGAACCCGTTATAGCGATAATCTTTGGTGGATCGCTGAAAGCGTCATATTCTTCTTCAATATAGCTTGAAAAAAATAGTCCAATATCATTGTCCACTCTTATATTTAATTCATATGCCAAGGCGACTATTGGATGTGCATTTGGGTACAAGTGGGGCACCCCAGGACTTACAACAAGAAGATCTAGCTCCCTAATTGAATTTCTATCATTAAGATCTTTAACAGTGACCCCATTAAATATAATTTTATCTCTCTTTTCTTCATCATCATCCCAACAGATTAATGAGCCGCCTGCTTGCTCTACAGCCTTGATAACAGATAAACCTGTCTTTTCTAAGCCCAAAACTCCCACTTTTTTATTTCTCAGGCTCTTTAAATTTATCATTTTACCTGAGCTTTAGCGTTGCCATTCCAAGAGCAGCTAGTATGACCGCAATAATCCAGAACCTTATTACTATCTGGGACTCTGACCAACCTAGTTTTTCAAAGTGATGATGTATCGGCGCCATCAGAAAAACTCTTTTTCCAGTGATCTTAAAAAATAATACTTGGATAATTACAGAAAGTGTTTCAATCACGAACAAACCTCCAACGATCAATAAGACAAGCTCATGTTTAATTGATACTGCTATGCAACCAAGAGCTGAGCCAAGAGATAATGATCCAGTATCTCCCATAAAAACTGCAGCAGGAGGGGCGTTGTACCACAAAAACCCCAAACCACTACCTATTAGAGCTGAAGAAAATATAAGTATTTCACCACTACCTTTAATATAATGAATATCGAGGTATGACGAATAATCTGCTCTCCCTACTATGTAAGAGATAATACCTAGCGATGCTCCTGCAATTATAACTGGCATAATAGCCAATCCATCCAATCCATCTGTTAAATTAACAGCGTTAGCAGAACCAACAATCACAAACATAGCAAATGGGAAAAAGAAGAGTCCCAAAAATACTAAATAATCTTTGAAAATTGGTAAAGCAAGGGACCTACTCAAATCATCAAGATGTTGTGTCTGAATGAAGTAAACTGCAAAGAACGCGATTAGAAATCCAATTAGCAATCTCAGGCGACCAGAAAGTCCTTTATTACTTCTTTTAACGACTTTGATATAATCATCAATTAAGCCAATTAAGCCGAAAGAAAAAGTCACAAAAAGTATAATCCACACATACTCATTATCTAAACGAGCCCACAACATAGTAGAGACTATAACCCCTAATAATATAATCACCCCTCCCATCGTAGGAGTCCCGGCTTTTTTGATAATGTGTTCCTCGGGGCCATCCTCTCTTATTGGTTGCCCCTCCTTTTGCAATTTTTTTAAAAAATTTATACTGTATTTCCCAAAAGTAAAAAATATTATGAGAGCTGTAAAAAAAGCACCCCCCGCACGAAAAGTTATATAGCGGAATAGATTAAATATATCACCACCATCTGATAAAAAACTCAAAAAATACAACATCGCTGAAACTCTAAATTATTAAGTGTTTTTCAATTTGTTAACTATCGTATTCATACCTATTGAGAAAGAACCTTTAATCATTACTATGTCGCCGTCTTTAAGGTTATTAACCAAAATATGTTGCATTTCTTCTGCGGTTTCAGTCCAAAACCCTTGCTTAAGGGATGGCAATACATCATAAAGCTTTCTCATACGAGATCCTACGCAATAAATTTTATCGATTTTATCTAATCTTGCAAATCTAGATATATTCACATGTTCTTCAACCTCAAAAAATCCTAATTCTAGCATATCTCCTAAAACAGCTATTTTTCTGTTATACTTATATTTACCTTTTCGGTTTGAATAGATACTGGCAAGAGTTTCTAGAGACGATTTCACCGAACCAGGATTTGCATTATAGCTTTCATCTATGAGGTATATGGATATTTTATAATTACTGTATTTGACTTCAATTTCTAAAACTTGGCCGCGTCCAGCTAATGGGGACCAACTCTCTAAAGCAAAAATCGCTTTAGATGGATTCAACTTTAATGAGAACACAAGTGCCAATAACGCAGCTGCATTTTTCATGTAATGTTTTCCAGCAGTTTTAAGACTTATATTCCATAAATTTTGCTTTAGATCTAAAATTTTTGAGGTAACAGCATTGTTCAAAACTTCCGTATCGCTGATCCTCACATCGCTAACTTCATCTTCTCCTACTGAGATTAACTTTGGTCCAAAAGCCTCAACTTTCGCTTTTAGTTGGCTAAATTTTTCAATTCCACTTGGTATAATTGCAGTACCCTTTTGTTTTTGGCCTGAACAAATGGAAGCTTTCTCTTCGACGATATTATCTAAAGACTTTAGACCCTCGATATGACCAATTGATACGTCCGTTATTATAATATGATCAGGCTTGACTATATGGGATAATTCTTCAATTTCGCCCAAGCTATTTGTTCCAATTTCCACTAAAGCGTATTCAGTATCTTTGGGTATAGTGGCTAATGTTAACGAACAACCTAAAATATTATTGTAACTTTTCTCTGAAAGATGTGTCTTGCCATATCTATTAAAAATTAGGCCTCCCATATCCTTTGTGGAGGTTTTTCCGGATGTTCCAGTAATTCCAATGAAAATGGCCTTAGACTCATTTCTAGCAGTCTTTGCCATTCTGACTAATGCCTTCATAACATCGTCGACAACTAATAGATTATCATTTTCATTGAAACCTTTTGGTATTTTAGTGACCATGGCAGCTGCTGCTCCATAATCAAAAGCTGCTTTAACAAAATCGTGACCATCTCTTTTCCCTGGCAGCGCTATAAATAAATCCCCTTTATTAATTTTCCTAGTATCAAACGATATACCTGTGACTTCCCAGAACGATTTGCTTTGACCTAATGTAGCCGCCTCAGCTGTCAATTTATTCCATAAAACATCTGTCAATTTTATACTACTCTATTAATTGAATAGCTATGCTGGCTTGTTCAAAATCGCTAAACGGAAAATAATTATCTCTCACTATTTGTACCTGTTCATGACCTTTACCTGCAATTATTACAACATCATCTAGTTGGGCCTGCTGAATTGCTATTGTTATTGCCGCTGCTCGATCTTCAATTTCAATAGCACTTGGACAGCTCTCCATAATTTGCTTTCTTATAGACTTAGCATCTTCATGGCGAGGATTATCATCTGTTACATAAATCACATCGCTATATTTATACGCAATTGAACCCATGAACTTTCTTTTATCTTTATCTCTTTCTCCTCCTGCACCGAAAACCAACAGTAACCTACCTTTTGTTAACACTCTTAGTGATTTCAAGAGGTGCTTTAACGCATCAGGAGTGTGAGCAAAATCTATATACACTAACGCCCCCTTTTTTGTTTTCCCAACAAATTCCAATCTACCGGGAACCGGCTTCAATGAGCTGCAGGAATCCACCATCTCTTGAAAATTAAACCCAAATTTCTCGCAAGCGAGCAATGCCATTCCTATATTTAGTGCCTGAAACGCACCTATTAAATGCGTTTGAAATTCATAGATCAATGCGCCTTTCACAATTTCGATAAATTGGATATTCGCTGTGCCTTGGAGGATCCTTAGCTTAACATCCGCTCTATCACTAAACCCAATCGTTTCGATCTTGAACCCCATATTTTTAGCTTTTGCAAAAAATCTTTTTCCATATTCAGTGTCAATATTAATTATTATTTTTGTATCCAACGTCAATACATCGAGAATGCTTAACTTAGCTTGAAAATATTTTTCCATATTTTTATGATAATCCAAGTGATCTTGTGATAGGTTTGTAAAACAGAAAACCTTAAATTGGATCCCGTTTATCCGTCGTTGTACTAGAGAATGCGAAGACACCTCTAATAGAGCATAATCCGCACCCTTTAACTTTGCCATCTGCAAAATTTTTGCAATATAGGATTGGTCGGGTGTTGTGTTTTCAGTTTTCAAACTTACAACTCCGCCGACTCCTAAAGTACCTATAGTTACGCAAGACTTATTTTTTTGTTCTATAAGCTGTTGGCTAAAATTTACTACTGATGTTTTTCCATTTGTTCCTGTGACTCCCATAACAAAATTTGGTTTGTCTGGATAAAACACGTCACAAATATAATTTAAAGTGTACTCAAGATCTCCAACTATTAGAAAAGGTGCCGTTGAATGCAAGTCCTTATCTAAAGCAAATTGATAGCCATCCGGATCAGTAATAACTAGACTTGCACCTCTCTGAATAGCTTGATCGCTAAATATTATTCCATGGCTTTCTTTTGTGTTACTAGCTCTTGCAAGAAAAATATCTCCTTTTTCCACCTTAAGCGAGTTAGTTTCAACACCTATGATTTCAGGATCCTGATCCGTCCAGTTTCCTTTCCGTTTAATTTCTTTAACATTAAGCTCTGAAAGCTTTTTCATAACTTTATTCTCCAAAGCATCAAAAACCTTTCTAAAAGTTTGATGCATAGGACTCAGGAAGTACATTCATTAAGGGTCCAGTTCTCTCAACTAACTTTTTTACCATCGGAACGACGGTGCAGCTTGCATATCGACATGGCTCCTTCAGAAGATTATTCTCTGGTTCATCTAACAAAGCTGCAATCACAAATCTAGGCTTTTCGAGAGGGAATAGTCCCACAAAATTTGCAACTACCTTGTCTTTTTGATACCCTCTTTTGTTAGGGGAAACCTTCTCTGCCGTACCAGTTTTCCCACCAATACGATAATATTTACTTTCTAAAATTCTTGCAGTACCTCTTTGGTCGGTAACAACAGCTTCTAATAATTTTAGAATTTCATCAGAGGTTGTTTTCTTTAAAACCTTAGCACCCCTATTACCATCATGATTTTTTTTCAAAATGGTTGGCGCTACATAGTATCCTCCATTCCCCAAGATTGCATAGGCTTTAGCTAAATGTAATAGTGAAACTGATACTCCATACCCATACGATACAGTCGCTAGCGTTATGTCTCTCCAATTTTTTGGCACAATGGGCCGAGTTAAATTTGCCTCTCTCAATTCCAATCCAACCGGCTCCAAAAGCCCGAGTTTGGAGAAAATTTCCTTTAAGCCTTTCTCCCCCACCATCAAAGCGAGTCGCGCTGATCCAACGTTTGATGATCTCACAATTATCTCGTAAATAGAACTTTTGTTATTGAAGTTATACTTATCTTCAATTTTTCTGGAGTTTATTCTAAAAGACTTTGTATCAATTTGTGTATCAAGTGTGAATAGATCCTTCTCTATACCTTGGGCAACTGAAAATATCTTAAATGTTGATCCCATCTCATAGACGCCCTGAACAACTCGATTAAAATAAATACTAGCATCCTTATTTTTTACTCGTTCGTCTTTTTCTTTGTTAGCATCAAAGCCTGGGGAGGAAGCGAGCGCTATTACTTCGCCATTATGAATGTCCATCATAACAACGCCTCCGGCTTTGGCACCCATTCTTTTTTGCCATTCCTTTAAAACATTTTCTACTTCTGCTTGAACTGGTAAATCTAAAGACAAACTAATTGTGTTATTCTTTTTTTGGGATACGTTTTTTATCGCCAACTCATCTTCAAAAGCTTTCTCCACTCCGGAAATTCCCGAGATTTTAGCATAATTTACGTCAAACTCATTTACTTTGGTGTAGCCGATTACGTGAGATGCTAAGGTTCCATATGGATAAAAACGGTACTCTCTTTCTCCAAAATAAATTCCTGGTTGACCCAAATCAAAAAGTGCCTTTTCTTGTTTTGGTGAAACTAGGCTTTTCAACCAGAAAAATTTTCGGCCGTCGTTCAATTTATCCAATAGCACGTCTACATCCAAATCTGGAAATATATTTTTCAATTGTTGAGCGACTACCAACTTTTTCTGAATTTCTTCAGGCCGAATATAAACAGAAACCCCGTCAAGGTTAGTTGCTAGAATATATCCATTCCTATCTGAAATATCTAATCTAGATTGAATTTTCTCCGTCTCTGAGTAACGTATATTTTTTTTATTTTCTTTTGATGCCAGAAAGGCTATCTTCACGCTTATCATTGAAAACCCTATCATTACAAATAGGCCGAACAGAATTAATCTTGCTCTCGTTCTGGGAAGTTCTGCTAAGAGGGGTTTTTTGCTGTTACTCATCACGGGCTGTTCCTGTAAGCCTTTTATCTGCTAGCGCAGTTGGAACTTTTTCACCAGTTTGTCCCCTATATATTTCTGAAAACGAAATGAAATCATCAGGGTTGATCGGATTTAGCCTTAGCTCCAAGAAATAATACTCAACCAATTTTCTTAAACGTTCAGGACTATTTAAATGAGCCCATTCTGCGTTTAAGATTTTGAGTTCTTTATTCAATGAGAGAATCGATTCTTCTAGATCCTTTACTCTTTGATTAGCTGCTCGACTCTCATAATTTATTTTGTAAGCCCATAAGCCCAATGAAAAAGTGCTTACTGTGAGAATCGCAAATAAAAGAAATCTCAACATTTCATATTCCTAAATCAACCTCTGGAAATTCTATTTTTTCCAAAACTCTCGATGGGCCATTTGAAACTTTTGTAAAAACTCTTAGTTTTGCAGATCTTGCTCTTTTATTTCTGTCAATCTCATCAATTGCAGCAACAACCGGTTTTTTATTTACTGGAATAAGAGATGGATAAGTTTTGGAAGATGGAGGGCTATACCTGTTGGTTGTAGAAGCATTGCCTGACATTAATTTTCCAAAATCTTTAACCATCTTATCTTCTAGGCTATGAAAGGTGACTATTGCAATGATCCCTCCCTTTTTAACAATTCTTTCAGCGAATATTAAAGCTTTGGATAAATCTCTTAATTCATTGTTAACAGCTATTCTAATCGCCTGAAAAGTTCTTGTGGCTGGATCCTTATTTGAGTTTTTTGAAACTATAGCTCTTACAATTTCTGCTAATTCTAGAGTAGTATTTATTTTTCTCTTTTTCCTTTCTTTAACGATCCTATTTGCAATTTTTCGTGCTTTTCTCTCTTGTCCGTAAAAGAAAATCAAATCGGCTAAAGTTGTTTCCGAACAGAGATTAATTATTTCAAAAGCAGTTGGGCCAGGCTGATCTCCCATTCTCATATCAAGTGGGCCACTCTCCCTGAATGAAAATCCCCTTAAAGGGTTGTCCAAATGCATTGATGAGACACCTAGGTCTAAAACAACTCCACAGATATCATCTCTACCGGCTATATCATCATTTTTTTCCATATCCGCATAGCTTTGATTATAAAACTTTATCATATCTCCATATTCATTTTGTATACTGTGAAGAAAAACTTTCGTCGTAGGGTCCTTATCAATTGCTATGACTTGGCAGGCGCCGTTTTGGAGCAAAGCTCTGCTGTAGCCTCCGGCTCCAAATGTACCATCAATCCAACAACCAGTAATTGGAGTAACCAAACTTATAAAATCCTTAAGTAAAACCGGTTCATGTTTTTGTAATATCTTTTCAATCTCCCAAAACTATTAATCTTGTAGCTGGTCTAATTTCAAAAAAGGATTTTCATCTTCCGATAAGCTATTAAAAGATATGTCCAAAGCATCTAGTTCATTTTGATAATTGTTTGGTTCCCATATTTGAAACTTCTCACCCATACCTGCGAATATTGCCTCATCTTTTATACCAATTTTCTCTTTAAGTCGGGTAGATAAAACTATTCTTCCTGTTTCATCAAGCTGCATGTATGTGGATTGAGTATTAATAAATCTTTCAAGAATTTCTCTGTCTCTTGAAAACCTCGGAAGTCTACTGATGAGCTTGTCAACTTTGGTTATTGAGCTAATAGTATAACCCTCTAAGCAAATACCTCTCACGCCTCCATACACAATTACAAAGTTTGGGCTGGAACTTCCGCTAAAGTCTGGATCACCTTCTTCAAGTACACGACGAAAGGCTGCGGGAACTGATACTCGTCCCTTTGTATCTACCTTATGTAATGACTCACCTCTAAATCGCCTTATCAATAACATTCTCCTCAGAGGCCTATTTCACAACTCTTTGGATAATCCGGTTATCAAGCTGTTTTTGGTTTGGTGCAGACGCGATGCCTGTATAAACCTGCTTATTTTCCTTGGAAGTTATCCTCATTTTTTTATATCGCGTCTGCCTTATTATGGGATATCATGGAAATTTATGGAAATCAACGGAATTTTTATTTTTTTATGCGGATGATCTATAAGCCGGATCCTGTAAACACTCGGTGTTTGGTGACCATTCATCTCGACCTATTGTTACCAATAAGCTCTAGCGACCAACCCGGACCCTGTCTGGAATAACTAAGCATTGCTCACGAGTCCCTATTAGGTCTTGCTCCTGGTGGGGCTTGCCATGCCTTTTTTGTTACCAAAAAAGCGGTGAGCTCTTACCTCACCTTTTCACCCTTACCTAATAATCAGGCGGTATATTTTCTGTGGCGCTTTCCCTCAGGTTACCCTGGCCAGCTGTTAGCTGGCACCATCTTCCATGGAGTCCGGACTTTCCTCAGCCTTGAGGCTGCAGCCACCCAACCATCCGCATAACGAGTCTTAAAGCAAAAAGAAATCAAATTCAATTAATTTAAGTCCAGTAATCTCTTAAGGCCCTGTAATTCTCGAGCCTTAATTTTCTTGATTTGCCAGCTTTTAAGTTATCTAAATTAAATGGTCCAAATCTACTCCTTATCAATCTCTCTACATTAAGATTGAAACTGGCTAATATTTTTCTTATTTCCCTATTTTTTCCTTCTGTTAAGACCATTTCAACCCATGAATAAGCTCTATTACTTTCTAAAACTTTAGCTGCTATTGGTTTGTAATTAATACCGTCTAATGAAACACCTCTTTCAATCTTGGATAAATTTGAACTTGTAAAGTGTCCCCTTATTTTCACTTTATAAACTCTTTCAAATTTATTTTTTGGTAATTCAAGATATCTTTTCAGTTCTCCATTATTTGTCAAAATCATCAAGCCTTCAGAATTATAATCTAACCTTCCGATAATCATTAAATGACTTAATTCACCTTCAATTAAGTCAAAAATAGTCTTTCGACCCATTGCGTCTTTCGACGAACTTAGGTAACCCCTAGGTTTGTGGAGCTGATATAAAGTTGTAGAAATTGACTGGTTCACAATTACACCGTCAAATTTCAGCACGTCTTTTTCAGTACAGTTTCTCCACGGCTCGATCACAGTTTCGCCATTAAGTGTAACCCTTCCATCGAGGATCAACTTTTCGGCCTCTCTCCTCGATGCCAAGCCCGCCTTGGCAAGATACCTAGATATTCTTATCTCACTTTTGATTGACATAATTAAAAATTAAACATAGATCGTAATAAATTTCTCATCTTTATATAAGTTATGACAAAAGACGAAAATATGGAATTAGCAATCAAAGAAGCAAGAAAGGCTGCTCAAAGAGACGAGATACCAGTGGGAGCAATCATTAAAGAAACTTCTGGAAAAATAATCGCCATAGAAAGCAATAAAACGATAGAACTATGCGACCCTACAGCTCATGCTGAAATAAATGCAATAAGACATGCTTGTAGGGAGCGTAAACAAGTTTATCTGTATGATTGCACTATGTACGTCACTCTGGAGCCATGTATGATGTGTTTGGCTGCTATAGTTAATTCAAGAATTGAAAAGTTAATATATGGACTACCATCTCCAAAATATGGCGCTTTTAGTTCAAACTATTCAACTTGTCAAAATATGGAAAGATTTGTTAAAAATACTGAGGTTTATGGCGGATTTTATCAGCTGGAGATCTCACGAATTATGAAAGACTTTTTTAAAGATAAAAGGGAAAGGTTTGATGGAAATAGATACTGAAACAGTGTTAAAAATTGCAAAACTATCGCGAATAAAAATTACCGACAGTGAGACCTCTGATATTCAAAAGGACCTTAACAGAATTGTCAAATTTGTGAAAAAACTTGCTGAAATTGACATCGAAGGAACCGGTGAGTTCAGTTTTGGAAAAACATACCTTAAAGATATGAGACAAGATAGCGTTACCATCAATGATGCTACGGATGACATACTTAAAAACACGAAAAGTAAAAATCAAAATTTCTTTACTGTACCGAAGATTGTGGAATGAATAAATTGAAACTAACAGAACTTGGTATAAAAGAGTCAATAGACTTACTCAATAAGAAGGAAATAAGTGCTACTGAACTAACTAACGCTTACATACAAAAAATAGAGGAAGGTTCTAAACTTAATGCATTTATTGAAAAAACTTTTGATAAAGCTTTAATGCAAGCCTCGGCTGCCGACAATGTGATAGGCACTGAGGCGCAAAAAGCGCTGTGTGGAGTACCTCTCGGGATAAAAGACTTGTTTTGCTGCAAGAATATAAAGACACAAGCGGCATCAGATATTTTGCGTAACTTTGTACCCCCTTATGAAAGTACAGTTACACAGAAGCTTTGGAACGAGCAAGCTATAATGTTAGGCAAACTAAATATGGATGAGTTTGCTATGGGATCATCAAATGAAACCTCAATCTATGGACCAGCAATTAACCCTTGGAAATGTACTGGCTCAGATGAATCTCTTACACCAGGAGGTTCCTCCGGAGGTTCCTCAGCAGCTGTAGCTGCGAATCTCTGTGCTGGCGCTACAGGCACAGACACGGGTGGGTCGATTCGTCAACCTGCGGCTTTCACGGGCATAGTTGGATTAAAACCTACATATGGTAGGTGCTCCAGATGGGGGATTATAGCGTTTGCTTCCTCTTTCGATCAAGCAGGCCCTATTACCAAGAACGTCACGGATAGCGCAATAATGTTAAAAGCCATGTCTGGGTTTGATCCTTTAGATAGTACCTCCGCAAAAATCGAGGTACCAGATTATGAGCAAGCATTAGGAAAAGATATAAAGGGTCTAAGGATAGGCCTTGCTAAAGAATATAGTCTCCAGAAAAGTAATTCTGAGGCAAATAGGAAGCTGGAATATGCTATATCGTTATTAAAAGATTTGGGAGCCGAAATAGTTGAGGTTTCACTGCCGCATACAGAATTTGCTTTACCTACATATTACGTTTTAGCGCCCGCTGAAGCATCATCAAACCTTGCAAGATATGATGGAGTGAGATATGGACACCGTGCTAATCTCGACACAAATGACTCAATTATAGAGCTTTATGAGAAGACACGATCGGAGGGGTTTGGAACGGAAGTTAAAAGGCGAATTTTAATCGGAACATATGTGCTATCTTCCGGCTATTATGATGCGTATTATAAGAGGGCGCAAAAAGTCAGGAGCTTAATCAAGAATGACTTTGATCAAGTGTTTAAAAAAATTGACTTAATATTGACACCAACAACACCCACTTCCGCTTTTCCTTTAGGCTCAAAAGGTACACAAGATCCCGTAGAAATGTATATGAATGACATATTCACTGTTCCTGCCAATCTTGCCGGTCTCCCAGCACTTAGTTTGCCAGTTGGATTGGACGAACTTGGTCTTCCTCTGGGAGTACAACTAATTGGAGATAATTGGCAAGAACCACTGCTATTAAATACTGCCTTCAATCTTGAAAACGCGTTGGACTTTGAACGTAAACCACAAAATTGGTGGGCATGATGGTCAGGTATATCTACTTTTTGTGTGCTTTATTGATTTTTGGCTGTCAAACAGACCTTTCCAGCGAAAATGATCTTGTAAAAGGGAACTCTAACTTAAAGATTAGCGATGGCGTATTAGATCTTTCTCAATTTTCTCATGAGCAGCAAAAAGTTGAAAGAGAACAGGCTGCCAAAAAGCGCGAGGAGCTTAAAGCAGGAAGAGTGGTTTTAGAAATTGATAATAATGAAAAAATCACAACTAAGTCTGTAAATTTGGCACTCTTTGCCCGCAGCGTATCCAATAAGATAGGCGAAAAAATTTACTATAGAAATTTATTAAACACTGACAATAACTTGAGCTGTAAAAAATTTTCTAATAAAAATGCAGCTCAAATTTTTTTCCTCGAAAATGGTGGGCCAAAAAACGACTACCACAAACTTGACGTAGATGGAGATGGGTTTGCCTGCAATTGGGACCCTTCGATTTACAGAAAAATAAACTCACTTAGTGAAAATAAAGATACAGATCATTAAAATTCTAAGAAAAGAATGCTAAATATTCTACACCATTATATTGGCACAAAAATTCTAAATAGAATTGAACCAGAAATTTCCCACGCAATAGCTTTGTGTTACCTTCGTCTATTAAACCAGTTTGTCAAAAAAAGAAAAATTGGTAATCCTATGTTGAAAACAAAAATATGTGGGATGGAAGTACCTTCACCAATAGGATTAGCCGCAGGCTTTGATAAGAATGCTGAGGTCTTCAACGCTACTCTCTCGTTAGGTTTTGGTTTTGTAGAAGTTGGTACTATTACTCCAGATCCACAATTTGGCAATCCAAAACCACGATTATTTAGACTCCCAGAAGAGAAAGCTCTAATTAATAGGATGGGTTTCAATAACAAAGGCATGTTACACGTTTCAAAAATCGCTGAAAAGCCTAAGCTGGGAATTGTAGGAGTGAATATAGGGGCCAACGCAAAAAGTATAAATAAGATTCTGGACTACACGAATGTTTTTGAGTTTATAGCTCATCTATTCGACTATGTAACAATAAATGTATCTTCACCAAACACAAAAAATCTTAGAGATTTACAAAAGCCTGAAACGCTAGAACAGATCTTGCAGGATGTTAATACCATTAATGTTTCGTTAAAAAGGAAAGTACCTATTTTTATAAAGATTGCACCTGATCTTAACGATAGTATTGTGACTGAAATCCTTAGTGTGTGTGAAGAAAATTATGTGTCTGGGCTAATCGCAACCAATACAACAATCAACCCAAAAAACTTAAAAAACCCCAACAGTTTTGAAGGAGGCTTATCTGGTAAACCGCTTTTTAATCAATCAAACAAAATATTGAGATTACTTGCAAAAAGGAAAAATGCATCAACGGTTCTAATTGGAGTAGGCGGTATATTCTCAGCATCAGACATATATGAAAAAATCATGTTGGGGGCCTCAGCTGTACAAATCTACACAGGATTTGTCTACAACGGGCCTATGCATATTAAAAGGATGGAGATGGAGCTTAAAAATCTTTTATTAAGTGATGGATATAACTCTATTGACGGAGCTGTGGGGGCTCTAATTAGATGAGAAAGAAGCCTCGATCCTATCTACTTTAGCCCATAAAGTTAGAGCTCTTACCGCATTGAAAACTACAATGGAAGTCCATAACCCAATGTTTCCCATCAAGGGGACAAGGCCAATTACGCAAATAAAAAAAATTGCAAATGATTGAGTCATTGCAACCCTAATTTCTTTTCCCCTTGCTGCACCAAGAAATATACCGTCATAAACATAAGAAGAAACACTGATGAAAGGTATTATTGCTATCCATACTATATACTCATAACAAATTAGTCTCACCGATTTTAGGCTGGTCATTAAGTCAATAATTAATACGCCCAACAAATAGAAGAAAATACCAATAACACTTGAAAATATAAAGCCAAGCTTTAAAGAGGACCTAACTATTTTTTTAAATGATTGAAGTCTCTTTTGACCGATTGCCTCTCCTACTAAAATCTCAGAAGAAAAAGCTATACCATCGAGGGCATAGGCTGATAGAAAAATAATTTGTGACAAGATATGGTTAGCAGCCAAAATTTCAGAGCCAAAAAGTGTCCCAAAGATAAGGTATGATAAAAAAACAGATTGGAGAAGTATTGACCTTAAAACGATATTTGCGTTCAAAAAAATAAAGGATTTCCATTTGTTAGATAAAAAAATTGCTCGACCTTTTATTTGTTCTTTATTGAGTAAAAACTCTCTACACAAATATATACCTAAACAAAAACCACAAAATTCAGATACTAATGTGGCATAGGCGACGCCAGCAATTCCCAGATAAAGAAAATTTACAAATATAATGTCCAGTAGTATGTTTAAAAGGTTAACGCAAACCAATAAGCTAAGAGCGGAAAAGGTTTTTCCCATTCCAAATAACCAACCAACAAAGACGAACATAGAAATAGCAAACGGTGCTCCAAAGACTCTTATCGACATATATTCCATTGCCAATTTCTCAGCGTCTTCCGCGCCCACCAAAAAATAAAAAATAGCGGAAAATAAAAACGAGTGAAACGCTATCAATATAATTCCACCGACAGCAGCGATAACTAGACCCCTAACCAATATACTAGATACTTCAACATACTCGTTTGCACCCCTAGCTTGTGCGACTAGTCCTGTGACACCCATTCTTAAAAAACCAAAGAACCAGTACATAGAGCCCATCAAAACTGCTCCAATAGAAATACCTGCGAGAACATCGAGAGCACCCAAATGACCAATTACAGTGGTGTCTGTCAGACCGAGTAATGGAATGGAGATGTTTGCCAAGATTATAGGGTAAGCAAGACTTAATACTCTTTTATCAATTTTAGTTAAAAACTGGCTGCGCATCTTATATTCACAAAATAATTAAAACTATAAAAATAAATTGACCATATGGACAAATTGGTAATATGCTTGAATAGTTAAACTTGACGTAAACGTCAAATTAATATCAGCTGGAGGTAGTACGATGAATGTAATTCCCACAAAAAGTAAGGAACATAAAGTTAACACCATTACAGAGATGTGTAAACTGTTCCAGGTTAGCGCTCGAACATTGCGGTTTTACGAATCAAAAGAGCTATTGTTTCCAATCAGAAAGGGTCAACATCGTTTATTCACCAAGAGTGATAGGGGAAGAATGAAATTAATTATGCAAGGAAAGCGATTTGGCTTCAGCTTAGAAGAGATAAGGCAGCTGCTTAATTTATATAATTTTGGTGATCATCGTACTAGACAAATCAAGCAAACCTACCAACTTGGTTTAAAGAGACTATCTTCAATGGAAGAACAAAAGAAAGAGTTGGGCATGGCTATAAAAGACTTAAAGTCTCAACTTGAACTTTGTAAAGATTTGCTCCTCAAAAGAGGTGCAGACTCGCGAGATTTGTAAAAAAACGGAAAGATAAAATATGCATTCATACAAACCACCACTAGAAGATTTCAATTTCATACTTCACCATTTTCTTAAGATTGAGAAAGAGAACATCAGGGGCTATGAGGATCTATTGCCTGAATTTACCAAAACTATATTTGAAGAAGCCGGTAAATTAGCAAGCGAAGTTATTTCTCCCTCAAACAAAGATGGCGATGAGCAGGGATGTATATTAGAAAATGGAATTGTGCGGACACCAAACAGTTTCAAACTTGCTTTTGATCAGCTAAGAGCAGGCGGCTGGCTGTCTCTTGATATTGAAGAGGAATTCGGTGGGCAAAACTTACCTTTGATACTGTCTACGGTCACAAACGAAATGTTTACAAGTGCTAATATGTCTTTAACCATGTATAGCGGCCTCTCAAGGGGAGCATATTCTGCTATTTTGCTTCACGGTTCTCAGGATCAAAAACAAATGTATTTGCCTAAATTAGCCACTTGTGAGTGGACCGGAACAATGAATTTAACCGAACCTCATTGTGGCACAGACTTAGGTTTGATAAGGACTAAAGCAATTCCTACTGAGAATGGATCATATCAAATTTCAGGTCAGAAAATTTTTATCTCCTCTGGCGATCATGACTTATCGGAAAATATCATACATTTAGTCTTAGCTAAAACACCCGATGCTCTAGAGGGCGTAAAAGGTATATCTTTGTTTGTAGTACCAAAGTTTCTGGTCAATGAAAATGGTTCATTAGGGGAAAGAAATAAATTATCAGTTGGAAAAATTGAAAAAAAGATGGGTATCAAAGGCAACGCTACCTGTGTTATGAATTATGATGGCGCAACGGGCTATCTCGTTGGCGAAGAAAACAAAGGTCTTAGAGCAATGTTCACAATGATGAATGAGGCTCGACTAGGGGTAGGAATGCAGGGTTTAGCCCAAGCCGAAATAGCTTATCAAGCGGCACTAACTTATGCAAAAGACAGAAGACAGGGGCGAGCAATTAAAGGAAAAGCCGATCCAGACCAGAGCGCGGACCCAATCATCGTTCATCCAGATGTTAGAAGAAATCTTATGGAGCAAAAGTCATTTATTGAAGGGGCAAGAGGCTTTATCGCTTGGGCTGCGGTTCTTCTAGATAAAGCAAAAAGAGAGGGGGATAAAGGTGCTGAGGGAATTGCAAGTCTGTTAATTCCTGTTATTAAAGGTTACGTTACAGATAAGGGTTTTGAGTACACTATAAACGCCCAACAAGTTTTTGGTGGACATGGCTATATTGAGGAATGGGGTATGAGCCAATACGCTAGAGATTGTCGGATTGCAATGATTTACGAGGGTACGAATGGCATCCAAGCTCTTGATTTAGTTGGAAGAAAGCTAGCTATGGATGGCGGAAAACATATGCGAGAGTATCTTAATTTAATTCAGAGTTTCATGAATGAAGAGCATTCTAACGATTTTAAAAATGACTTTATTATCCCACTGAAAAAATCAATCGGACATTTGCAGTCAGCGTTGATGTTTTTCATGGAAAATGGGTTAAAGAATCCACTGAGCGCTGTTTCTGGCGCAACTGATTTTCTCCACTTAGTAGGGTTAGTGTCCCTTGGATTTATCTGGGCTAAAAAGGCTCAATCTGCCAGAGATCAACTGAAAAATTCTCCCTCTAATAAGAATTTCCTCGAGGCAAAAATTTTGACAGGTTCGTATTTTATGAACCGACAGCTACCAGAAACCCAACTTAGATTAGACAAGATTCTAACTGGAGAGAAACAAGTGATGAGCTTGGCAGCAAATCAATTTTAAATGGAAAGGATCCATAGATGGAAGATGCATATATTTACGATACAGTTAGGAGTCCTAGAGGCAGAGGGAAAAAAGGGTCGCTAAGTGAGCTTACTGCGGTTGCTCTTTCTGCAAAGATTTTGAAAGAACTGCGTGAAAGAAATAGTCTAAATACCGAAGAAATAGAAGACGTCATTTGGGGTAATGTTACACAAGTTGGTGAACAGGGAGGCTGTTTGGCAAGATCCGCTGTTATTGCTGCCAACTATAGTGAGTCCACTCCTGGATTATCTATAAACAGATTTTGTGCGAGCGGGTTAGAAGCCGTAAACCTAGCTACAAACCAAGTGAAGGGGTCTGCTGGTAACGGCTACGTTGCTGGAGGAGTGGAAATGATGAGTCGTGTACCCATGGGATCAGATGGCGCGGCTATTGCAGTTGATCCGACTTTGGCAATGAATTCATACTTTGTTCCACAGGGTATTTCAGCCGACATTTTAGCCACAAAATATGGATTTTCCAGAGATGATGTTGATGCCTTTGCAGTAGAGAGTCAAAAAAGAGCTGCAGCTGCAAGGCAATCTGGACATTTCAAAAAGTCGATCGCACCAATAAAAGATCAAAACAATTTGACCATATTGGATGAGGATGAGTATATTCGGCCCGAAACTTCAATGCAATCTTTGGGTGGATTAGAGCCTAGCTTTAAAAATATGGGAGAGGTAATGCCAGGTTTCGATGCTGTGGCGCTATTGAAATACCCCGAGTTTGAGAAAATCAATCATGTGCATCATGCAGGTAACTCAAGTGGTATTGTTGACGGAGCAGCAGCTGTTTTAATTGGAAACAAACAATTTGGCGAAAAAAACGAATTAAAGCCTCGAGCACGAATTGTGGCAACTTCAAAAATTGGAACGGACCCTACAATTATGCTTACGGGACCCCTTCCTGCAACTGAAAGGGTCCTTAAGCTAAGTGGAATGAGCATAAAAGACATAGACTTATTTGAAGTAAATGAAGCATTCGCCTCTGTACCACTCTCGTTTATGGAACATTTTGGTGTGGAACATGGAAAGCTTAATGTAAACGGTGGTGCTATCGCTATGGGCCATCCTCTAGGGGCCACGGGGGCGATGCTTTTGGGAACCGCGTTAGATGAACTAGAAAGAACCGGAAAGTCGATAGCACTTACTACGTTGTGCGTCGCATCTGGAATGGGTGCTTCAACAATAATAGAGAAAGTGTAGTAAGGAAAAATTATGGGTAGTGATTTTACCAAAGAGGTAGATAAAGATAACATCGCAGTAATCACATGGAATTGTCTCGATAAGTCCATGAACACCATGACTGAAGATGGATTAAGAAGTTTTCAACAATTAGTAACGGAAGCATTATCCGAAGAAAAAATAAAAGGTATCATAATCACCTCAGGTAAGGTTGATTTTTCTGGGGGCATGGATCTTTCCACATTAGAGGCATTAAAACGGAACTCCGGCTCTAATCCAGCCTCTAAGATATTTGATTACATAATGGAAGCACATGGTCTATTGAGAAAGATAGAACTGGGAAGAATTGATGACACCACTAAGAGTAAACCTGTTGCATTTGCCGGAAGTGGCATATGTGCTGGAATAGGAACGGAAATAGGATTAGCTTGTCATCGTCGCTTCTTATCGTCATCGAAAAACTCAAAAATAGGATTGCCAGAGATACTCGTTGGTCTTTTTCCAGGTTTAGGGGGCACTACAAGAGTTCCTAGAATGATGGGGCTTATGGGTGCGTCAACAGTTCTATTAGAAGGGAAGTTATTTACAAGTAATAACGCAAAAAGCATTGGATTAGTTGATGAAGTTGTTTCCGAAGACGAATTAATCCAAAAAGCAAAGGACTGGGTCTTATCTGTATCTCCTCAGGAGTTAGTAAAACCATGGGATCAAAAAGGCTTTAAATTTCCTGGCGGGGCGCCTTATCATCCTAGCGGGTTCATGTCATTTGTTGGAGCTTCGGCTTTGGTTAACGGAAAGACGAAAGGTTTGTATTTCTCAGCAAAAGCACTGCTCTCATCAGTTTATGAGGGTGCGCTCGTTGACTTCGATAGCGCTCTTAGAATTGAGGCTCGTTGGTTTACGAAAGTATTGATGACGGATACATGCACAAATATGGCTAGAACTCTCTTCTTAAATAAGGGCGCACTAGAAAAAGGTTATCAAAGACCCGCTGGTGTAGAAAAAACAAACTTAAAACAAATCAGTGTTATTGGAAGCGGTATGATGGGATCAGGTATCGCTTACGCATCTATATTGCAGGGGCTAGAAGTCTTGCTTATTGATCAAAATATTGAGTGTGCAGAAGCTGGAAAAACAAAAATTGAGATGCTCTTGAATGAGAGTGTGAAACGAAAAAAATTAACGGAAGAGGAAAAAATTCGACTCCTCGGAAAGGTAAAAACGGTCTCATCACTTGAAAAAATATCCAGTAGCGATTTAGTCATAGAGGCTGTTTTTGAGGATTTAAAGCTCAAGCATAACTTGTACAACAAAATCGAACCTCATTTAAAAGAGAGCGCTATTTTAGCATCTAATACATCCACTCTGCCTATAACGAAGTTGGCTGAGGTATTAGCGGACAGCACCCGTTTTATAGGCATACATTTTTTTAGCCCAGTTGACAAAATGAATTTAGTGGAGCTAATCAAGAGCGAGAGAACAAACGACACCGCGTTGGCTGTTGCTTTAGATTTTACGAGTTTGATAAAAAAGACACCCATAGTTGTTAATGATTCTAGAGGATTCTATGCAAATCGTTGTATAATCCCTTATATAAATGAGGGATTAAGGATGCTCAGTGAGGGGATTAAACCTGCTCTTGTTGAGAACGCGGCTAAGCAAATAGGAATGCCCGTTGGTCCTTTGCAATTGCTTGATGAACTCTCTGTTTCGTTAGCTTTAAATGTTGCAAAAGAGGCAAGGGAAGCCCTAGGGGCAAAATACGAAGAAACTGGAACTGAAAATATTTTGTTAGAAATGTCTCAAAAAAATAGACTTGGAAGAAAAGAGCTAGCGGGGTTTTATGAATATGATGAGAAAGGTCGACGTTTGGCGCTCTGGGAAGGGTTAAAAAATCTAAACATTGAAAAAACGTCTGCTGATATTCCAACAGAAACTGTAAAAAACCGTCTTGCATATGTTCAAGCACTTGAGGCGGCAAGAGCTTTTGAAGAAAACATTCTACTTAGTGTAGAAGAAGGAGATGTCGGAGGAATTTTAGGCTGGGGTTGTCTCATATGGGCAGGTGGCCCCTTCAGTTGGCTTGATAATGTCGGGCATAAAAATGTGGTCGTGCAATGTAAAGACTTATCTAGTAAGTATGGAGCAAGATTCACTCCACCAAAAATAATCAAAGAACTAGCAAATAGTGGCCGCAAGTTTTATAACTAAAAAAGTATTTAGGGAGTGAAATATGGACAACTTAATGCAAGATTTTCCTTTGCGAGTGACTAGTATTATTGACCACGCTGCAAAGTACCATCCAGAAAGAAAAATTATATCAAAAGACACTAAAGGAAGTATTACAGATACAAACTATAAAAATATCCATAGAAATTCAAAAAAGGTTGCTGACGGCTTAAAAAAGCTTGGGGTTAGGAAGGGAGATGTCATAGGTGTTATGGCGTGGAATAATCATTGCCACCTTGAGGTTTGGTATGGCATTCCCGGAATTGGCGCAGTTAATCACAACCTAAATCCAAGATTATTCTCCGAACAGCTTATTTATATAATAAATCATGCGAACGATAAAATCTTGATCATTGATCTAGACCTTGTACCTATAATCGAGAAAATAATAAACGACTGTCCTAACGTCGAGAAACTAATAATACTATGTTCCAAAGAAAATTTGCCTTCTACTGAGTTTTCAGAAGTGATTTCATACGAAGAACTTCTGTCAATGGGAAGTGAAAATTTTGAGTGGATTACTGGGGAAGAAACAGACGCATGTGGAATATGCTATACCTCTGGAACGACAGGCAACCCAAAGGGAGTTGTGTATACTCATCGATCTAATACATTACACGCTCTCACACAGGCAGCCCCCGACATGCTTAATTTATCTAGTAGCGATACAATAATGCCAGTTGTTCCACTTTTTCATGCTAATGGATGGTCAATAGCCTACACAGCACCATTGGTGGGATCTTCTATCGTTTTTCCTGGTGGCGATTTAAGCCCATCTTCTCTTTATGATATGCTTGAGAAAGGTGTAACAATTACTGCAGCGGTACCAACAGTTTGGTTACTACTATTAAATTTTCTTGAAAGTGAGAAAAAAGAACTCAGCTCTCTTAAACGTGTGGTAATAGGAGGCTCGTCTTGTCCGAGAAGTGTAATTGAAGATTTCCAAAATAAATATGGGGTAAGAGTGCTACACGCTTGGGGAATGACAGAACTCTCTCCACTCGGTACTATCTGTTCATTCAAACCGGAAATAGAAAGTTTAAACGAAAGTGATAAGCTCGACATACAAGAAACAACCGGGCACCCTCCTTTCGGCGTGGATCTGAAAATTGTCGATGATGATGGTAAAGAAATAGAATGGGATGGAAGCACTCAAGGTGATCTTTATTGTAGGGGAGCTGCAGTTGTTAAAAGATATCTCAAAATGGATGAATTAGCCGTTGACAGTGCTAATTGGTTTAATACGGGAGATGTTGCGACCATTGATAAAAATGGGTACATGCGAATTACAGATAGATCAAAAGATGTAATTAAATCAGGTGGAGAATGGATCTCATCCATTGACTTAGAAAATGCAGCAGTTGGTCATTCTGATGTTGCTGAAGCAGCGGCAATCGGAGTTCCTCATCCTAAATGGGATGAACGACCTGTCTTGGTAATAGTGACGAATGACGGAAAAGATACCGATAAGAATAGTATTATTAGCCATGTATCGGAACGGGTAGCTAAGTGGCAGAAACCAGACGATGTGATTTTTGTAGATGAAATCCCACACACAGCAACTGGTAAAATTTCAAAACTAGAACTTAGAAAATTAGTAGCAAATCTGGATTATAAGCATCCGGATTTAAGATAGATTGATCGGGTACTCTAAACTCGAGGTTAAAGGCAAGTGGAGCTCTAATTCTGATCAACCCACGGAAGTGTTAGTTGCATTTGGTTCAATTTCTTTAGATATCTTTGATACAAAAGGAGAACCAATAAGGCAGTGGGCATACTCCTCCATATTTTTAAAAAATAGAGAAGCATCCAAATCTATGTTTTGTCCAGATTTGGAGGAAACTGAAAGTCTTTATATTTTTGACCGTGATGCTGTAAACCACTTGATACTTTTATGTAATAAGACAAAGCGAAAGAACTTTGCTAAATTTTTCCCATGGTTTTTTATCATTATCTTATTAATTGTTTATTCTACTTTTTTTTCAGGCTACCTCAGAATATTTACTGAAAAAATAGCCCTCTCTATAACCTCTACTGAACAAGAAATTAATCTTGGAGACATAATGTTTAGTGAAATTTCTGGGGTATCATATTGCGATATAAGCAAGACCAATGAATATATTCAAAGATTAGACAAAAACTACCTTTCCACAAAGAGTGGTAATATTGAGCTAATTTTTATAAATCAAAAGGAAGACAGAAGTATCTTGTTCCCTGGAGGAAAATTACTTGTGCCCTACAGTATCTTGGAAGAAAAGAAGGGAGCATTTGTATTAGCAGAAACAATCAAATTTGCTCTGGAGGCTATAGAAGACAAAAAGGTAATAAAAAAATTCTTTTCTAAACAACAAGATAAATCTCTATTAATTTATATTTTCGGAAGTTTTACTAAATTAAATTTTGATAAGGAAAACGGTCTATTTATCAGTTCAGACTTCAACACTGAATTGCTTCAGGAGAGCTTTAATGACAACGAATGGCTTACATTAAAAAATATTTGCAAGCTTTAATTATACACTATCTTTCCGCTTTCAATTTTTGCATTTTTGTCCACTATTTGTGAAATAATTGGGTTATGGGAAGCAATAATTGCTGAAATACTATGTTCTTTTATTAGTTCTATTAAAAAAGTCATAACTTTTGAAGTGGTTGACTGATCAAGATTCCCTGTTGGTTCATCTGCTAATAGTAAGGCAGGTTCATTTATAATTGCTCTACATATTGCGACCCTTTGTTGCTCACCACCCGATAATTCAGCTGGTCGGTTATCCATCCGTTTACCTAACCCTACCTTCTCTAGTAGATGTTGGCCTTTTTTAACTGCAATTTTTTTCGATGTACCATCAAAAAGTAGCGGGAGAATAATATTCTCTAATGCTGAAAATTCTTGAATGAGGTGATGAAACTGAAAAACAAACCCAATGTTTTTTCTTCTAATCATTGATGTTTGAAAGTCATTTTTAGGGTTTACTTTTGAGCCATTAATATAAATATCACCGGAGCACTTACTATCTAATAAGCCTGCAATTTGAAGAAAAGTGGTTTTTCCTGAACCTGATGGAGAAAAAAGGCCTACAACTTCATTTCTCTTAACTTTAAAGTCCAATCCCTTAAATATTTCAACCAGTGGTATATTACCGTTTCCACCATAGGTCTTTGTAACTTTGTGCAACCTCAAAACAATATCATTCATACTTCAAAGCCTCTGCAGGATCCAAATTCGCTGCTTTTCTGGCAGGAAAAATTGTTATTACAAAGGAGATGGACAAAGAGACCGACAATGCAAAAACTACATCTTCTATTCTTAGCCTTGCTGGCACTTGAGCTAGAAACCTTATTTCTTCATTCCAAACTGAGGATCCAATTATGTACTCAACAAACCATTGTATTTCATTTATGTAAGTTACAAATAGCATCCCGATAATGACACCTAAGATCGTTCCAGACACTCCAATTAAACTACCACAGATAAAAAATATTCTTAAAATTGATGATCTTGTTAACCCAATAGACCGAAGTATTCCGATATCTCTACCTTTATTCTTAACTAGCATTACAAGCCCAGAAATAATATTCATAGCGGCAATCAACACTATAAGCGACAGAATTATGAACATTACTCGACGTTCCAAATCTAGAGCATCTAAGAAAGACGCTGTTCTCTCTTTCCAAGACCAAAGAAAATATCTTTCTCCTAACTCATCTGCAATATTTTTTTTGAATTCATCAACATCAAATGGGTTTTCCAAAATTACTTCGATTAAGTCAGCCTTATTCTCTCTATTGAAAAATACTTGAGCATCTTTTATCGGCATATAGATTCTCGTACTGTCTATATCATATCGGCCAACTGAAAATATGTATTTTACTTTATACACATTTACCCTTGGAATAGTTCCAAAAACTGATTTTGCTCCATTCGGACTTATTAGTTTAATTGTATTATTAATAGATATATTCAGTTTTCTAGCGAGTTGAGCTCCTATAGCTACTCCCTCGTTAAGATTTTCCATACTGCCCTCGGAAGTGATTGGCTCATTTACTAACCCTATATTTGCTAAATCGCTTCTGCCAATACCATAAACTTCTACCCCAGTGCTGATATTATTTTTACTGGCTAGAACTTGATCCTTGACGAGAGGATACGCTGCTTTGAAATTCTTTTTATCCTTCAAGTCTTGTATGATAGCTCGTATTTCGTCAAAGTTAAATCCCTCATCAAGGTCGGTGGTTAGAGTCTTTTTGTAAATTGCGAGATGCGAATTAGCCCCAACAATCTTTTCTACAAATTCTGTTCTAAAGCCAATCATGACCGCCTGGACTATAACTAAGGTTGCTACTCCCAAAACCACACCTATTAGGGCGTACCACGCTATTATGGATATACCGCCTTCCCTTCTTTTTGACATTAGATAACGCCATGCAATTATGAACTCATATTTTTTAAAAATAGCCATTCTGATACTAGACTTCTACCAGGGCTTTATAAGCAGTAGAGATTTTTTCTAATAACTCTCCCAAAAGTAATAGAGTTGTCTCCCCGGTTCTTCTATGTACAAGCTCTACTTTCCCTTCTTTAATACCCTTCGGACCAACTACAATTTGCCACGGCAGCCCTATTAAGTCCATTTTTGCAAATTTAGACCCCGGTCTTTCGTCTGTATCATCATATAAAATCTCGATTCCATTGGAACCTAGTTTTTCATAAACTTGATCACAAACTTTGATACATTCTTCGTCTCTGTAATTTAAATTTATAAGGCCAGCAAAAAAGGGAGCAACTGGTTCTGGCCAAATAATACCTTTCTCATCGTGGCTTGCTTCGATAATTGCCCCTACTAATCGAGAAACCCCTATTCCGTGGCTTCCCATATGTACAGGCACTCTTTTGCCATCGGGGCTGACAACAAATGCTTTCATCGGCTCTGAATATTTAGTACCAAAATAAAATATTTGTCCTACCTCAATCGCTTTACTTTCTATCCGACGATCTTCTGGAACCTCTAGGAAGAGATTTTCATCATGAGTATCCTCAGTTCTAGCATAAGGTTTGGTCAATCTTTCCACAATTTTTTCAATTTCGTTATTCTGATAGTAGTCGAGTTTTCCCTGACCTGTATCCAGGTCAAGCAAGGTTTTATCAAAAAAAACTTTGCTTTCTCCGGTATTCGCCAAGACCAAGAACTCATGACTATAGTTACCTCCAATGGGCCCAGTCTCTGCCCTCATAGGTATAGCCTGTAATCCCATCCTATTAAATGTTCTTAAATAGCTTACGAAATGTCTATTATATGCATTAATGGCTTCCTTTTCGTTCAAATCAAAATTATAGCCATCTTTCATGTAAAACTCTCTTCCTCTCATCACACCAAACCTCGGTCTTAATTCATCCCGGAATTTCCACTGAATGTGGTATAGTGTGAGAGGAAGGTCCTTATAGGAAGATACATTAGACCTAAATATGTCTGTGATTAATTCTTCATTGGTAGGACCATATAAGTAACTACGATCCTGTCGATCTTTAATTCTCAGCATTTCCTTTCCATAGTCATCATATCTCCCACTTTCCTGCCATAATTCGGATGGTTGAATTGTTGGCATTAACATGGGTATATGCCCTGCTTTTATCTGCTCATCATGCACAATTTCTTCAATTTTTTTAAGAACTTTAAAGCCTAGTGGTAGCCACGAATATATGCCAGCCGCTGTCTGTTTAATCATTCCACAGCGCAACATGAGCTGATGACTAATTATTTTTGCTTCTGCTGGAATTTCTTTTAAAACTGGCAAAAAATATTGGCTGAGTTTCATTTCATTCTCCTCAACTATTTAAGTAGCTTCTTTTTTCTTTGTTTACAGTGAAACATGAATTCAATGCTTTATTCAATTCTTGAATCCGTCTTTCTACAATCTCACCGTTAATAAAGTCTATTTTTGATTGAAAGTATAATTCCACGCCATGTTCTCTTAGCTTAAAGTCAATTTTATCAAAAAGATTTTTTTCACCAAAGAAAGTTGAAGCCAACCTCAATCCCTTACCTATTACAAGAGCGATTTTTCTCTTCTTAAGAGGCACAATTTTGAATAATTTGCTATTGAAAACCTTTTCTGGTTTTGCCTTATGTCTGAACAAAAGTATCAATGCCAAGAATACTCTTTCTTTATGACTTAGACCGCTAATATTTGAACGAGTAACTATCTCTAAGCACATTTCCGTTTTATAATCGGGATGTGCGATCCATGCAACATCATGTAATTTAGTCGCAGCTAAAATAACCCTTTTCGTTTTACGGGGAAGGTGCTCATATAAGGGTGAAATCCAGTTGAAAGTATGTTTAGACATTTTAGGAAACCTTGCTTCTTTTTTTTCAAAAAATTTTGCAGCCTCAATTAATGGATCCTTTTTCTTCTCTATCTCATTGAGATTCTGGTATATCAATCCCTCTCTCACACCAAAAGATGAAAATGTGAGCTCCTTTATCTGAAGCTCATCAATAATAATTTCCAACAATCGAGCAGAGTGCGGCAAAAGCTCCAACCTCTCTGAAGAAATATTCGTTTCGTCACGTCTAGTGAGAGATGAACTATCTTGAATAAATTTCAAAGTCTTTTTTAGTTTTTTACTCTTAACTTTATATCCTTGGATTATCTTTAGTGGATACTTGATCCTCTGCATATGTATTTTTGCTATCGCCCTCCAAGATCCTCCAATTAAAAAAAATGGTTTGTCTTTGTTTATATTAGCATCGATAACACTCAACAGCTGTTTGCGCATATAACTATCTAAATTCTCAAATTTTCTTCCCAATTTCGTTATTGCAAGAGGACCTAACAAAGCGGATTTACATTCGGTAATCACATTTTTACAAATATTGGCAAACTCTACTGAATTACCACCGAGGTCACATATTACCCCTTCAGCATTTGGAAACCCTAATAAAATACCCTGAGCTGCGTAAAGAGCCTCCTTCTCTCCAGATATTACTTCAACACCGATGTCTGTCTTTTTTCGAATAAGATCAACTAAAGTAGCGGAGTTACTCGCCTCTCTCAGTGCAGACGTACCAAACATTATAATTTTACTGATTTCCATATTCCAACAAATAGAGACATATCTGTTAATTATATCCGACACTGTCTCAATTGTCTCAGAGTCAAAGGGCTTTCCTCCAAAAGATCGCATTCCCAGCCTAAAGAAAACCTTTTCATTGTATAAATACAATGGTGAACGCTTAGGACCGTCAAAGACCACTAATCTAATGGAATTAGAACCAATATCGATAATTCCTATTCTTTTCAAAAGTTTCAAAATGATTTTTTTCTATTGTTTCTGGTATTCAATAAACTTGGAGGAGCATTTAGTGCAGCTCTGCCTCTTCCTGATAAAGAAGGATTTTCAATAAAATATTCATGACAATTAAAGCTTTGTTCGTTTGGTTTGAATTCATGCCTCTTATACTGGCCATCAGGCTGAAGCACCCATGATTGCTCTTTATCAGCTAAATTAGCTACCATAATCTGGTTAACAATTTGTGACTTCACAGTTAAATTTTTAATCTCAACAAAAGATTCTACTCGACGGTTCAAGTTTCTTCCCATCCAGTCCGCTGATGAAATAAAAACTTTAGCTTTGGTGGAAGGTAAATGAAATCCATTACCAAAAACACACACCCTACTGTGTTCCAAGAAACGTCCTATTACAGATTTAACACGAATATTTTCAGAAAGGCCTTTGATACCAGGTCTTAATCCACAAATACCTCGAATGATCATATTTATCTTAACTCCAGATTGACTTGCCTTATATAAAATATCAATAATTTCTGGGTCGATAAGAGCATTCAGTTTAACCCATATCTCTGCTGGCCTGCCCTTTTTAGCTAGAGCCATCTCATTTTTTATCATTTTTATTAAGCTACTCTTTAACTTTAGAGGCGCTATAATCATGCTTTCTAAATCTGTTGGTTTTATGTATCCTGATAGATAATTAAAAACTTTAGTAACATCTCTACCTAAAGTAGCGTCTGAAGTGAAAAGGCTTAGATCGGTATAAATCTTTGCTGTATCGGGATGATAGTTTCCTGTACCAATATGCGTATAAGTTCTTAACAGCTTGCCTTCTTGTCTTACGATAGTCGATAGCTTTGCATGTGTCTTCCAATCCATAAAACCGTATACTACTTGAGCTCCAGCCTTCTCTAGCTCTCGCGACACGTTTATATTATTTGCCTCATCAAATCTGGCCTTTAGCTCGACCAATGCAGTCACTGTCTTTCCATTCTCTGCAGATTCGCATAGAGCTCTTACTATTGGACTATCCAGAGTTGTTCTATATAAAGTTTGTTTAATAGCGATAACATTAGGGTCTCGGGCTGCTTGTTCCAGAAAATTAACAACGGTATCAAAAGTCTCATATGGATGTTGTAAAAGAAGATCTTTCTGCCTTATTGCAGAAAAAATGTCACCGTTAAAGTCCTCTATTCTCTCTGGACTTCTGGGAATAAACGTTTTCCAACTTAGGCTTCTTTTAGCCGAAATAATTAACTCATCTAAATCAGACAAACCAATCATTTCATTAACCTGAATTACTTGGGATCTATCAAACCCTATTTCCTTCGATATTAGTTTCAATAAAGGCTCTGCACTACTTTTTGTGACTTTCATTCGTATTACTTCTCCACGCTTTCGGCGTTTCAATGCAATTTCAAACTCGCGCACAAGATCCTCTGCTTCTTCTTCAAGTTCTAAGTCACTATCTCTCAGAATTCTAAAGGAAAAATATTCCTCGAGAAAATAATTTGGAAATAATCTGTGAATAAAAATTACTATAAAATCTTCAAGTGATAAAAATCTTTTCTCCCCTTTAGCGCCATCCTTAAGCTTTTGAAATCGATCAAGCATGCCTGGAATAGGAACCAAAGCATTCAATGATTTTTTTCCATCTCTATTTCTTAATTTTAGCGCTAGGGCAGAGCCCTCAGTTGGGATAAATGGAAAGGGATGAGCAGGATCTATAGCCAAAGGAGTAAGCGCTGGAAAAACTTTTGACATAAATTGTTTCTCTAAACTCTTTTTTTCAGATACCGTCACGCCCTTTGGTTTTACTAATACTACGCCTTTTTTTTTCAAATTAGATAATATAGAAGGCAATAAATCTTGTTGTTTCTCTATTAAAGCTTTAGCTTCTTGTTCTATTTTTATCAATTGTTCCTCGGGTGTAAGACCATCGGCGCTTATTACTTCGATCTTGTTTTTTACCATTTGCCTGAACCCAGCAACTCGAACCGTATAAAACTCATCGAGATTTCGCGCAGATATTGCAAGAAATCTGAGTCTTTCAAAGAGTGGTACCTTTATGTTATTAGCTTCTTGTAAAACTCGCCAATTAAAGGAAATCCAAGAAAGCTCTCTGTTTATTAATCTATTAATTGGTCCAAGATCCTTGGAGCTTTTCAATTCAAGGTCATAATCTTGATTTAAGAAATCTGCGTTTACGTTTCCCATATTTATTAATATGTCTTTTCCATTTTATTCAAAGCACTATCAATAAAAGGTCTAGTTACTTTTGTATTTAGAGCAAGAGATTTATGATCTAGATAGTTAACAAATTCGTAAATTGATCTATAGGTCCTATTAATTCTGGCAGCAATGTAATCCAGGTTTGAGTGCTTTATATAAATTTGCCTGTCATTAAAGTATTTTAATAGGAGTGCCATTACCAAACTATCATCTGGGTCCTTTATGTTAGCACTACTGAAACTTTGTAATCTTGACACTAAATCTTTAAGGCCAAATGATAGCGAATTTGGCATTTTTCTCGAGGATATTAGGAGCTTGCCTCCTCTACTCCCAATACTGTTAATTAGGTGGAATATACCTTCTTCTATTTTTGACTTTTTTTGCCTTTCAGCTTTTTCAATTATATCTATATCCTCAACGCAAACTAAATCATGATTTAGACCTTTTTCTATTTCCGGTAAAACTGCCTCAAGCTTTACGTGCTTGGCTTTTTGTTCTTTAGACCAAACAGTGCATAGATGCGTCTTACCACTACCCTTAGGACCAACTAGTAACAAAACCCCTGAAGCCCACCGATCTGTGTTGCCTAACAGAGTAACAGCATCCAAATTACTTGGGGAAATAAAAAAATCCTCTTTTTCCAATGCCTCCTTTAAACTGAGGTCTAAAACAAGCTGTTCATTCATATTTTTATTCAAATTGCTCTTTTAGTAATCTTTCTTCTAACCCGTGTCCTGGATCAAATAACAATTTATGTTTTAATTTCTTTTCGATTGTTATAGCCACATGCTTGACGCCTTTAACCTCAAATGTATCAGCAACCGCTGATACCGGCCTTTTCGTAGCGCTTTTTACTCTAATATCTATTCTTGCATCTAACGGCAATAACGCTCCTCTCCATCGTCGTGGTCTGTAGGCAGATATAGCAGTCAAACCTAAAATGTTTGCGCCTATAGGTAAAATAGGTCCGTGAACAGAATAGTTATAGGCTGTTGACCCAGCTGGTGTACATACTAACGCCCCGTCACATACAAGCTCCTGAAGCTTTTCAGACCCATCAACAGATATACTTAGTTTTGCTGCCTGGGGTCCTGATCTAAGTATTGATACCTCATTGATGGCCAGCTCCTCATCTATTCTACCATCTGTTTTTGTAGCAATCATTTTTAAAGGATTTACGATCTCTTGCTTTGCTATCTTAATACGTTCTTGCAATTTATCAGGGTTAAAAGTGTTCATCAAAAAACCAACAGTGCCCTTATTCATCCCGTAAACAGAAACATTTTTCGCTGACACTGACTTAAGTGTCTGTAACATAAATCCATCGCCCCCAAGGGCTACAACTACATCAGCTTTGTCTATTCCGAAATCCTTATAAAGTTTTCGAAGGTTATTCAAAGCCTCTCTAGCTTCAGGATCGTCACTTGCCATAAATGTTAATTTTTTATCAGCCATAATTTTTGTCCACAGAGCCTTCGGTACTGTTATAAATAAAACTCAAGATTCTAACAACAAATGATGATAATGGCACCAACAAAACATAAGAAAAAACTGGAACAGACACTTCATATTTAATATACATTAAATCGAATCAAAGTAATAATTGAAACAGACATAGGGTGTATTATGAATTTTTTAGGCAAAACGAACTTTTTTGGTGGAACTTTGTCATCTCAGGATCCAGAAATTTTTAACTCCCTAGAGAGAGAGTTGGGTAGGCAACGTAATGAAATTGAGCTCATTGCATCTGAGAATATAGCTTCTTCTGCTGTAATGGAGGCTCAAGGTTCAGTTATGACTAATAAATACGCAGAAGGGTACCCAGGTAGAAGATATTATGGTGGATGTGAAAATGTGGATGTCGCTGAGCAATTGGCAATATCCAGAGCCTGTCAACTATACAATTGCAAATTTGCTAATGTACAACCGAACTCGGGAAGCCAAGCTAACCAGGCAGTTTTTTTGGCTCTGATGAAACCCGGAGATACTTTTTTGTCAATGGACCTAGCTTCGGGTGGACATCTTACACATGGAGCAAAACCAAATCAATCCGGTAAATGGTTCAACCCTGTTCATTATGGGGTCACAAAAGAAACAAACACTGTTGACTATGATCAGATTCATCAACTTGCAAGGCTACATAAACCTAACTTAATAATAGCAGGAGGCTCAGCAATTCCGCGTATCTTAGACTTTAAAAAATTTAGAGATATCTGTAATGAGGTTGGATCTTTCTTATTAGTTGATATGGCGCACATTTCAGGCCTGGTAGCGGCTGGCGTGCATCCAAACCCCTTAGATTATGCGGACGTTGTAACATCTACGACCCACAAAACTCTGCGAGGACCCAGAGGAGGAATGATTCTCTGTAATGATCCCGATATAGCAAAGAAAGTAAACTCAGCAATTTTTCCAGGTATTCAAGGTGGCCCATTGATGCATGTTATTGCTGCGAAAGCAGTCGCCTTCAATGAGGCGCTAAGCGATGAGTTTGTAGTGTATCAAAAGCAAGTAATAAAGAACGCAAAGGCACTTGCTGAAACACTACAAGAGGGTGGTCTTGATTTAATTACTGGAGGGACCGATACCCACGTGTTACTCGTAGATCTTAGAAAGAAAAAAGTCACAGGTGCTACAGCTGAAACAGCGCTTGGGGAAGGAAATATTGTTTGTAATAAAAATGGTATCCCCTTCGACAGCGAAAAACCAACTATTACATCTGGAATAAGGTTAGGAACCCCAGCTGCAACTACAAGGGGTTTTAAAGAGACGCAATTCAAACAAGTTGGCTCTTGGATTTTGCGAATATTAGATAATGTTAACTCTGAACGATCTTCACAAGTTATTTCGAAAGTAAAAAAAGAGGTGATTGAGCTCTGTAGTGAGTTTCCTATTTATTAATAATTGCTAATTATTTTGCAGGAGAATAAATGAAGCTCAGATACTTAGCGAAAACAATCATTTTCTTTACATTGCCTTTAACGATCTACGCATGTTCAGAAAAAAATTGGCCAGAACTATCACCGCTAAGTGAATTCGAAAATAAGTTTTTTTTAGACTAGTGAAATGAAAACAGAATTTCATAGAATTACTAGACTACCTTCCTACGTTTTTGCGGAGGTTAATAAACTTAAAGCAAGATACCGCGATCAAGGTCATGATATAATTGACTTTGGAATGGGAAATCCTGATATCGACACTGAATCGTTTATTGTTGATAAGCTAATTGAAACAGTAAAAAAACCAAAAACTCACAGATACTCTGTTTCTAGAGGAATAAAAGGTCTAAGGAGAGCACAGGCTGATTACTACAGTAGAAGGTTCTCAGTTAAGCTTGACCCGGAAAAGGAGATAATTGCAACTCTCGGTTCAAAAGAGGGATTGGCTAATTTAGCTATGGCTATAACCGATCCCGGTGACGTTATTCTAGTTCCAAATCCATCATACCCAATTCATCCCTATGGTTTTATAATTGCTGGTGGCTCCTTGAGACACGTTCCAACATTAACAAATGGACAATTTGATGAGGATGAATATTTCAAAACCCTAACTCGTTCATTAAAACATATTTCACCTAAGCCAGTAGCCATAGTAGTCTCCTTCCCATCTAATCCAACAACAAAAACCTGTACATTAAAATTTTATCAAGAATTAGTTAAAGTGGCAAAACAAAACGAGGTCTGGATATTATCTGATCTTGCATACGCTGAGATATATTATAGCGAAACTCCACCACCCTCAATTTTACAGGTGTCTGGTGCTAAATCAGTCGCAGTTGAATTTACGTCCATGTCAAAAACATTTAGCATGCCAGGCTGGAGAATGGGCTTTGCTGTCGGTAACGAGATACTGATCGCAGCATTAGAAAAAATTAAATCCTATCTCGATTACGGAGCATTCACACCGATTCAGGTCGCAGCGGCCAGCGCCCTTAGTTCGGATCCCAGCACAATTGAAAAAGTAAGGGGAATTTACAGAAAAAGAAGAGATGTATTAGTCGAATCAATGGGTAAAGCTGGATGGGAGATTCCGTCACCAGACGCAACAATGTTTGCATGGGCACCGATCCCAGAGAAATTTAAACCTTTAGGCTCGTTAGAGTTTTCTAAAGTCCTTCTTAAGGAGGCTAATATTTCTGTTGCGCCTGGGATTGGCTTTGGAGAATATGGTGAGAACTTTGTTAGGATTGGTCTTGTTGAAAATGAGCATAGAATTAGGCAGGCAGCAAGAAACATAAAAGCTGTCCTTAATAAAGCGGATAAAATACTGAGCGAAAATAGCCAGGGTTTAATTGGTTAGTGATGAATAAATCCAAATTAAATGTAGCAATTATTGGCCTTGGGACGGTAGGCTCTGGCGTATTAAGGCTTTTGAACAAACAAAAAAACAATATAAAAAATAGGACAGGTATAGAACTTAGAGTGGTAGCTATAAGTGCAAAAAATACTACGAAGAAAAGAAGTGTTGATATAAGTCCATTTAGATGGATAGCCTCTCCTTTAAATATCGCAAAAGACCCGAATGTTGACGTAATCGTTGAACTAATCGGTGATATGGATAACACTGCTAGAAAGGTTATAAGAGAGGCAATAAATAACGGTAAACACGTAGTTACTGCAAACAAATCTCTTCTTGCAAAAGAGGGGTCTATTTATGAAGAACTTGCGAGAGAGAAAGGTGTCTTTTTAAGATATGAGGCAGCAGTGGCTGGGGGCATACCTATCATAAAAGTGTTACAAGACTCTCTAATAGTAAATAAGATTTCAAAACTATATGGCGTAATCAATGGAACATGTAATTTCATACTTACCAAAATGGAGTCTGATGGGCGAGAATACTCAGATGTATTTTCTGAGGCACAACGACTTGGCTATGTTGAAAGTGATCCAAGGCTCGACATTGGGGGAATTGACTCAGCTCACAAACTAGCTTTACTCTCTTGCTTGGCATTTGGAACCGCTCTGAACTTTAAAGCAGTAAAAACGGAAGGGATAGACCACATTTCTATAGAAGACATTCAAGAAGCCGATTTAATTGGATATAAAATAAAGTTACTCGCAACAGCAGAGTACTCAAAAAATAAGCTTACACAGGAAGTGTCTCCTAAATTAATTAGAAAAGGCAGTCCTATTGCACAAGTTAATGGAAGCACAAACATAATTGCAATTGAGGGTGAAGAAATCGGCACTACTGTTTTTTCTGGTCCAGGTGCAGGCATGGGGCCAACAGCTTCTTCAGTGGTCTCAGACCTAGTCGCCATTGCTTCTAGAAAGAGTAAATCTACTTTTTTAACTGGCGACAAAACAAATAGTAGCAATAGGAATGAAAAAGTGTCTAAAAAAAGTTCATTTTACTTAAGATTTGTACTGAAAGACAAACCAGGTGTGATAGCTCGATTATCAGGGAAATTAAGCAACTGTGGAATATCGATCAATCAGATGAAACAAAAACCTCTGCCGAAACAGAGAGCAACATTAATTATGATTACGCATAAAGCCCTTGAGGAGAGCCTAAAAAAAGCTTTAATCGATATTAAAAAGCTAAAGATATGCGAACAAAAGCCCGTTGCGATTGAAATCCAAGAAATTTAATGAAAAGGTTCAGTTTAGTTGATCAAATAATTTTTACGCCACTAAATGCGTTGGTTAAAGATGGGTATATTTTTTCTTTAGGTGCCCTAATTTATGATATTTTGAATAACGACATAAAACTTAAAAATGGGGATGTTGAATTCACGCAACTTTAACGCGTTCAAAGATTCAGTTTTTTAGAAAAATCATGATGTCAATGTAAAAGAACTATTGATGAGCTTTCTGGGAATATCAAAATCCTTTAGCAATAAAGAGTGGGTTGGTCCAAGCGAGCAGCTTTTGCAGCAAGCATTAGTTTATTCAAAGAGACTGTCCATACCACAAATAAGTGCCTACCAGCTAATCAAAAATAAAGTTAAGGAAGAAGATTATTTAGAATATATAAAACCAAAGATAAAAAACTTGATGCCTAGTCCAAAAATTTTTTTAGATATGGAAAAAGGTTCGTTACGCTTACTAAAGGCCATAGAGAAAAAAGAAACAATTGCTATTTTTGCTGATTATGATGTAGATGGTACGGTTTCTGCTGCACTAATTTCTCTATGGTTAAGGAATTTCGGTATCAAACCAACAATATACATACCAGATCGAGAAACGGAGGGATATGGGCCGAATACTAAAGCGATGAATAAGCTTGCTCTTAATCACTCTTTAATTATCTGCGTTGATTGTGGTACCGACACAGAAGATGCAATTAAGGGTGCTACAGAGAGAGGAGTTGACGTTATTGTAATAGATCACCATAGGTCTGATACCTTTTCAAGGTCTGCTTATGCAGTAATAAACCCAAATAGATTTGATGAGAAAAATATATTTGGGTACCTATGTGCTGCTGGAGTTGTTTTTATTTTTTTAGTTGAGATGAATAGTATTATGCCCAAGAATAGCAGCCCCAATATAAATCTTCTGAGCTATCTGAATCTTGTAAGTCTAGCTACTATAGCCGATGTAGTACCTTTAATAGGGCTTAACCGAGCATTCGTTAAACAAGGTTTAAAGATATTCCAAAACCGCCTCTGTCTTAAAATGTTTGGAACACATTTCAATTTACTACAAAACTTCAATGAAGAAACAATAGCATTCCAAGTTGCACCAAGATTAAATGCTAGTGGGAGGATAGACTCAGCTTTTCTGACATATCAATTTCTCACTGCTAAAGATCCGCATACCATTGAAAAATGTATTAATGAAATGGAGACAGCTAATAAGGAGCGCAAAGCATTAGAAAAAATAATTCTCTCCAATGCAGTAGAACAAATATCAAATTATAAAAGTAAAAAACCTTATATACTAGTAAAAGCTAAGGGTTGGCATAAAGGCGTAATTGGAATAATAGCCTCTCGGCTTAAAGACCTTTATGGGGGGTTATGCGTGGTTATTACTATTAATGGGGATGTAGGTCATGGTTCTATTAGATCCACAGAAAAAATAGACCTTACTGCAATATTACAAGAGCTAAAATACCATGATGTTCTTATTAGTGGTGGGGGACATAAGCAAGCAGCGGGCTTTTCTCTACTTATCGATAAGCTAGGAGAATTTGATGAGGTTATTAGAAAACATGTTTCTGTCCCTACATCAGTGGAAAGCTCTAGTGCTTTACTGGAAATCGATGGGATGATCGATATAGAAGGCGTGAATAGTGATTTTATAGATCATTTAAATCTACTGGGACCTTATGGATCTCAGGTACCTCAACCAATAATAGTTATACCGAATTGCCAACTTGCGTTTGTTAGAGAAATAGGAGACGGACACCTATTGTGCAAATTAAAAAAAGAGAACGGAACTTTGGACGCAATTTGTTTTAATGCAAAAAAAATAGGCCTTGATATTCCTCTATCCAAACCCAATCAGATTTTACATATAGCTGGTAATCTTTTGAAAAATGAATGGCAGGGTGTCATAAAACCCCAAATGCGAATAATTGACATAGCTAAAATTTAAAAATTTAAAAAAACAACTTGAAGTAGCTATTATTTTCAGTAAAACGTTAAAACGGATGCGCCCTTCGTCTATCGGTTAGGACGCCAGATTTTCATTCTGGAAAGAGGGGTTCGATTCCCCTAGGGCGTACCACACAAACTTTACTGAATATCTCCCAAATAAGTTGCTGTATCGAGCATGCGATTCGAAAAGCCCCATTCATTATCATACCAACAGAGAACTCGGGCCATGCCCGCAGTCAAAACTTTTGTTTGAGCCCCTGCAAATATTGACGAGGCTGGATGATGATTTAGGTCTGTTGAAACTAATGGTGCATCTTCAAAAGCCAAGATACCGTTTAACGTCGTTTTAGAGGCTTTTTTAATGGCTTTGTTAATTTCAGCAACTGAATTCTCTTTAGTTAAAATACATTTCAGATCCACACATGAAACATTCGGGGTAGGCACTCGAATTGCTGATCCATCAAGTTTTCCTTTTAGCTCAGGCAGTACCAAAGAAACGGCTTGAGCGGCTCCTGTTGATGTTGGAATCATATTAAGAGAAGCAGCTCTAGCTCTATAATAATCTTTGTGAATAGTGTCTAAGACTGGCTGGTCTCCAGTATAACTATGAATTGTGGTCATATAACCAACTTCTATGCCAAAATTCTCGTGTAAAACCTTTACTACAGGAGCCAAACAATTTGTTGTACAAGATGCATTAGAGACAATTACATCCTTTGATGTTAGAGTATCATGGTTCACTCCGAAAACAACCGTACGGTCAACATTGCTTGCGGGGGCAGATATTAACACTTTCTTAGAACCGTTATTTAAATGGAGTGAAGCCTTTTCTTTATCAGTGAAAATACCGGTACACTCAAGAGCAACATCTACTTCTGACCACGGTAATTTCGCTGGATCTTTTTCTGCAGTGATTTCGATATCTGCATTATTAACCTTTAGATAATTTTTGTGTAGCGAGATAGCTAACGGAAATCGACCATGTACACTATCATATTTAAGTAAATGCAGGTTCATTTCTGGAGAACCCAAATCGTTAATAGCAACAACCTCTATATCTTTTCTATTATTCTCAATGCACGCTCTCAAAATATTTCTTCCAATTCGACCAAATCCATTTATTGCCACCTTAACTGACATTTTCAACCTCTTTTGATTGTTCTAATTTTGTAACTCACTACTGTTTAATCAATTTAAAAAAAATGGGAAGTTCTTAATCATTTATATTACTAAAAATGTTCAGCGATGTATTTATTTTGAAGACAATAGCTTACGTAATTCTGCCTTTTGGATTTTTCCTGTTGAAGTCTTGGGAAGTTTACTAAAAACAACTTCTTTTGGCACTTTGAAATTTGCTAAATTTTCTTTACAAAACTTTAAAACCTCTTCTTTTGATATAAAAACCCCTTCTTTCATTTCAATAAAAGCGAAAGGCGTCTCACCCCATTTTTCATCAGGCTTCGCTATTACCGCACAGGCAAGCACACCTTCAATCTTGAAAATACAGTTCTCGATTTCAATTGAGGAAATATTTTCTCCACCAGAAATAATAATATCTTTAGCCCTATCCTTTAATTGTATATAACCATCCGAATGTATTACTCCCAAATCACCAGTTTTAAACCATCCATGCTGAAATGCTTTTTTAGTCGCACTTTCATCTTTCAAGTACCCCTTCATAGTGATATTACCTCTAAGAAGAACCTCTCCTAATTCATTTCCGTCATGCTCTACTTCTTTTCGAGTTTCTGAATTGACTACCTTTAAATCTTCCTGCACCAGATACGAAACTCCTTGCCTGGACTTTAAATTAGATTTCTCAGACGCACCCAATTTATTCCATTCGTCTTTCCATTTACATATTACCGCAGGCCCATATACTTCAGTTAACCCATAAACATGCGTTACATCAAAACCACATTTTTCAATTTGCTCAAGTATTTTGGCTGGCGGGGGAGCTGCCGCAGTCATTAACTTCACCCTGCGATCTAATTTCTTTACATGGACTGGATCAGTGTTAATTATAAAACTCAAAACTGTAGGGGCACCACACAAATAGTCTACGCCATGACTAAATATTTTATCGTAGATGTTCTCTCCCGTTACTTTTCTCAAACAAATATTTGTTCCAGCTCTCATTGCTATAGTCCAAGGGAAACACCAACCATTACAGTGAAACATTGGTAAAGTCCACAAATAGGTAGGATGCATCTTCATATCCCATTCTAGAGAGTTACCCATTGCATTAAGATAAGCACCTCTATGATGATATACAACGCCTTTAGGGTTACCTGTCGTACCCGATGTATAATTGATACTTAAACTCTCCCATTCGTCTAATGGTTTATAATAATTGAAGTTTAAGTCATTACCTTCCAAAAATTCCTCATAATCCATATGAGGATGTAATGTTTCAAGGACGAATGTTTGTTCATCTTTAATTATGATTATAGCCGGCTTTTCCTTAGATAATTTGACTGCCTCTTCACCTAATTTTAGAAACTCTGTATCTAAAAACAGCAACTTTATATCTGAATGGTCAATAATGTAGGCTATTGTTTTAGCATCTAGCCTATAATTTATAGCGTTCAGTATCATGCCTGCCATAGGCACACCAAAGTGTGCTTCGTATAACTCTGGAGTGTTCGACGCGATAAACCCTACGACATTACCTTTGGCCAATTTTTGAGACAAAGAACTGGCAAGTTGTTTACATCTTGTAAAAGTTTGATCCCAAGTAAAAATTTTATTCTCATGGATAATACTATAGCGATCTGGAAATATCTTTGCTGCCTTTTCTATGAACACTATAGGTGTTAAAGGTGAATAGTTGGCATGATTTTTTTTTAATTCATTCTGTTTCATTTTTTTAGTCAAATTTTCTTCGTGCATTAAAAGCCGCTACAATTGTGCTATCATCTAAATAATCAAGTTCTCCTCCTACCGGAACACCTTGTGCGAGCGATGTTATCTTTATCGAATATTTATCTAATTCTTGAAAAATGTAATTAGCCGTAGTCTGGCCAGTTATAGTTGCACCTAATGCGAGTACTATTTCTTTAACATTCCCAGAGGCTACTCTCTCAATCAAATTTGAAATTCTCAACTCTTCAGGGCCAACTCCATCCATAGGAGATAAAAGACCTCCCAGAACGTGAAAAACACCATTAAAAGCACCAGATCGGTTCATAGCCCATAAATCAGATATATCTTCTACAACACACACTATACTAGCATCTCTAGATTTATTTGAACACACGTCACATACTCTATCAAGCGTAACGTTGCTGCAAATTTCACAATATTGTATTTTATTGTTTATATTTTCAAGCGAAGATATTAGCTGATCAAGTATAACTTCTCTTTTTTTTATTAAATGGAATACCAGCCTTTGGGCTGATCTCGGTCCAAGGCCTGGCATCTTTGAAAAGATTTTAATTAACGACTCTAGAGCAGATTGGCTCTCCTTTTCATGTCCACTTAACATTTTAGAAAGGCAACTTAAAACCTTCTGGCAAACCGAATGCCTCGCCCATTTTACCCATTTCTTTTTTTGAGGCCTCCTCGCTCTTAGCTTTGCAGTCCTTAATTGCCGCTAAAAGTAGGTCCTCTATAACTTGTTTTTCGGAAGGTATTAAAATTGATTCATCTATTTCAATATTTCTAAAATTTCCTTTAGCTGTACCAACTACTTTGACTAGCCCACCTCCAGACTCTCCAGTTACTTCCACCTTATCCAGTTCGCTCTGCGCATCGAGCATTTTCTGTTGCATTTCCTGAGCCTGCTTCATCAACTTTGCCATGTCACCCAATTGGCCTAGACCTTTAAACATTGTATTCCTCTTTATTTATAGTTGCCTTATTCACCTAATCATTTCTTTACTGTTGCCCCTGGAAAAATATCTAAAATTTCTTTAACAGCGCTACTGTCTGAGCTCTCAACTGACCTGTCCATTTGGGTGTTTTCGATCTCACTTGTATGATCTTGAATTATTTCACCTTTTTCTGTCGTTTTCAAGGATGACTTCCTATCCAAGTTGTAAATACGCATTGTTCTATCAGATCCATTATCCAAAACACTTTTGATTAAAGTATCAGGTGAAGGCAGAATCGACATGTGACAAGCTCTTATCAACAACATTTCTAAGCTAGTTATTGGTTCGGGTGAAACCCTCAATTCATCAATTCCCTTAAATAGAATTTGCCACAAACTCGTTAAAATAATTATGTCGGTGGTACTGTACAATTTTTCTGCGAGTTTTTTTTCCTCTAGTGAATAATTATCACCTGTCAAATCAATATCCATTAAACTTGATACACTAACAAAATGCAGACACTCTAATAATTCCTGAAGTAATAAAGAAGCGCTTGTATTACCATTGATGAAATCTCTACTCCTCTTTAAAGCCTCTTTTGTATTCCCTTTAATAATGAGTTCAAGAAGCGATAAAATGTTAGATTTCGAAATCTTACCTAATAACTCATTAACCATTTGGATTTCTATTTTTTTTTCACAATTTACTAGTACTTGATCAAGTATTGATAAAGCATCTCTTACAGAGCCGGCAGCTTCTCTAGAAATAGTCTTTAAAGCTTCTTTTTCGGCACTTAGCCCTTCAGATTGCAAAATTGCGAGAAGATGGTTAGTAAGGACATCGCTTTCTACACGTCTTAAATCAAAACGACTTACTCGTGATAAAATTGTAAACGGAATTTTTTTAATTTCTGTTGTTGCAAAGATAAATTTTACATGCTCTGGAGGTTCTTCCAATGTCTTTAGTAGAGCATTAAAAGCGGAATTAGACAACATGTGCACTTCATCAATGATATAAACCTTAAACTTCGCTGAAGCGGCTCTGTAAACCACAGTCTCAATTATCTCTCGTATATCATTCACTCCGGTTTTGCTTGCTCCATCCATCTCAATTACATCTACGTGTCTACCTATTTGAATTGATTTACAATTAGAACAGGAGTTACAAGGTTCTGCATCACCATCTTTTTTTTCTGAACAGTTAAGAGCTTTTGCAATAAGCCTCGCAGTAGAGGTTTTTCCTACTCCTCTGTCACCATGCAGCAAAAAGGCATGACCTACTCTATTGGAGAGGAAAGAATTTCGCAAAGTTTTCACTAGTGTATCCTGGCCAACTAGCTCAGAAAATTGAGATGGTCGATACTTGAGTGCTAATACTTTATATGGCTCAACGGACAAAATTTTTCTTTCTGATCATTTCCTTATTAGAATATGTATAATTTCAATTTGAACGAGAGATCGACAAACGACCTAAACCTGTACGAATCGGCTGCTTCCTTTCAGACCTGACCGGGTGATCGATAAGGTTTACCCGAGCCAATCTCTCAAGTATAATTATATATCCTACAAAGTCTTAAACAAGAAAATTAAATATACTAAGGATTGTGCAATGGTTTTAGACCCCCCTCCATTATTTTCTCAAATTAATTTAAAAAGGAAGGCACATCTTCGAGATACAAAACAGGTAACAAATATAAAAAATTGTTCCCACTTGCTCATTTGGAGAGGAAAGCTTCTTTTTGGCTTTAAGTATGGAAAACCCTTTCCATATCTTATAAACCATAGAACTAAGCTTATAAAAAATCTTAGGAAGTATATTTTTCTGGGCGAGTTTGAAAATAAAAATGTTGTTTTGTGGGATATGTCTGATTCAAAAGAAGTTTTAGGAGATACAGAACAGATCGGATCCTTTAGTGATTCAGAAAGAAATTACCATCCAGATTTACCGAGGGGCACCTACTTTTGTGACTTACGGAGTTTATTACCTATATTAGGAGCTAATTATGCAAATTTATGTGCAACAGCGAAGGGTATGCATGAGTGGCAAAAAAGGGTTAATTTTTGCCAATCATGTGGTGGAAAATTGACCTCTGAAAAGGCGGGATGGGAAAAGACGTGCAAAAAATGCAATTTCAAGCAATTCCCTAGAATTGACCCTGTTGTCATAATGTTAATTAAAAAAGGAAACGACATACTCTTAGGAAGATCACATGGCTGGCCTAAAAAAATGTATTCTTGTTTGGCGGGCTTTATAGAACCTGGTGAAACTATTGAAGCGGCAGCTACAAGAGAGGCAATGGAAGAAAGTGGGATAAAAATAAAAAATGTAAAATACATTACGAGTCAACCATGGCCATTTCCTGCATCATTGATGATGGGGTGCACGGGAGAGGCCCAAAACAGAACTTTAAAAATTGACAAGGATGAACTTGAGGACGCTATTTGGGTAAGCAAAGAAGAGGTTTTTCGAGCTCTCAATGGCCTGGACAAGTCAATTTTTATGGCTAGGAAGGGAGCGATAGCAAGATATCTTATCGAAAATTGGGTTGCTGGATTAATCTGATAAAAACTCAATGGTTCAAATTCAGTAATCATCTGTGTTTGATTATCAACTGAAACTAATTAATATCTTTAAAAAGAGACATGGGTCGATAGATAAAAAATATGTTAAATTTGAAGCAGAACAAAAAATGGGACTTCTGGATTGATCGTGGAGGAACATTTACAGATATTGTTGCGAGAGACCCTATTGGTAATATATTCACCGATAAAATGCTTTCTGAAAATAAACAACTTTATAAAGACGCGGGCATGGCAGGCATCAAGCGTTTTCTAAAAGTGTCTCTTGATGCAAAGATACCCACAGATGTTATTAACTCCATTAAAATGGGTACTACAGTTGCGACAAATGCCCTTCTCGAAAGAAAGGGATTTCCTGTAGTTCTTGTGACTACTAAAGGATTGAGAGATCAACTACGGATCGCATACCAAAACAGACCCAATCTTTTTGATCGCAAAATTGTTTTAGCTGATCCTTTATATGATCACATAGTCGAAGTTGATGAGCGAGTAACATCTTCTGGTAAAATATTAATACCCATAGATAAAGAAAAACTCTTTAACGAGCTCAGAAAAATTAAAAATGTGAAAGAAAAATCATGTGCAATTGTTTTCATGCATAGTTGCAAATTCAATAAACATGAAAAAGAAGCAGAAGAAGTAGCCAAGGAATTAGGATTTTCTCACATTTCGTTGAGCTACAGAACATCTCAAATTATGAAGTATGTTATGAGAGGAGATACGACTGTGGCAGATGCGTACCTAAGTCCTGTTTTAAATAGGTATATTGAAGCCCTTTACTCAGAGTTTGAGGGAGATATAAGTAGTAAAATTAGCTTTATGCAATCAAATGGAGGACTCACAAATGCTGGCTTTTTTTCTGGAAAAGACTCAATTCTATCTGGACCGGCTGGAGGTGTAATAGGTGGGATTAAAACTAGTGCTCTGGACAAGGAACATAAAATAATTGGCTTCGATATGGGAGGAACTTCAACGGATGTTTGGCATTACTCTGGGGAACTAGAAAGAACAGTAAATAATAAAATCGACGGAATTCGTATCTCTATTCCGATGTTAAGCATAAACACTATAGCGGCAGGTGGTGGTAGCATCCTTTCAGAAAAGTCTGGGAGATTAATTGTAGGGCCTGAAAGCGCAGGAGCTACTCCAGGACCAGCCTGCTACGACAGAGGAGGACCATTAACAATTACAGACAGTAACCTTATTACGGGAAGAATTCACGCTGACTTTTTCCCTAAAACTTTTGGTGTTGATAGCAAAAAAAGTTTGTCACTTGGTGCCTCTAAAATTCTTTTCAAACAGCTCAGTGACAAAATGAATGTTCCGATTGAGGAAATTGCGGAAGGATACATAAGCGTCGCAGATAATAGTATGGCAGAGGCCATTAAGAAAATATCAGTTCAAAGAGGTTATGACCTACGAGAATATTGCCTTACTGTATTCGGAGGAGCTGCAGGCCAGCACGCTTGTTCAATAGCGGAGATATTGGATATGAGAACCTGTCTTATTCACCCCCATGCTTCAGTTCTCTCAGCTTACGGCATGGGTTTAGCTGAAGTGAGAACTAATGAAAGTATGATAATTGAAAAACCTTTAACTAGAGAGACACTATTAGAAAGTTCGCTTATAGCTGATAGTCTTATTACCTCAACGACAGAGATTCTTGAAAAGCAAGGTGTATATGAAAAAAACATAACATACTTAATTAAAGTATTTATAAAATTACATGGTACAGATACCAGCTTAGATTTTGATTTTGACACGGTAACTAATTTACAAACAAGCTTTAGTAAAACCTTTCTTCGTCTTTTTGGGTTCAAACCCGCTTCAAAAAACTTAGTTATAGAATCGGTTTTCGTTGAAGCTGTTGGTGGCACTGACGTAAATATAAAAAACATTAATAACCTTGAAGAGCCCATTGAAGTTAACCAACCGATAGCGAACAAAAGAGTTTACATTGATGGAGAATGGAATGATTGTCAATTTTTCGCAGTAGATACTTTAAGCAAAAAATCAAAAATTGTCGGACCTGCTGTACTTATAGGGTCCCAGACATCAATTCTACTTAAGAGAGGCTGGGAAAGTACTCTTCGCGAGAGTGGTATAATCAAGCTTAAAAGAGTAAAGACTTTTCGACCAAAGAAACATACCCAAAGCGCACAAATTGAAGTGTTTAATAATTTATTTATGTCAATTGCGGAACAAATGGGCTTTGTTTTAGAAAAAACAGCTCAATCGATAACTATTAAAGAACGCCTCGATTTTTCTTGTGCTATATTTGACAAGAATGGCGAGTTAATTGCCAATGCCCCTCACATGCCAGTACATTTAGGATCGATGGACTCTACTGTCAAATCTATAATAAATAATAATTCTAATTTATCTCCTGGTGATATTTTCGCTATCAATGCACCCTACAACGGTGGAACCCATCTCCCTGACATAACTATAGTTAACCCTATTTGGAACTCTGGAAAAACAGAAATTATTTTTTATACGGCAGCTAGAGGGCATCATACCGACATCGGTGGACTTACTCCAGGGTCAATGCCCTGTAACAGCACGAATATTAATCAAGAAGGTATTTATATCGATAACTGGAAAATTGTAAGTAACGGTATTTTCAGAGAAAAGGCCATTAAAGAGAAACTTATGTCTGGCCAATATCCAGCAAGGTCTCCTTCAACGAATATAGCCGATTTGAAAGCTCAAATTGCAGCATGCAAGAAAGGAGAGACAGAATTACTAAAAATAATCGATAAATATGGGGTTGAAACAGTTTTCAGGTTTCAAGAACTCGTTTGTCAAAATGCTGAAAATGCTGTTAGGGAATCAATTAGGACAATTAAAAGTAAAGAGATTGAATACCATATGGATAATGATTTATCAGGTAAAGTAAGAAAAATTAAAATCAAACTAACTCCTAATGAAAAGGATTGTTCAATAGAGGTTGACTTTAATGGAAGCACGATGCAACTGGAAAGTAATTATAATGCTCCTCTACCTGTAACCAGAGCAGCCGTCTTATATGCATTTAGAGTATTAACCGGGGGCAATATTCCAATGAACTCTGGAATCATGAAACCCATAAAAATAACAATTCCCAGAGCAAGTATGTTATCCCCAGAGTATCCGGCTGCGGTAATAGCAGGTAATGTAGAGACCAGTCAGGCGGTCACATCTGCTTTGTTAATGGGTTTTGGTATTCAAGCGGCAGCTCAGTCGACTATGAACAATATTACCTGGGGTAATGAAAAGTTTCAATATTATGAAACAATTTGTGGTGGAACAGGTGCGGGAGTAGACTTCTCTGGGAGTTTTTATGAGGGTACCTCTGCTGTTCACAGCCATATGACTAATAGCCGGTTAACCGATCCAGAGACACTTGAGTTTAGATATCCTGTTATATTAGAAGAATTTTCTATACGTAAAGGCTCTGGGGGTATTGGGGAATATAATGGAGGTGACGGAGTGGTTCGAAAAATTTCCTTTTTGGAACCAATGATAATTTCAGTTCTGGCTGGCCATAGGACCGTTGGTCCGCCAGGCCTATTAGGCGGAGGATCAGGTAAAGTCGGGTCAACTAGTCTCTTGAGAAATGGTGGTAGTGTTGAAATATTGAAGTATGCCGATCAGATAGAAGGAAAAAAAGGTGATATTTTAGTTTTGAAAACCCCTGGGGGCGGGGCCTTAGGGATTTCGCCTAAGTAGGTTATGAATTAGCCTTATACACTTTAATAGTTCTTCTATCATGACCTTGTTGTCTAGCCGTGATTATCCATGACGACAGTTTTAATCTTGATTTACTACATACCAACTCCCACCTTTCTTCTAAGAAAGAACGTTCATTTTTTGCCAGTGAGTCAATCAGAAGGCTAGGCTTCATATACCACCTACTCTCAACACCTGTTATTTTATTTTGAAAGGAAGAAACTAATAGTATTGTTGGAAGATTTGAATCTTTTTCTTCTTCTACATTTCTGAAAGACAGGATTATTCTTCGTAAACTTGAATATTGAATTGTTTCATGCAGCTCACATACTAAAAGTTCACTTAAACCTGATTTTAAAAATTCTTCCATTATCCACGTAGACTCTTGGTTCGTCACTGTGTCTACCAAAATGAATTTATTTATATCAACCCAAGATGTAAGTCCGTCAGGATAAAGCGAAACAGCACACTTTTTTCTTCTTATCCACGTAACATGATTTTTTATATTTCTTGCGATTATAAGTGCAAAAATAAACCTTGATGGTCCTGCTATCTGATGAATATTTCCTCTTTTGAGAAATAATCCTGGTAAAAACTCTAGGTATTCAGTTTCAGAAAAATTAATATGACCCATATATAATCTTAAAATTTTTGTTCTTCTTTTGTTCCTATTATGGTTTAATTGAATTGTAAAGGCAAATAATTAATATACGTTTTTACTCAGACAAAGTATTTAAGTATTCAATTAAGTCTGCTCGATCTTTGTCTTTCTTAAGCCCAGCAAAACTCATTGCGGTTCCGGGAGCATATTCGGATGGCTTTGTGAGATATTTATTAAGCTCTTCTATACTCCAGACGCCTTCTATACCCATAAGTGCCTTTGAGTACTTAAACCCTTCTATTGAACCTATATCTCGATTTATAACCTTATAAAGATGAGGACCAACTCCGTTAGCACCATCATCTAGTTTGTGGCACGACTTACATTTACCAAAAACCTTCTTACCTTTTTCTATATCTGCGCTAGCAAGTAATGTAGCAAAATCAATAACTTCCTCCGTACCTTCTTCTTTTTCATCATCACTAACTTCGATCTCAAGATAGTAGGCCAATTTTTCTTCTCCATATTGATCATCTTCACTATGGTAGATTATTTCAGTGCTCCAGTTTAACATTAAAAAAAAGAGAAGAGCTCCGCAAAGGGCTCCACCAATCTTGGTCCACTCGAAGGTATCCATATTTTTTATTCCTAAATTTAAATAATATTATATGTTATATAAAAAATTGAAAAACATTCTACAACTGATTTAAAAAAAGAGCGCGACAAAATGTGCATCGAATAAAATTATGAAAAAAAAAATCCTGAAAATATCATTCCAAGGAGCCCTCGGTTCATATTCACATCAAGCTTCAACTAAAGTATTTAAAGACTCTTTAGTCTTACCTTGTGAATCATTTGAAGAGGCCATTGAAACTGTAAGAACGGGTAAAGCTGACAAAGCAATTTTACCAGTGGACAACTCAACGTATGGCAGGGTAGCAGATATTCACTCTCTTCTACCAGCTTCAAAGCTTTTTATAACAGCAGAATACTTTTTGTCGGTAAACATTTGTATGTTAGGCACTAAGTCATCAAGCTTAACAACAGTAAGTACAGCAACAAGTCACCCTGTTCTTTTGGGCCAGTGTAAAAAATTCCTTAAAATAAATAACATTAAGCCCATTTCTGGCTATGATACTGCGGGGTCAGCTAGATTAATATCAGAAGAAAATGACAAGTTTAAGGGCGCATTAGCCTCAAAAATAGCAGCTCAAATTTACGGCTTAAAGGTACTGCAAGCTAATGTTCAGGATTATAAAGACAACACCACTAGATTCTTAGTTATGGAAAAAAAGCCTAAAACTCTGATAAAGCAAGAGAAAAAAGTGATCACATCTATACTTTTCCAGGTAAGAAATATTCCTGCAGCTTTATATAAAGCCATGGGAGGGTTTGCTACCAATAATGTCAATATGATAAAATTAGAGAGCTATATGTTGGGCGGCTCATTTGAAGCAACTCAATTCTTCGCAGATATCCAGGGTCATCCTGAGGATAGTTCTGTGAAAAGGGCATTAGATGAACTGAAGTACTTCACTAATAAGCTAGACATTATAGGTGTTTATAAACAAAGCACTTTCAGAGATAACCATTCTTAAACTAAGAGTACTCAACAATTTTTCTTTGTAGCCTCTCAATTGCTTTGTTCTCAATCTGACGAACTCTTTCTCTACTTATCCCATGTTTTTCGCTGAGTTGCTCGAGCGTAAGAGGGGGTTCTTTTAGCCTTCTATCTAGAATAATGCTTTTTTCTCTTTTATTCAAAATACTCAGCGACTTTAATAAAATAGCCCTTCTGTCACTGATCTCATCGCTATGTAGAAATTTTTCAACATGGTCTTCACCTTGGTCAGCAAGTAAAGACTGCCACTCTTCTTCAGTCTCACCATCACTCTTTATCGTAGCATTCAAAGATACATCGCCGCCAATCATTCTTCTATTCATGGCAACTACATCACCCTCGGAAACATTTAACTGTCTAGCTATCTCCTCTACATTCTCAGGCAACAGATCTCCGTCTTCAAACGCTCCGATTTTATTTTTCAATTTCTTTAAATTAAAAAATAGCTTTTTTTGTGCACTAGTTGTCCCCATTTTAACTAGGCTCCAACTTTTCAAAATATACTCTTGTATATTAGCCTTTATCCACCAAATAGCATATGTCGCTAACCTAAAACCTTTTTCTGGATCGAACCTCTTAACAGCTTGCATCAAACCAACATTAGCCTCACTGACCACCTCAGAAATTGGCAATCCGTACCCTCTATAACCCATAGCAATTTTGGCCGCTAATCTTAGGTGTGAAGTCACGAGCTTGTGGGCTGCTGATCTACATCCCTCTTTCACCCAAGCTTTTGCCAGACTATACTCTTCTTCTAAGCTTAACATTGGGAACTTTTTTATGTCCTCTAGATATCTCGATAATCCAGAGCCACTGACTACTAGTGATGTGCTTTTATAATCCATAAATCCTACCTATCATTTGTTATGTATATATGTCAGATTTAGTCACTTTTCAAGTGTATCAAGCATTTTTTATACCAAGTTATGTATATTATCTGCTGGTCTTATATTTTTCTAAATTTGACAAAAGATTTAAAAAATCAGGCGACAACTCACCTCTTAAGAATATCCTTTGTCCGCTTTTTGGGTGAGCGAATGACAACTCATGTGCATGAAGCATTTGCCTTAATCTCGTGAGTTTAAACGAAGATAAAATAGTTTTCTCCATAATAAAGTCTTCTTTTCTTCCCAATTTATAAAGGGTATCGCCAAAGATCGGACACCCTATGAGCTTAGCATGGACCCGGATTTGATGAGTTCTCCCCGTTTCAATTTCACATCCAACCAACGATAATTTTTTATTTTTTCCCAATTCATATACAGTTTGAACACTGAAGCGAGATATAGCTATCTTTCCATTATCTGTGTTAGTTTCCATTATTTCTCTGTTATTTTTATTCCTTCTAATGTAGGTTTTGACTTCTATACAGTTATCTTTAACTATATTTACGCCTGGCTTGCTTACAATCTTGCTTAGATTTTCAAGAGGATTTCCTTTACATAACGCTAAATAAAACTTTTTGACATGCCGACTTTTAAATTGCGCAATCAAAGAGTTCGCACAAACTTCTGTTTTTGCAACAACAATAAGGCCTGATGTATCTTTATCTAACCTGTGCACTATTCCAGGCCTAAACTTATCATAAATTTTCGGAAGTGTGTCTTGATATTTGTGGATCAAAAAATTGACAAGCGTACCACATTGGGAAGATTTTACGGGGTGTACCACCATATTTGCGGGCTTATTAAATACTACAAGAGAATTATCCTCAAAAATAATTGGGACATTTAAATCTTCTGGTATTAGATCTCCTTCTGGATGTTTATCGAGACAAAGAATGATTTGTTCTAAGTCGTCCGTTTTTGTTTTTAATGTCAGCATATTATGTTTTCGATAGTCAAGAACCATTTTCCGCCTAATTAAATCTTGAATTTTTGTTCTTGATAAACTTAAATTAGGAGGACAATTCTTTAAAATTAGCTTGTCTAGCTTTTTCTCAGATTTGTTAATTAAACTAATTATATATTTTTCAAACATGATAAATGGCAGAAATTAAAAACAATTCAAAGGAAGATGTGCACTTTATTTTTTTAAAGTGGCTCGTTATAGTCCTGTCTGTAGTAATGGTGTTGGGTTTTCTGTTTCTTGTATCCATTCTAAGCGTAAAAATATACAAATTCAATACCACATCGCCAACCGTAACTAAATCGTCTGTTCAAGATGTACTAATTTCAACGGGAAAAATTGAAAGCGTCACTGTAAATGATAACCTATTGACTATTGTGGTAAAAGTAGACGCTAACAACCTTGAGGTATTCGTTATAGACACAAAAGATGGGTTGTTAATAAATCAGTACTATGTCAAACAAAAAAAAAGCCTTTATAATGAGTGATTATAATTCAAAAACTTGAAATACTATGTCTTTCTCTTCAGCCTTTTTGGAAAAAATAAAAACGAGTGTAAAAATTTCAGACATTGTGTCTAGGCATGTGAATTGGGACCCTAAAAAAACTAATTTATCCAAACAGGATTTTTGGGCGCCATGTCCATTCCATCAAGAAAAGACCGCTTCATTCCATGTGGACGATGCGAAGGGATTTTATTATTGTTTTGGGTGTCAAGCAAAAGGCAACGTTTTCAATTTCTTAAAAGAAATGGAAGGTCTCTCATTTGTTGATGCGGTAAAGGCACTCAGTGAGAAAGCTGGAATTCCATTGGAAATTGATAATAGTGCGAATAACAAAGCTATGTCTGATGAGGACCAAACACTGTTTAATATCAATGAAGCAGCGAGTCAATTTTATGCAAAGCATCTTTTCAGTACAAAAGGTGCAATCGCTTTAAGCTACTTAAGGGATCGCGGTTTATCATTAAAGACAATCAAAGAATTTAACCTTGGGTTCTCTCCTTCAAAGAGGGACGATCTTATAGTTTTCTTAAAATCAAAAGGCTATCAAGATCAGCATATAGAGAAAGCTGGGCTGGCATTTAAAAATGAAAATAAATCTTTAGTTGATAGATTTAGAAACAGAGTCATGTTTCCTATTTCGAGCTTGAGCGGCAAGGTTGTCGCTTTTGGAGGTAGATCTCTTAATACGTCAATTGGCGCGAAATATATTAACTCTGCAGAGACAAAAATATTTAAAAAAGGATCTCTATTGTATAATCTTAAAAACGCAAAGAAAAACATAAAAAACAATCCTATTCTTATAGTTGAAGGTTACATGGATGTTATTTCTTTACATAATAACTCAATAAATAATGTCATCGCTCCACTAGGAACCGCTATAACAAAGGAGCAATTAGAGTTGATATGGAGCGTTTGCGAAGAACCGGTTTTACTGCTTGATGGAGATAATGCTGGGAAACATGCAGCTTCGCGAGCAGTTGAGTTGGCTCTTCCATTAATTTCCTATAATCAAACTTTAAGGATAGCAAATTTGCCATTAAACTATGATCCAGACGATCTTATAAAACAGTTTGGTATTGATGCACTAACAAATGTAATAGAAAATTCTTTAACTCTTTCCGAATTCATTTTTAACATCGAGAAATCAAAAAGAAATTTAGATAGCCCTGAGCGTTTAAGAAAACTGCACGTCGAGCTTACGAATAAGTTGCAAAAGATAAAAGACATAAATTTAAGAAAAATGTTCTTAACAGAAATGAATGAGAAAATGAGAAAAATGCAGTTTCAAAATAAACCAACTATAGGGCGAGCGCGAGAGCCTGGAGTAGCCGAAAACGAAGTTAAAAAGGAAAGGAAAAATATTTCGCGAATCCAGGCTTCTGAAAAAGAAATAGAGAAGTTAGAAGCAGAAGTAATGTTTTGCTTGATAAAAAACCCATCATTTATTAACGAACTTAAAACTGAGCTTACTGACATAGACTTTTATGACAAATTTTTTGAAAAGTCTTTCTGGAAAATCCAGCACGAACCTCTCTCCAGTTTGATGCATATTTTTTATTCCATCTCTGCTCTAGCTACACAAAAAAATCCTCCATTAAAAAATCACCTTGTTTACAATGACCAAAACAAGAAAGAGATGTCTAAAAACCTACTGCTTAACAGAATAACTACATTAAATTTAGCAAAAAATCGTCTTGAAAGCTTGAAAGATCTTAAAATTAAGATAAAAACTCAAGAGTCTGATTCGCTTCATCAGCGCGAATCGTTTGAAGCGATTCAGAGCGAGTACCATAGAGCAATAAGTGGATCTCAATTTGTTGAAGATTCGATTATGAAAGAACGTGAGTTTGACAAAGAAAGCCTTGATATTTTTAAAAAAAATGACTTCAAGACTTTCCGAGAAAAATGATGGATAAAAATTAATGAATAAACAAGAAACACAAAATAATGAAGATCAGGAAAATGAGAAAGTCTTAGCTGATGGGCCTTCCAAGAAAAATTTGAAGAAAATAATCTCTGAGGCAAAACAGAAAGGCTACATAACTCAGAATCAGCTTGAAGAGTTAGTCATTAGTGAGAAGCTAACTTCAGAGCAGATTGAAGACCTCATGACAGATCTTTCTGGTATGGGAATAAATATAACTGAAAACGAGGAACCTGAATACTCAGATGAAACTCAAGAACAATCTAGTTCGAAGGAGTTAGTTGCAAATAATACAGAGTCAGAAACTTTAGATAAAACAGATGATCCTGTCAGAATGTATTTGAGAGAGATGGGCTCAGTTGAACTGCTCTCTCGAGAAGGCGAAATTGCTATTGCAAAAAGGATTGAAGCAGGGAGAAAACTTATGATTAATGGCCTGTGTGAGAGCCCTCTCACTTTTCAGGCTATAAGTATATGGCGGAACGAATTACTAAATGAAGAAATTATGCTGAGAGATGTTATAGACCTAGAAACTACTTTCACAGAAATCGGAGATTCAGATGTGTTGGATGCAGAGCTTAAAACGCGCGATAATAACGAACAACGCAATCAAGCAGAACCGTCGGAAAACGATAAAGAAAATGGAAGTGCGTCGGGTAATATAGACGGCGGAATAATAGAAGAAGAGGAAGAAGAGGATGCAATAAATGTATCTCTAGCTGCCATGGAACATTCATTAACACCACACGTCTTAAATATTCTAGAGCAGATAGACAATAAATACATCAAGCTAAAAGACCTAGAAAAGAAAAGGATGAAAGCTACTTTCGACAAAAATAAAAAATTTTCCAATAAAGAAGAAATAAAATATCAAGATTTTAAAACCTCTATTGCTATGCTCCTAAATTCTTTAAATTTCCATAACAATCGTATTGAAGCACTTATCGACCAATTATATGGAATTAATAGAGCCATAACTAACGTAGATAGCGCATTTGTAAAAATATCAGATAAAGCAAGAGTTAACAGAAAAGAGTTCATTCAAGAATATAAAGGCTTTGAACTGGATGAAACTTGGCTAGATAGAGTTGCTAAGCTTAAGTCTAGGGGCTGGGATATATTAGCGAAAAATTATAGTGCCGAAATAGTAGAATTAAAAAAAGAGATGGCAAAGATCGGTAAGCTTATTAACGTAGATATTTCCGAATTTAGGAATATAGTCAAGAAGGTAAAAAAGGGGGAAAACGAGGCCAGAAGTGCTAAAAAAGAGATGGTTGAAGCAAATTTGAGATTAGTTATATCAATTGCAAAGAAATATACTAACAGAGGATTACAATTTCTCGATCTGATCCAAGAAGGCAACATTGGACTTATGAAAGCTGTGGATAAATTCGAATATCGCAGGGGTTATAAATTCTCTACATATGCAACCTGGTGGATTAGGCAAGCTATTACCAGATCTATAGCGGATCAAGCTAGGACAATCAGAATACCTGTCCACATGATAGAGACCATAAATAAGCTAGTTAGAACAGGTAGGCAAATGCTCCATGAAATAGGCAGAGAGCCAACCCCAGAAGAACTGGCTTCAAAATTACAGATGCCTTTAGACAAGGTACGAAAAGTTATGAAAATCGCAAAAGAACCAATCAGCTTAGAAACACCAATTGGCGATGAGGAAGATAGTCAACTAGGTGACTTTATTGAGGACAAAAATGCACTGTTGCCATTGGATAACGCAATCCAAGGTAATCTCAAAGAAACTACAACACGTGTATTAGCGAGTTTGACCCCAAGAGAGGAGCGCGTTTTAAGAATGCGCTTTGGCATTGGGGTAAATACAGATCATACACTCGAAGAGGTAGGGCAGCAATTCAGCGTGACGAGGGAAAGAATAAGACAAATTGAGGCTAAAGCGCTGAGAAAACTGAAACATCCAAGCAGAAGTAGAAAATTAAGATCCTTTTTAGACCAATAGGGAATATGCTGATAACTTGTTGGAAATTATATTTACAAAAGATATAGTCAGACTTAGTTCAAGTAGATAAAGAGGAGAATAAATTGCGCTGTCCATTTTGTGGAGATCTAGATACACAGGTAAAGGATAGTAGACCCTCGGAGGATCACATATCTATAAGAAGAAGAAGGCACTGTTCTAGTTGCGCTGGTCGCTTCACCACATATGAGAGAGTACAATTGAGAGACCTTTATGTACTTAAAAAGAAAAATCAGCGAGAAACATTTGATAGGGATAAACTTGAAAGATCCATCAGAATAGCCCTTCAGAAAAGACCGATCCAATCTGAACGTATTGAGCAAATGATTACGGGAATAGTTAGAAGATTGGAAAGTATTGGTGATACTGATATTAAGTCTGAGATTATCGGTAAAATAGTAATGGAAACTCTCTCTAGAATTGACACCGTTGCCTACGTAAGATTTGCTAGCGTCTATAAAAATTTTCAAGAGCTTGGTGATTTTGAAGATTTTATGTCAGAATTACATCCGGGCAAATTTGAACCAAAGAAGACGGATTAGATGAAAGAGCCATACGTTTCCGCGGAAGATAAGAAATTTCTAAAATTAGCTCTGAACTTAGCTAGACGAAATGTGGGCCTCACGGGCAAAAACCCATCTGTTGGCTGCGTAATAACCTTTAGAGATATAATACTCGGTAGGGGTAATACGCAACCTGGAGGAAGGCCCCATGCAGAAATTATGGCTATAAAACAAGCGTCGGAACACCATCTCTTAAGAAGAAAAGAAAAAATAAATGATATCAACGTTTACATTACGCTGGAACCATGCGCCCATGAAACCACTTCTCCATCTTGTGCGAAAGAAATTGTAAAATTTGGAGCAAATCGTGTTATTTATTTGGCCACTGATCCCGATATTAGAACTAACGGTAAAGGTAAGTTGTTGATGGAGGAAGCAGGCATTAAATGCATTGAGTCTAGCATTTATAAAAATGAAAATTCTGAAATTTTAAGAGGCTACTTGAAACAGAAAAAAACTGGTTTTCCTTATATCACGCTAAAAATAGGTGCTTCCATGAATGGCAAAATCGCTACCAAAAATGGAGAAAGCAAGTGGGTAACCAACTCATTATGTAGAAAGAGGGTGCAGCTTCTCAGATCAGAAAACGATGGAATATTAATTGGTAAAAACAGCATAATTATTGACAACCCTCGACTTAACTTGAGAGAGCAGTTTGACAAAATCGAAAATAAACCAATTTTCATACTAGACACAAATTTCGAATTATCTGACTCTGAAAACCTTTTACTATTTGATAAACTGGGAAGAGAAAAGGTGAATATTATAACTAACAGGGAACCAAAGGACGTGGCCTCAAAAGTAAGTGATTTTTTTAAGGGAGTAAATTTCGAGAAAAGTGTTAAAGAACACGGACTTTTAAATATAGAGGAAATTCTAAAAATAATATCCAGGATGGGAGTGAACCGATTATTAGTCGAAGGTGGTGCAAGAGTGTGGACCTCTTTTATAAAGACCGGTTTTTTCGACGAGATTGTGATGTTTACCGGAAATAGCATTATCAATGATTCATCTATTTCCTGTTTTAATGATTTTTTGCCGCTCGATACAAGATTAAGAGATTTTCCAAATTTAACTTTAATATCCTTACTTAAATGGGAAGATAATATCGAAGCAAGGTGGATCCCTAATTCTTAGAAAGGTTTGAATATGTTTACGGGAATTATTACTGACGTAGGCGAAATAGCCAAAATTGAAAAGATCAAAGATACAAGAGCTAAAATTTTATGCACTTATAATCTGTCCGAAGTGGAATTAGGGGCCTCAATTTGCTGTGATGGGGTTTGTTTAACAGTTACAGATTACGGGATTACAGGGGATAAAAATTGGTTTTCAGTGGACATATCCAGCGAAACAATATCGAAAACAATTATAGGTGATAAAGATTTTGGATGGAAAGCTGGCAGAAAAGTGAACCTGGAGAGATCCCTAAAACTTGGTGATGAACTAGGGGGGCACATTGTGACAGGACACATAGATGGTACAGGTTCCATAGAAGAAATTATAGAGATTGAAGGCAGTACTAAGGTTACATTCCAAACTAATAAAAGCTTAGCAAAGTTTATCGCAGAAAAGGGCTCTGTTACATTGAACGGAACTTCATTAACCGTTAATCATGTAGAAGCATCATCCTTCGATATTAACTTTATTCCCCATACTAAAGATAATACGACTTGGAAAAAAATGCGTATTGGAGAGAAAGTAAATATTGAAATAGATATTCTAGCCAGATATGTAGATCGAATATTAGGTTCAGGAAAATAAAAACTATGAAAGAACAAGGTGTCGAAATCTCTTCCACACAATCGATAATTGAAGATGCTAGGAATGGGAAAATGTTCATTTTAGTTGATCATGAGGATAGAGAGAATGAAGGAGACTTAGTAATTCCAGGACAAATGGCAACACCAAATGCCGTTAATTTCATGGCTACACATGGTAGAGGATTAATTTGCTTGGCGCTTCCATCTGAACAAATAGACAAATTGAAGTTACCTTTGATGGCTGCCACCAATTCCTCTCGCCACGAAACAGCTTTCACTGTATCTATAGAGGCAAGAGAAGGCGTAACCACCGGAATATCAGCCCATGACCGATCAAAAACAATATCAGTTGCAATAAATCCTCAAGTAAGAACAGAAGAAATAGCAACCCCGGGACATGTTTTTCCTTTGAGAGCAAAAAATGGTGGAGTGCTTATTAGAGCAGGTCATACAGAAGCTGCCGTTGATATATCCAGGCTTGCAGGATTAAACCCTTCTGGAGTTATATGTGAAATTATGAATGATGATGGCAGTATGGCAAGGCTAAAAGATTTAAAGAAATTCGCGTATGTACATAATCTTAAAATTGGCACAATTTCAGACTTAATAGCTTATAGAAGGAAGCACGATAACCTAATAAAGGAAGTGGAAAGCGTAATTTTAAAATCGAGTATAGGTGGGAAGTGGAAAGTAATTAAGTTCAAAGATGAAATACAAAATTCGGAACATATAGTCCTGAAACTTGGAAAGATAAATTCTAAAACACCGGCAATGGTTAGGATGCATAAGTTAAATGTATATAAAGATTTACTAGGTTTGGTTCCTACCCGATACAATGAAATAGGAAGAGCCATGCAAAAAATAATCACAAATAAAAACGGACTATTGGTGCTTCTTGGTGCAGGCGAGAGCAATAGTGAAAAAGGTGCATCCGATACACTTAGGGAGTATGGCATTGGAGCTCAAATTTTATCTTTACTAGGTGTAAAAAGAATAAAGCTTCTTTCGAATTCAAAACTCCCGAAAGTAATCGGATTAGAAGGGTATGGCCTGCAGATAGATACAACGGAGGGATTTTAGTTGAGAGCAGAAAAATCACGCAAGCATGACTTACCAGACTTTACAGAAAAACTTAAAATTTGTATCGTTTCAGCCCCTTATTACAAGGATATTACAGAGAATCTAATTCGGGGTGCGCTTAATGTTCTTAAAAGAATAAATGCTGATACCGAGATAGTTGAAGTATCAGGTGCGCTGGAAATACCTACCGCCATAAAATTGATGGAAAATCAGTTTGATGGCTTTATAGCTGTTGGATGTGTCATAAGAGGTGAGACGACACATTATGAAATTGTAAGTACGGAAAGCTCCAGGGGCCTTGCCAATCTGGGTCTTAAAAAAGTCTGCATTGGGAATGCCATTTTGACTGTGGAAAATAGACTGCAGGCTGAAAAGAGAGCAGATCCCAAAGTTTTTGATAAAGGCGGAGAGGCCTGCAATGCTTTGTTAAGTATTATCAAAATAAAACGACGAGGCAATTAAAGTCGTGAACTCCGCTAAATCTTGTGATTACAAAAAAAATACAATCTCACGGCTATTTGCTATTCAAGCACTATTCCAAATGGAAGCCAATGGCAAGAATTACAGCACCATAAAAAAAGAACTCAAAGAGGCATTTTATCTGCAACAAATACAAGGCGCAGAAATCTTAGTGCCAAATTATTTGTTGTCTCAAAGAATCATAGAACACGCTGCTAAGAATCAAATAAAGATAGATACCAAAATCAATATGGCTTTTAATAATCTATGGAATCTAAAAACAATTGATACTACTTTGAGGGCTATTCTGAGAGCCGCTAGTGCTGAGTATCTTAATAAAAAAACTCCTAAAAAAGTCATTATGTCTGAATATGTGTCAATAACGGTAACGTTTTATCCAAACGGAAAAGAACAGAAACTAGTAAATGCGTTACTCAATAAAGTTATAGAAGATCTTCAAACTTAGTGATTTTTTTCCGTAATAGTTTCTTTGGTCCCATCTTCCCTACCTGGCCTCTCTTACCCATCCAGAAACTGATTTCTTCATCTTTTGGAAATATTTTTTTGATAACTGTATCATTTTTTTCATTTTGTGAATAAAACATGACATCCAAAAGAGCTTCTTGCTTATAACGTTGCAACCGAACGCCTTTACCTTTTTTCAACAACGGTAACTCATTTACAGAGAAAATTAGCATTTTGAAAGAAGTACTTAAAACAATAACATTATCACCAGTAATTTCTTGCAACCCTACTACTTCATCACCTTCACTGAGTTGAAATATTTGTTTTCCGGTTTTAGTAGAGGATTGTAAGGAAGAAAAATCAATTGCAAATCCAAGGCCCTTTTTTGAAAATATTAAGCCTTTTCCTTCATGATTGAAAGGTAGGATACTAACAATAGATGTAACATTCCCTGTACCAATCATTAAATTCAGTGGTTCACCATAGCCTTTGTCTTTCTTAAGTTGTTCAAGATATAAGCTGAATGATTTCCCCTCGGAAGTGATAAATAGCAGTTGCTGGCTTCTTGATGATTGAGCAATAAATTTAATTCCATCTCCGTCTCTGAACTTAAATGAATTGTAATCAAGGCCATGGCCCTTGTAAGACCTTATCCAACCGTTTTCGGATAATACCACCGTTACTGGACTATCATCAATTGTATCTTCTTGGAAAGATGCACGGTAACCCTCCTCCTCTGGCTCTATAAGTGTCTGCCGTCCACTGAGTTCATAATCAGCAAATCTTTTCTTTAACAATATCATTTCGTTTTTAACGCTTTTCCATTGAAGGCTTTGGCTTTCGAGTAAGTCCTCTAGAGCCTGTCGCTCTTTCATCAATTCCTCCTGTTCCTTTGAAAGTAGTGCCTCGTCTAGTCTTCTCAACGCTCTCAATCTTAGGTTCAAAATTGCTTCAACCTGTAATTCACTGATCCCAAATTCTCCAATAATTGCCGATTTGGGATCAGCTTCCTCTCTTATTATACTAATTATGCGATCGAGATTGACATAAGCCTGTAACAAGCCCTCTATAATCTCTAGCCGGTTATCTATATTCTTTAAACGGTAAGTGGACCTCCTAAGCAATATTTCCCTTCGATGGTCTAAAAAAGTCTTAAGTAATTCTTTCAAATCGCTAACTTTTGGTGAAATACCATCTATAAGAACATTAAGGTTTACAGAAATCTTAGTCTCTAGGTCAGTAAATTGATAAAGGGAAGTTAAGAGATTTTCTTTTTGAACGTTCCGAGATCTTGGCTCTATAACAATTCTTATCTCTTCTGCACTCTCATCTCTAACATTTTGTATTAAGGATAGTTTCTTTAAAGAAATAAAATCGGCAATCTTTTCTATTAGTTTTCCCTTTTGCACTTGATAGGGTATTTTATCTATTACTAGCTGCCAGTTACCGTGCTTTAACTCTTCAAAGTGATGTTGGGCACGTAATCTGAAACTCCCCTTGCCCTCGGTATATACTTTTATGACATCTTCTTTACTATCAAGAATAATACCCCCAGTAGGAAAATCAGGCCCGATTACAATTTCTGATAATTGTTGGATACTAGAATTGGGTTTATCAACCAGTAATATACAAGCTTGTAATAACTCAAGTATATTATGTGGTGGAATGCTGGTGGCCATCCCTACGGCAATCCCTGAGGCTCCGTTTGCTAAAAGATGAGGAAAGCTTGCTGGAAGCACACTTGGCTCATGGCTTGAGCTATCATAGGTTTCCTTAAAATCGACAGAGTCCTCTTCCAACCCTTGAAGAAGATCAATAGAGTATTTCGATAGCTTAGCCTCGGTATATCTTTGAGCGGCAGGGTTATCCCCATCAATATTTCCAAAATTCCCTTGACCTTCAATAAGTGGGTACCTAACGCTAAAATCTTGAGCAAATCTAGCCAATGCATCATAGATAGCTTTATCGCCGTGCGGATGGTAATTGCCCATAACCTCCCCCACTATTTTAGAGCATTTTCTAAAATTCGATTGAGGATATAGCCTAAGCTGATTCATTGCATAAAGTATTCTTCTGTGTACGGGCTTAAGACCATCTCTGGCATCGGGGAGAGCTCTATCCATGATTGTAGATACTGCATATAAAAGATATCGGGTTTCTAAAGCCGTTGTAATATCTTGTTTTTGATTCATTTGTTGAGTATTCATATATCCAGTTAGAAATGTTTAGATTTTGAGCTAAAGTACTTGGAATAATAATTAAACTCAATAATAGAAATAAACAAAAAATAAACTATTTATCTACGGAGGGTCCTTATGCCCAAGCAGGATATTAAATGATACTAGAAAATGCTCATATATTTGTAATAGTAGCGTGTCTACTAGTAGTAATAGTTCTCATGATCGGCTTGGGTGGATTTGCTTTTGGCGGAGAGTTTAATAGGAAATATGCAAATAAAATAATGCGTTTGAGAATACTTCTCCAAGCTATTGCAATATTATTGATTATTCTTTTCGTTTATTTTTCTCGTGGTGGTTAGTTTGATAAAATTAAATAAAATTTATACAAAAACAGGTGATCGTGGGGATACGGCACTTGGCAATGGGGAAAGGGTACTTAAGGACAGCCTTAGGGTAAGTGCTTATGGAAACGTTGATGAACTTAACGCCAGCATTGGAGTTGTTACCCTTTATGCGACACCGGATTTAAAAGGAAAGCTTAAAAATATTCAGAACGATCTATTTGATCTAGGAGCTGACCTATGTGTACCAGTTTCCGAACACAATAGGTTAAGATTATCTAGAGGTCGAATAGAGATACTTGAGGCCGAGATAGATGAAATGAACAACGGGCTTGAACCCTTAAATAGCTTTATTTTGCCCGGAGGATGTAAGTCCGCTACTTTTTTACATCTGGCTAGAACGATTTGCCGTCGAGCAGAAAGAAGTGTTGTTAGCTTAAGATCCAAAGAAGTCATAAATGAAAATACGCTTGTCTACTTAAACAGACTATCAGATTGGCTCTTTGTTGCCTCAAGAGTCGAAAACCAAGAGAATTCAACTGAGGTGCTATGGTCGCCAGGAAAAAACAAATAAAACGTCTTGTATGAAGCGTTTAACTAGTGCATATTTTGAATTTAAGATTAACCAAAGAGATATAGAATAGATGAAAATTTTAGTTCCGGTAAAAAGAGTGCTAGACTACAACGTTAAGGCTCGAGTAAAAGCAGACGGAAGTGGTATTGACTTAACCAATGTAAAAATGTCAATGAATCCATTCGATGAGATAGCACTAGAGGAAGCCATCAGAATAAAAGAGAAAGGTAATGCAGAGGAAATAATAGCTGTTTCAATTGGCGTTCAGCAAAACCAAGAAACGTTGAGAACTGCATTAGCTATGGGTGCTGATCGAGCCATTTTGGTTGTTGCCACAGACGATGTGCATAATGACATTGAACCACTTACTGTAGCAAATATTCTTGCGGCTATTGCTCTAAAAGAAAATCCATCACTAATTTTATGTGGCAAACAAGCCATAGATAACGATTTTAACGCTACTGCCCAAATGTTGTCTGCAAAGCTTAAATGGTCTCAAGCAACTTTTGCTTCAGAGATTGATATTCAGAAGGATATCGTAAGGGTAACGAGGGAGGTAGATGGCGGACTACAGACCATTGACGCAAAAATTCCTGCAGTTGTATCAGTTGATCTCAGGTTAAATGAGCCCAGATATGCTAGTCTGCCAAATATTATGAAGGCAAAGAGAAAACCACTAGAGGAAATCAGTCCAGCTGATCTGGGGGTTGAAATCACACAAAGGCTCAAGGTTATTAAAACTGAAGAGCCAGGTAGTAGAGAAGCGGGGTTGATCTTAGAAAACATAGATCAACTAGTTGAAAAAATTCAGGAGAATGTTGGAGGATAACTTTATGAAAATATTGGTTTTAGCAGAAATTAATGATGGCGAACTCGCCGAAGACCAAACTAGTAAAACTATATCAGCAGCAGCTAAATTGGGTAAAGTTGATGTTTTATGTGCGTCTAACCAGTGCACTGATGCATCCGCAAAGTTAGCCAAAATGGAGAATGTAGAAAATGTTCTAGTGTTAGAAGATGTCCTTTTTGCTCAGAGCCTGGCTGAGAGCTACAGCGAGACCTTGATTGATACCATAAGCTCATACTCTCATGTATTTGCGCCTTCGAGTTCCTTTGGAAAGAATGTTCTACCAAGGATTGGCGGTATGTTAGATGTAATGGTTATATCAGATGTGTCTAAAGTTATATCAGAGGATACTTTTGAACGCCCCGTTTATGCGGGAAATGCAATGCAGACAGTGCAGTCCATTGATAAGGTGAAATTAATATCTGTTAGAACCAGCAACTATGACACTGTACCTTTAACAGGTGCAGCAAACGTAAAGAAAATAGACTTCGAAAGTAATAATTCGCTTACTACTTTTATAGAAAATAAAATGCAAACGAGTGACAGGCCTGAACTAACTTCAGCAAAAGTTGTTGTGTCTGGTGGAAGAGGTGTTGGAAGCAAAGAAAATTTTGAAATAATTGAGGGTCTTGCTGACAAACTCGGTGCAGCGGTGGGCGCTAGCAGAGCAGCAGTGGACTCTGGTTTTGCTCCCAATGATTGGCAAGTTGGACAAACTGGTAAGGTAGTTGCACCTGATTTATATGTCGCGGTTGGAATATCCGGTGCTATACAGCATTTAGCGGGAATGAAGGACAGTAAAGTAATTGTAGCAATCAATAAAGATGAGGAAGCTCCAATATTTCAGGTTGCTGATTTCGGACTAGTCGATGATCTCTTCAAAGCGGTACCAGAGATAGAGAAGAAAGTTTGATTAAGGAGGTATAATTTTCAAAAAGTGATTATTAAGGAACATCACTTTTGCAAGGTTGTGTGTAAAATCTTCACATCATAGTCTTTGTCTAATAAATGCTCAAACAGCTGCTCAGCAACAAAAACCGATCTATGTTGACCTCCTGTACAACCAAGTCCTATTGATAGGTAGGATTTCCCCTCTCTTTCAAATGAGGGTATAATTGTCGACATCATTTTTATTAAACTATTATTAAATGACTCCCAACTTTTGTCTTTATACAAATAATTTTTAACCTCAGTATCAGTTCCATTTAAATTTTTCAAATCGTCTTCCCAATTTGGATTCTTTAGAAATCGGCAGTCAAAAATCATGTCTAGACCTGAAGGAGACCCCTTTCTGAAAGAAAAAGATTGTAGAATGATTTGTATATTTCTATTGTTTGCCAACGGAAAAATAGATCCTAACTTCAATCTCAGTTCATTGGGGCTGGTATTACTCGTATCTAAAACAAGGTCCGCTTTATCTCTTAGAGGAGCAATTAGGTTGAGTTCCCTCCTAATTGAAAGTTCAAGACTGTCCTCACCGGGAACGGGATGAGGTCTCCTGGTTAAACTAAATCTTTTTATCAAAATATCCAAGCTGCACTGTAAAAATAAAATTACTACACGCGATCTTGATAATGCCTCCCAGTTACTTATCTCTTTCATCAAGTTATGGACAGAAAAACTTTTAGACCTAATATCGAGGCCTAAGGCTAAAGGCTTATCTACTAATTCTCTAGAGGCTACTCTAGGTATCAAATGAACGGGCACATTATCGAGAGTATCAAATCCTTGATCGTCTAATATATGGATTACAGTGGTCCTTCCTGCGCCCGACTGTCCTATGACTATGATTAATTCATTATTGTCGACCAATAGTCACTCTCTATAAAGTTTTATTTTACACTAAAAGATAAACAAAAAAAAATAAACCACGTTACCTAACGACAATGTATTTTTAATTGTTTTTTTACTTTATTTATGATTAATCAAGATAGTGTAACAAAAGCAACCAGTCAATTATGAAGCGATTCTTAGTTATCTTATTAGACAGAACGGGAGTATCATAAAAATAGTATGGTATACGAAAATCTGAATGAAATTGAGCTTGTAGAAGAAGCCATTAAGCATGGCGAAGGGAAGCTAGGGAAAGGGGGTTCTTTGATCGTATTTACCGGGGAAAAGACTGGTAGATCTCCTAAAGACAAACATATCGTAAGGGAAAAAAATACGGAAGAAAAGATCTGGTGGGAAAATAATCGATCTATGTCGACTGCCCATTTTGATACACTTCATAGGGATATGCTAAAATACCAAGAAGGAAAAAGGTGTTACTCTCAAGCTTTGCAAGCTTCAACGAACACAGATGAGTTTTTCAATATCGAGGTAACGACAGAATTAGCTTGGCACAGTCTATTTATAAGACATTTACTAAAAGTTCCATCTACGGAGTCCTTAAATAATTTTAAGCCCGATTTCAAAATTTTAAATTATCCTTCCTTTTTTTCTGATCCAACTAGACATGGCTGTGTATCGAAGACTACTATCGCTATAAGTTTTGAAAAAAAGCTCGTTTTGATTTGTGGTACGGGGTATGCGGGTGAAAACAAAAAGTCCGTTTTCACTCTTTTAAACTTTTTACTTCCTGAAAGATCTACAATGCCTATGCATTGCTCTGCAAACCACTCTATTACAAATGATGATGACGTTGCGCTATTTTTTGGTTTGTCAGGAACAGGTAAGACAACTCTTTCAGCAGACCCAGATAGAGTTTTGATTGGTGATGATGAACATGGATGGAGTGAAGACGGCGTATTCAATATGGAAGGAGGGTGTTACGCGAAAACGATTAATTTAAGTTATGAGGATGAACCACAAATTTTCTCTACTACTGAAAAATTTTCTACCGTCATAGAAAATATGAATTTTGAACCAAGCGATCGGTCACTAAAATTCACAGACTCATCCATTACAGAAAATATGAGATGCGCTTATCCGATTTCTTATATCAAAAATTCGTCAAAATCTGGATATGGTGGAATTCCAAAAAATATAATTCTCTTAACTTGTGATGCTTTCGGCGTGCTACCACCCGTTGCTAGGCTTACCCCAGCCGAAGCAGTTTTCTATTTTCTTTCTGGTTTCACATCAAAGGTAGCAGGAACTGAGGATGGAATAAAGGAACCCGTTCCCACTTTCTCAACTTGTTTTGGAGCACCATTCATGCCCCAAAAACCAGAAGTTTATGGGCAACTTTTGTGGGATAAGATTAATAATGCGGAGCCCGTGTGTTGGTTGCTAAATACAGGATGGAGTGGCGGCAGCTATGGAAAAGGAAAAAGAATATCAATAGAGTTAACTCGAAAAATTCTAAAGTTTATTTTAAGCAATAAAGCAGATTTCCGGACGCGAACAGACCAGTTTTTCAATTTTTCTGTTCCTATTGAAATAGATGACGTCCCAAAAAACTTACTGGACCCGAGGGCAAATTGGACGAGCGGGAGTGATTACGATAAGTCAGCAGTTAAATTAAAGTCAATGTTTATAAGAAATTTTCACCAGTTTTCCTCAATTAATGAAAAGATAGATGGCGTTTACCACCACTTAAAAAATGACTAAATCTACCGATCTAATCGGAGTTGACGGGACCTCATCTGGCTGGATTGCATCAATAGGTAAGTCAAAAAATAGGTATTTATCTAGTATAAAATTTTTTGAAGAACTCGGTGATCTTCTTTCACTTTATCCGGAGAGTGTAATTGTGATAGATATGCCAATCGAATTGAATAAAAAGAACTACTTAAGAAAATGTGATATTTTGGCAAAGAAATATCTGGGAAAAAATTTTCACTCGTCGATATTCATTCCTCCGTTAAAGAGTATCCTAGAATGCACAACTTATCAGGATGCAAATAAGTTAAGTAAAAAAATTGCGGGGAAGGGATTATCAAAGCAATCTTGGTACCTTAAAAATAAAATTTGTGAGGTTCGCGAGCTAGCTAAATTATCTAATAACATTTATGAGGGACATCCCGAGTGCAGCTTCAAAATGCTTAAAAATGAAGCTCTAAAGGCAAAAAAAAAGTCAGTATCAGGCATTTTCGAAAGATTAGATCTCTTAAACAAAGCAGGTTTAGATCCCCTATCAGTGGACTTACATTTAGATAATAACTCTACAACGAAGATTGATGATGTCTTAGACTCTATGGTTCTCTTTATAACAGCATTAAGAATATATGAAGGAAATTACTTGTGCCTTGAAAAAACTGAAACTAAAAATAATGATGATAATGGCAAAATTTTTATATAAATTTAATTTGAATTTTTGGCCAAACCTAACATATAACATTAGGGTAGCTAGGGAGAAATCGCATTGAATATATCTACACCAGTCCGTAATAAGATAAAGAAAGACGCTCTATTAAATGATAGGGAGGTAATAAAAAGATCACAAATAGTTGCCCTTCGTTTAGGTGAGTATCTAGATAAGTTAAAAGCTATAACTAAGCGTAATTTAAGCAATCAAAAAGACGACAAGTATCAAAGTAAATTACATGGGTTAGCATGGGTAGCAACATATGTGGAGTCCCTTAAGCAAATGTCCCTTTGGGCAGATCGACTTTTAAAAAACGGAAGCTTTGGCAAGACGGAACGCATAATACTAATTTTGAGTTTTAACGAGTACATAAACCAAATTTTCGGTGGAATAATTATGTCTCAAGGTGAAATCATAAGACCCGTTGACCTTGACTCTAAAAAATTGGCGCTTGATAAGCTTAATTGTGAGGAGGTTTTATACTTTAAGGATGAAGTTGGTGCTGATCAGCTAAGGTCGGAATTAATTGATCTGATTATACAAAATGAAGGCACATCTTTTATTGGTAACGACGGTCTAAATGAAGATCAGAGAATGATTAGACAAGAGTTCCATAGATTTTCTAAAGAAAAAATAGAGCCATTTGCACACGACTGGCATATGAAAGATGAACTAATACCATTAAAGGTAATAGAAGAACTTGCTAACTTAGGTGTGTTTGGTCTAACTATACCGGAAGAGTTTGGAGGAACAGGGCTCGATAAAATAACAATGTGTGTGGTGTCTGAAGAATTATCCCGAGGATACATTGGTGTTGGAAGCCTCGCAACCAGGACCGACATAGCATCTGAATTAATCCTTTGCGGGGGTACCAAAGAACAGAAAGAGTATTGGTTACCGAAAATATCTTCTGGTGAAATTATGCCTACAGCAGTTTTCACAGAACCAAACACAGGATCAGACCTCGGGAACTTGCAGACCCGTGCAGTTCTGCGTGGAGAAGAATATGGTATTACAGGAAATAAAACATGGATAACACACGCTTCTAGAGCTAACCTAATGACCTTATTAGCTCGCTCAGACAGAAACAAAGTTGGTTATAAAGGCCTATCGATGTTTCTAGCACCTAAATCACCTGGAAATGATAACAACGATTTTCCTGATGAAGGCATCAAGGGTGGAGAAATCGAAGTTCTTGGGTACAGAGGCATGAAGGAGTATGAGCTTAGTTTTGATAATTTTAGGGTTGATAAAAAGAACCTACTTGGCGAAGAGGAAGGAAAAGGTTTTACACAACTTATGGAAACATTCGAAAGCGCTCGTATTCAAACAGCAGCACGAGCAATCGGAGTAGCGAAAAATGCCTTTGACTTGGGGCTAAAATACGCTTTTGAGAGAGTTCAATTCGGCCAGAGCATTATCAACTTTCCACGCGTTAGAGATAAATTAGTAAATATGGCCGTTGAAATTATGGTTGCTAAGCAACTGACATATTTCTCTGCAAGAACAAAAGACAATGGGAAAAGATGTGATTTAGAAGCAGGAATGGCGAAATTGTTAGCGGCTCGGATAGCATGGGCAGCAGCTGATAGTTCCCTGCAAATACATGGAGGTAATGGATTTGCTCTCGAATACCCCATAAGCCGTGTACTTTGTGACGCTCGAATACTTAACATTTTTGAGGGCGCTGCAGAAATACAAGCTCAGGTAATTGCAAAACGCATTTTAAGTTAAATTGAATCGTGCAACAGAAGCCTGTTTCTTGATCTAAAGAATAGGTCCAACTGAAACTGCTTTACAGGTTGAAGATTTTTCTTAATAAAGAATTCAGTTAGTTTAAAGCCATTTTCTAAATCAGCTTCGGATGCGATTTCTGGCAACACCTTGCCACACAAAAAATCTGGGAGAATTAACAATTTTTTTTCCCAACCAACACTTGAGTTTCTCGAAACAGCACAACCACTCTTAGGAGACACAAACTTCAAGTCTTTTTTTGAACCACTCACGATACACTTTTCTAAATCAAGTCCAAAACCTAGACTTTTTAATAATTGTAGCTCCCATTCTATGTATTTTTGTAATTTTTCTTTTTTACTGTGTTCTCCCTCAATAATCATGATTGTTTTATGATATAGCTCTTCGAAATCAACTCTTTCAGGAAGAAATGTTGAGCAAAGAACACAAATTAGATTAAAAATCTCCAATCCAATTCTCTGCTCGCTAATCTTATGGTATCTAGATTTAATCAATTCGACCTTAAAGGAACCAAGGCTCTCTTCAATTCTTGAATTCCATGTTAAAAAAAGTTGGTTACCTGGTTGAATAACAGATTTATTCTGTTTATTGAATACACCTCTAAGCAAACCGGCTCTTCGACCTAAATTCATTGTGAACACATCTAATAAAGCTGAGGATTCACCATACTTCCTCACGGCTAAAAGTAACCCTTCCCCTTGCCAACGCACTTTCAGAGGCCTTGCTTTAAAAAAAGGTCATTTAAGTCAACCTCTTTTGAAACGATTTCAATAAGCCATAAGTCAGCGTCGATATCGATTTGTTTTTTAAAAAACTCTTTTAACCTTTCTTCAGTGAATGTGTCTAAATATTTAATTCTTTTTCCCTTTAGATAATCAAAAACTCTATGATAGACATCGTATAAGCCGAGACCTTTGTCATGTGCAATAAAAATTGCACCAGCATTACTATCACCTTTATGCTCAATATAGACTGGAATTCCCTGTCGCTCTAAACTCCAACGAATTGAGTCCACAATCATCTTTGCTTTTAAATCCATTTTATTCTTAACCTGATTTTTTAATCTTCAGTCTTATAAAAAGGTGAACTTCACTCTTCAGAAATCTCTCCATATCTTGTCTTGCTTGTACCGATATCGTTTTTATTGACTTGCCTCCTTTTCCCAAAATTATCGGTTTATAGCTTTTTTTGTTTAGCCAAACAGTTTGATAAATCTTCAGCGATTTCCTATTAGTTGGCTCAATATATTCAGTCTTGACTTCCAAATTATAAGGTATTTCTTCATGTATATACTCGAAGATCTTTTCTCTTGTTAGCTCCGATAAAAACATCTTCTTACCTACATTGCTTTTGTAGCGTTTTTGAAACACCCAATCATTTGAATATGCCTGTTTTTCTATCCATTTATAAAAGCTTTCTAAGCCCGACTTTTTGCGCAGAGAAATGAAGAACGTTTCATCAAAATTAATAATGCCATTTATGGTCTTTGTGATTTCAAAAAGCTTTACCTTTTCAATACAGTCGATCTTATTGACAATTAAAATCTTTTTTTTAAATCTACTCTGGTCTTTATCTAGCCAGTTGCTAAAGTGGTCATCTATAGAATGGCTTTTTTTTCTATTATCAACCATGTAAAAAAGTACATCTACATTTTCTGCAACTGCTTTAAAATTTTCAGATATTCTAATATTCTTTTCTATTTTATTTAACCCAGGGGTATCAAAGAATATTAGCTGGCTATCATCTTTGGTTATAACTCCAGTGGTATTCTTTTGGGTGGTCTGCGCTTTTCGAGAGACAATAGAGACCTTTTCTCCAACAAGAAAGTTTAGCAAAGTACTTTTACCAACATTAGGCTTTCCAACGATTAGTGCTTTAAGTAGCTTTTTTTGAAGATCACTCATTAATATTTTTAATTTTTTCCAAAATTTGTTCTGCTGCTTTTGTTTCTGCCATTCTTTTTGTCGAGCCACTCCCTATTGCGTTCAATCCTGAACCCAATACAACTTCAACACAAAAATCAGGGTCATGGTCAGGCCCAGTTCTAGATATTTGTTTATATGTCGGTGGCTCTTGCCCTTTAGACTGTAAAAATTCCTGCAGCGCAGTTTTCGCATGTGCTTCTATATCTCTGACAATTTCTATCTGCTTTCTCCACACCTTAAGAACTAACTGTTTAGAGATTTCAAAGCCTGCGTCTAAAAAGATAGCACCAATCAATGCCTCTACGGCATTTCCTAAAATCTTATCTTTTTGACGGTCATTAGTACGTTTTACGGACTTACCTAAAGTTAATAAATTTTCTAACCCAATTTCTTTTGCTATGAATGAACATGTCTCTTTCTTAACTAGAGAATTGTAATAAGTTGCAATTTCACCTTCAGTTGAATTCGGATTCTTTCTCAATAACTCTTCTGCAATAACTAAACCGAGAACTCTATCACCTAGGAACTCTAATCTTTCATTATTCACTTTGCTAGATTTTCTAGCGGAGGCGTGAGTTAGTGCTTCTTCTAAAAGCCTATTGTTTTTAAACTGATAGTCTAATAACTTACTAATTTCTTTCTGATGATGAGTATTTTTCACCTAATGACCTTAAAGAAACGATCTTTTCTCCAAGACCAAAAATAGAATATAGAACTGCCGCTGGACGAGAATAAGATCAATGATGCTTTACCAATCAGATATTCTTTAGGAACCAAGCCTACTCCACCGAATTGTCTATCAAACCTGCTATCCAAAGAATTATCTCTATTATCTCCAAGAAAAAAATATTCATCCTTCCCAATTATAAAATCCGGGGTATCATCGCCAATGTTTTGCCCTAGGTCTAAAATTTTATAGCTTTTACCATTTTCCAGCTTTTCTAAACTTTGATACTTAATACAATTTTTGTTTCCAAAGGGAACAGGTTCGTTAGCACATTGTGGAACTGTTTTCATTGATCCTTGTTCTGACTTTGCTTCTATAAAATCAGGCAATCCTTCCCTAACTAGCATAGATTCGTTGATGAATAATTTACCTTTTAACAACCTAACCTTGTCTCCTGGGAGACCAATAACTCGTTTAATATAGTCTTTACCACTTTTTGGGTGTCTAAATACGACAACGTCACCCCTCTTAGGTTCAGTGAAGAATATCCTACCACTGATTGGACATATTGAAAATGGGCAAGAGTAACGCGAGAACCCATAAGAAAACTTATTAACAAATAAAAAATCGCCAACAAGTAGACTTGGCTTCATTGAGCCAGTCGGGATCCAGAATGGTTGAAACAATATTGTTCGGATTAAACCTGCTAAAACTAATGCAATTATTAAAGTATTAATAAGTTCATATATCGGATTTTTTTTTATTTTTTGTTTCATAACTTGTTATATCCAATTTGTTTAATCCGCGCAATTCTACGCATATTATTATTGAGTAATTCCCTCAATGATGACGATGGCCTTTGCCCATGGGTGGTCGTCTGTCAAACTCACGTTTATTTTTGGGCTATGACCTGATGGCGTCATCTCTTTAAGCAAATCTTTTGCTTTTCCTTCTATTAGTAGCTTTGGTTTCCCTGATTGAAGATTTACTATATGCATCTCTTTCCATGATATACCCATCCTCAAACCTATTCCCAATGCTTTAGAACAGGCTTCTTTAGCCGCCCATCGTTTTGCGTAGGAAGATGATGGGTCATATTTTCTTCTTGATCTTTGGATTTCTATTTTAGAAAAAACTCTATTTTCAAAGCGTTCTCCAAAGCGATCAAGTACTTTTCTAACTCTTTCAATATTTACGAGATCGGTACCAATACCTAAAATCAATCTAATGCCCTCTAAAACCTGGATTCTTTTATTTTTTGTTTCATTAACTCAATGGCTCCCCTAAGTCCCAAAAAGATGCTGTCGCTAATTATTGAGTGCCCTATATTAAATTCTTTTATTTGCTGGATTTTACTTATATGCCCAACAGAACTTGTTGTAAGTCCATGACCTGCATGCACTTCCAAGCCTAATTTGTGAGCGTAAATAGCAGCTTTTTCTAAAGTTTTGATAACCTCTATATATCCTTGATCTTTTTTTTCGAATAGGTCACAAAAATGCCCAGTATGGAGTTCTATAATATCAGCACCAATAATTTTTGCGGCGTTAATTTGTTCTTCGCTCGGTTCTATAAATAGAGATACTCGAATATCTTTTTTCTTTATAGGCTCTATGAATGACCTAAGCCTAGGAATACTACTAAGAAGGTCTAAACCACCTTCAGTTGTACGTTCTTCTCTTTTTTCAGGGACCAAACAAATGGCATTCGGAAGAACATCTAAAGCAATCTTTTGCATCTCAGAAGTAACCGCCATTTCTAAGTTCAAGGGAAGAACATTTTGTTTTTTTAGCCTTATTATGTCTTGATCAACTATATGCCTTCGATCTTCCCTCAAATGGGCTGTGATTCCATCTCCTCCAGCTTCTTTTACAATTTTTGCTGCTTTTAGCGGATCGGGATAGTTTGTACCTCTAGCATTTCTTACCGTTGCAACATGGTCAATGTTTACACCTAGTCGGATTTCATCTAACTTCATTTCTTTTCCTCATCAATTTTTTCTTTAACCTTCTTGCTTTGAGAGAGACTCTCTTCTTTTTATAAGTTGAAACAAGAGGTCTTAGCAAAAAATAAGATATTATAGCAACTGAAATTCCCAAAATTAATCCACCTAATGAATATGGTATAAAAACGCCATATAGGAATTCATTCATTCTCGGGACACTATTTTCACCAATTGATCCTTCTGTAAATAAACTTTTATATATCAAAAAAATGAAATCTAAAAAACCTTCGAAAATCTTTCCACCATCACCACTTGAATACTCATTGCTACCTAGAATCCACTCTCCAAGCTTTAAATTAAACACTGTGATTATTGGGAATGTTATTGGATTTCCTATGAAAGTTCCTATCAACGAAGCTAATACGTTCGCTCTAAGCACATAGCTTAGCAAGCCAGCAATGAGAAAATGCAGGCCAAAAAGGGGAGTAAATGAAGCGAATATTCCACAGCTCATACCTAAAGAGATTTTATGGGGTGTGTCAGGTATTCTCTTTAACCTTATCCCAACATACCCTATTGCCCTGGAAATACCTTTTAATGAAAAGATTACCTCATAAAAAAACCTAAAAATGGATCTTCTTTCTCTTCTTTTGAACAATTCTCGTCTCGTTATTTAATTTGATTAACTTTAAATTCATTCGTCCTATATCTAGATGCCTCCGAGACATCCATATCTACTTGAATAGATGTAATAATATTATGTAAATGCTTCAAGTCTCTAACAGTTAACTCAAATACTGTTTTGTAAAAATCAGGCTTCCTCATCACAAAGGTTAAGTCAGAAATATTTGCTCCTTGTTCACCTATCAAGGTACAGATTCTTCCTAAAACACCTACACTATTAACCATAGTTACTTCGATACTAGTCGAGTGCACTGGCTTATTTGAACTTAGCGGCCACCTTACTTCCAACCAGAGATTAGGCTTTGCTTCAAAAGAAGCTAATGCTGCGCAGTCAATAGCATGCACGACTACCCCTTTCTTTTTTTTCGCAATTCCCACTATTGGGTCCCCTGGGATGGGTAAACAACAGGGTGCTGGGCTTCCATTACTGTCGGGAGATAAACCGATGAAGTTGATCGAATCTTGTTCAGATGAAAGAGGCGCACTTTTTGTATTAATTAACTCTGGGTAAAGGCTATTAACTAAATCAAAGCCAGTAAATTGTACCGACCCCAATGCTGCTAAAACACTATCCTCATCCTTTAACCCTAATTTTTCAGCCGCTATTTTTATTGCATTATCAGTAAGTTTTTTTCCTATTCTCTCTAAAGAAACCCTTGCGATCTCTTTTCCTAATTTGATGTTTTCACTTCTTCTTTCTTCTCTTATACTTTTTCTTATTGCTGCTTTAGCGCGACCAGTCACGACCATTTCTTCCCAACTTGCGCTGGGCTTTTGACCACTTGCAGTAACTATTTTAACTGACTGGCCGTTCCTAAGCCTAGTCCACAAAGGGACCTTTATCCCGTCCACCTCAGAGCCAACACAATTATCTCCTATTGAAGTATGGATAGTGTATGCAAAATCTAGAGGGGTTGCACCTCTGGGTAATTTGACCACTTCACCTTTTGGTGTAAAGCAAAATACCTTGTCTTGAAACATTTCTAATTTCATTTGTTCTATAAAATCATCAGAATTTTCAACCCAAATAAATTCTTCAGATATTCTTCTAAACCAGCCCGAGGGATCGACGGCGAAAGGATTTTCAAACCTTTCGCCATTTCTATAAGACCAGTGCGCCGCGACTCCTGTTTCAGCTACATCATGCATCTCTTTAGTTCTAATTTGGACTTCCACTCTTTTTCCATCTCGGCCTGAGACCGTGGTATGGATAGATCTGTAACCATTTGACTTTGGTTGGCTTATATAGTCCTTAAAGCGTCCCGGCACAGCAGACCATCGACTATGTACTGCTCCCAAAGCTGTGTAAACATCTTTTTCATTTATTGTAATTATTCTAAATCCAAAAATGTCGGACAGCTTATAAAAAGCTTGTTGTTTATCTTGAATTTTTCGCCAAATTGAATAAGGTTTTTTTTCTCGACCAGAAACTATTGCTTTAACACCAATTGATTCAAGTTGATTTTCAATATCATTTATAATTTTTGGTATAAGATCATCACTCTCTTTTTTAAGCTTAAGAAATCTCCTAATTATTGAGTTTCTACCCTCTGGATTCAATATTCGGAAACTTAGATCTTCGAGCTCATCTCTGATTGATTGAATGCCCATTCTACCAGCCAAAGGTGCATATATATCCATAGTCTCATTGGCCTTAACTAACTGTCGGTCATTGCTCACTGCTCTTATGGTTCTCATATTATGTAATCTGTCTGCGAGCTTAACCAAAAGAACCCTTAGGTCTTTACTTATTGCAACAATCAATTTTCTGAAGTTTTCAGCCTGCTTTTTCTCTAATGAGGCAACTTCGAGATTTGAAAGCTTAGTGACTCCATCTACGAGATTAGCAATTTCACTTCCAAACAAATCAGATACATCTCTATAAGACTTTTTAGTGTCCTCGATAGTATCATGCAACAAAGCAGTAATAATCGAAGCATCATCTAGTCTAAGTTCAGAGAGTATCTTGGCCACTTGAACCGGATGCGAAAAGAAGGGCTCACCAGACTTTCTCATTTGCCCAGCATGTGCTGCTAGCCCAAAATTATATGCTTTTTCAATTAAATCAACATTGGTGCTAGGATTATAGTCCTTAATAGCTCCAATTAGATCATCAGCAGATAACAAGTCATTCACCTAATTTTAAGGTATATAAGTACTCTAATTGTCCTCTGACTTTTGAGCATCCATGAGAGCTCTGAGCAAATCTTCATTTGCGGAGTCATCGGCCGTATCTTCTTTACCTCTTTGGCCCTCTCCCACGAGTAAAGACAGTTCCTCATCATCGGGCTCGTCAACCTCTATTTGTCGTTGGTGACTCTCAATAGTGGATTCCATCAACTCATCAAAGGTTACTGTTTCTAAGGCGATCTCTCTAAGTGCGAGAACAGGGTTTTTATCATTATCTCGATCTAAGCTAGGTTCAACTCCTCCAGATATCATTCTTGCTCTATGCGCCGCAAGTAAAACCAGTTCAAATCTGTTTGAAACCTTATCTATACAATCTTCTACTGTAACTCTTGCCATTAAGAATTCCTTTATATTTTCTCAACTATTAAATTCTTGTATATTCTGTAATTCATTGGGTGGAAGACTGTCAAGCATTTCCTTTGCTTTAATCTTTAAAAATGGGTGGATCCAGTCGGGTTGAAGATCATTTAAGGGATTTAAAAAAAATGCCCTCTCTTGAAGTCTTGGATGGGGTAAAATCAACTCATTTGGTACTAGCTTTATTTGGTCTGGCAGGTCCAATTTTAACCATTTCACAAAACTTAACTTGTTGGGTAATATTAATTGATCGCATAGTAAAATATCAATATCACAAGTTCTTGGGTCCCACCTTCTTTGTCGTTTTCTCCCATATTTATTTTCCAAACCAGAAGTAAAATTTAATAATTCAACAGGTTTAAGGTTTGTATTAAGCTCTATTCCAACATTCACATATCTTGGTTCTCTCTCATCTAGAAAGCTCAAAGAACTATACCATTTACTCTCCACTACAGATTTAATAGCTCGATAAGATCTTATATCATTCACACATTTTTTTAGCGTTTCATCACTATTTCCGAATTCACTAGGTAAATTCGATCCTAGAACAACAACATAATTATTCATTTTCTCTCTCTTCTTTAAAAAGATAGTTTTTTCATAAAAAAAAGTATAGGCTTTACGCATGTTAAATGCGCCTAAAACTTTGCCAGTGAAGAAAATACACCTGGCTAATCCTCGGGGTTTTTGTGCTGGTGTTGACAGAGCGATAGAGATGGTAGAGCTAGCTCTCAAAAAATGGGGGCGACCGGTTTATGTCAGACACGAAATTGTCCATAACAAACATGTTGTTAACGACTTAAAAAATAAGGGAGCAGTGTTTGTTGAGGAATTGAAAGACTGCCCTTCGGATCGACCTGTAATTTTTTCTGCGCATGGTGTGCCAAAGTTAGTACCAGAAGAGGCAGAGAAAAGGCAAATGATATTCGTAGATGCCACTTGTCCGCTAGTAACGAAAGTTCATAATGAAATTAAAAGATATTATGATAACGGTTATAAAATAATAATGATTGGGCATCGTGGACATCCTGAAACTATTGGTACAATGGGTCAATTGCCTGAAGGAGAGGTGTTATTGGTTGAAAGTATAAAAGATGTAGAGAGAATAGACCCATCAGAGTACAAAAAGATAGCTTATGTTACTCAAACAACCTTATCAATAGACGACACTATGGAGATTGCTCTTGCTTTAAACAAAAAATTTCCATCAATCCAAAACCCAAAGAAAGAGGATATTTGTTATGCAACTACTAACAGGCAAGAAGAAGTGAAACGGCTTGTAAAATTCGTAGATTTAATTTTGGTGGTAGGGTCGGATAATTCATCAAATTCACAGAGATTAGTCGACGTTGCAAAACACAGTGGATGCTCAGAAGCATACCTAATTGAGGATCATAGAAAAATTGATTGGGAAAAAGTAGCTTCAGCCAATTCTATAGGAATTACTTCCGGAGCTTCTGCACCAGATCATTTAGTAAAAGAGGTCATTAGTAGCATCCAGGAAAAATTTGATACGAGTCTGGTATACGATACAACAAGAAAAGAGACTATAGAATTTAAAGTTCCGCCCGTGTTGAGGTAAAATGTTCGATGGAGTACCAAAAAGTGTTGTGCTAGCGAGCCTTCTTGGGCTTATTCCAATATTGATGGGGCTAGTGTCTACATTTAATATTGGTCTAAATGCGGGTCTGAAAGAAGATTTTATTAGAATTGCACTTATCTATAGTGGATTTATTCTCTCTTTCATGAGTGGGTGCATTTTTTATGTAGCATCACTTGAAAGAGAAAGAGTATTATTGCTTTGGTTTAGTATTATACCAGTTTTACTAGCACTTCTATCTATTACAGTCCCTTTTATGCAAAGCTTTGTCCTTGCTTTGGGCTTTCTAGTTGTTTTAGAGATCGAAAGAAAATTACATAAGAGAAGGTCTTTGCCGAAGTGGTGGCTCAGTCTAAGATTTCCGATGACATCTATCGTAGTAGTATTACTAATTTTTTTAGGTTTCAGAATTTAAAAATGAAAGTAAAAGCTTACACTGACGGGGCATGCAGCGGAAACCCTGGTCCGGGAGGGTGGGGTGTTTATTTGGTTGCTGAAAATAATGTAGGTACAATTTTAAAAGAAGAGACCCTTTATGGCAAAAATCTAGTAACAACTAATCAAATAATGGAGCTGACAGCAGCTATACAAGCTTTAGAAAGTTTAAAAAGACAAAATGTCGATATTACAATTTTCACCGACAGTAAGTACGTTGTAGATGGAATAACGAAATGGATTTTTGGTTGGCTAAAAAACAATTGGAATACAGCATCTAAAAAACCAGTTGCAAATCGTTCATTATGGGAAGAACTTTTTAATTTGACAAAAAAACAAAATGTAAAGTGGGTATGGGTAAAAGGCCATGCGGGGGTACCGGGAAATGAGAAAGCTGATTTTCTTGCAGTAAAAGGACGTGAAGAAGCGTCTAATGATTTGAGTGGTTAACGTAATCACCTTTTTTGAACTTGAACCCTCTAACCAAGTCACTAACCCTCATGATATCTTTTCCTTGTCTTTGAATTTCTAGAACATTCAATGCTTTTTTACCACAGGCAATGATCAAATTTTCATTAATAATTAAGCCAGCTTCCCCTCTACCTTCAACTACTTCAGCGCTGAATACTTTAAAACGCTCGGTTTTATATTCAAACCATGCACCTGGTGTAGGTGCCAAGCCCCTAATTCTGGCCTCTAAGGAAGAGGCTTGTTGATTGAAGTCTAATTTTGTATCCAGTTTCTTAATTTTTGGGGCATAACTAACGAGCTTATCATTTTGTAAAAGTTCCTTATTTGAATTAATATTATTGAGCGTTTGCAATAAATTTTTTGCTCCGAGTTCACTCAATAATTGATGTAGAGACCCAAAGGTTTCTGTATGATTTAGCATTACTTTCTCTTGGCGTAATATCGGACCAGCATCTAATTCTTCAATCATTTTGATTATTGATACTCCGGTAAAGGAGTCCCTATTAAAAATCACTTGATTTACAGGCGATGCTCCTCTCCAATAGGGCAAAAAAGAACCATGCACATTTATAGAAAATTCTTTTGGTATTTCTAATATCTCTTTGGGCAAAATAAGTCCATACGCTACGACTACTAGAAAATCAGGATCATAATTTTTCAAGACCGCTACTACATTTGGATCATCAAACGACTCAGGTTGTTCTACTTTGAAACCTTCAGATAATGCGAATTCTGCTAGTGGAGCCTCCTTATAATTCTTACCACGACCTGCTTTTCGTGGAGGTTGCGTATATACCGCTCTCACATCATATTGGGCATGTTTTAATATTTGAAGAGATGGAATTGCAAATGTTGATGATCCCATAAATACAATCTTCATTTTCTATCCCTTTTTTTCCTTTTTAGAAGATTTTTTAATTTTTTTCTTTACTAGGATCTTTTTCATAGGACGAAGATGATCTATGAAAAGTTTTCCATTTAAATGATCCAATTCATGCTGGAAGCACGTCGACCATAGTTCGTCATATATGTTTCGCTGTAGAACTCCGTTCATATCTTGATACACCACTTTAATAACTTTTGGTCTTAGTATTTCCTCTGTAATTCCAGGGATCGATAAGCATCCTTCTTTGTATGAGCCAAGTTCTTCAGATTCATGTTCTATTTCTGGATTAATTACAATTTTAAAATCTTTGTCTTCATCTTCTCGTGAGCAGTCCATTACAAATATTCTTTTATTTATACCTATTTGTGGAGCAGCCAACCCTACACCATCTGCATCATACATGGTATCTACAAGATCTTCAGCAAGACTTATCAAGTCTTCATCAAATGTATCTATCCTTGCGCTTGTTCTCAGCAATAGTGGGTCAGGATAGAGTAATATTTTTTTGACTGCCATTTTAAATTTTAAATAAATATATACTAGACAAAATAAAATAACTTTTTATACATGACACATTGGCCAAATGATAGTTAATTTTGACAAATACATCGATAATAGACATGCAAAGCTGTCAAAGTTTGACGGTTTAAGGAGCCTGTATGGTACAAGTGAAGACACATGCATTTCTATGTGGGTTGCGGATATGGACTTCAACCCTCCCGCGGCTGTTATAAAAGCATTGGAGAAAGAAGTATCACACGGGGTTTTCGGATATTATGGAAGTAACAAATCTTTTATTAACTCTATAAAAATTTGGATGAAGAACAGGCATGATTGGGATATTTCTGAAGAATGGTGCTCTGTAGTACACGGAGTGAATTCCGGAATTGGAATGGGCTTGAGAGCGTTCTCTGAGCCAGGAGATGAAGTATTACTATTTTCTCCTATCTATTATTCTTTTTTTAACACAATTAAGAATAATGGACGCGTAGCAAGAGAAATTCCTTTAAGGATAGTCAAAGATCAATATGAAGTAGATTTTAATGAACTAGAAAAAAGATTGTCTGGTAAAGAAAAAATCATAATTTTTTGCAGTCCACATAATCCAGGCGGAAAAATCTGGAATATAGAGACGCTGACTACTCTAGCTGAGTTTTGTAAGAGAAATAAAATTATAATTTTTATGGATGAGATCCATCATGATTTGACATACTCAGATAAACCGCACACCACTTTTCTAAAAGCAGCTCCAGAAGCAGAAGACATAAGCTTAATATTTACGGCAGCCACCAAAACATTTAACATCGCAGGTTGTCATACCGGAACTACGATAATACCAGATCCTAAGCTTCGATCAATTTACGATAGAGAACATGCCGCGATCGGCAAGACACCAAATAGATTCGGTATGATAATGACAGAGGCAGCGTATAGAGAAGGGGCAGAATGGCTTGACCAGCTTATGGATTACTTGGAGAACAACAAAAAAATTTTTACCTCTGCTATGAAATCAACAAAAAAGCTAAATGTTTTTGATTTAGAGTCCACCTATCTCGCATGGGTAGATTTTAGTCAATTAAATATTTCCGAAGCAGAATTGAAAACTATGCTTGTAAACGAGGCTGGAGTTGCCCCTAGTTTTGGTAGTGGTTTTGGAAATACTGCAGGTAAATTTGCAAGATTTAATTTAGCTTGCAGAAGGGAAATATTGGAAGTAGCTATCCAAAGATTGGCTAACACTTTTTTGTAAGTTTTTTGATTTACTTGTTGGAATATATTTTATAGAAGAAAATATTGAAATTTTGAATGAAAAGACAAAGGGACAAAAATGAGTTTTTTAATACAACCACCCATTCCTGAGAGATTAAATAGATGTCAGCTATTTGGCCCAGGTTCGAGACCAGAGCTTTTCGAGAAGATGGCTTCCTCCCAAGCTGATGTCATTAATCTTGATTTAGAAGATAGTGTGGCACCACCTAGTAAAGTGGAAGCGAGGCAAAATATTTCAAAGGCTATAGATAATATAGACTGGGCTGAGAAGACCCTGTCAGTTCGCATAAATGGATTGGATACGGAGTACTGGGTCGATGACATTTTGTCGTTGGTCGACAATTCAAGTGAGAGATTAGACTGTATTATGATACCAAAGGTAGGAAATTCTAGCGACATATATGCGGTAGATGCCCTCGTTACTGCTTTGGAAAAGAAAAATAAGCGTAAAAAAAATCTAAATTTTGAAATAATTATTGAAACAGCCGCAGGGCTTGAAAATATAAATGAGATCGCATTAGCGAGCGACCGCCTAGTTGCGATGAGTTTTGGTGTTGCAGATTATGCAGCATCGATGGGGATGCAGACAACAAATATTGGGGGAACGCAAGAGGGCTATTACACAAATTCCGAAAATGGTGAAAAGCTTTCAATGGATCCCTGGCACCATCCTATGGTTGCAATGATTGCAGCTTGTAGGGCTAATGGAATTCTTCCAGTAGATGGGCCGTTTGGGGACATTTCCGATCAAGAAAACTATATTGCTCAAGCTAAGAGATCTGCTACCCTCGGTATGGCTGGGAAATGGGCAATTCATCCATCACAAGTTGAGCTTGCTAATAACGTATTTACCCCATCTGAGGAAGCAATAGAGAATGCAAAAGGCATCATCAGCGCAATGGAAGAAGCAGAAGCTAAAGGTGCTGGAGCAGCAGTTTTCAAAGGAAAATTAATTGACATAGCATCTATAAAACAAGCAAAGGTATTGATTGATCAACATGCTAAGATAAACAAAAAAAGCTAATGACAGTTTACCTGGATTTTGAAAAAGATCTTGCTGAAGTTCAGAGTAAGATTGCAGACCTTGAGAGCTTACCCGATAGTTCGAGCAGCAAAAATATAAAAAATGAGATAGCGCTTCTAAAGAATAAGACAATCGGTATTTTAAGAGAACTTTACGCCGAGATGAGCCCTTGGCGTAAATGTCAAGTCGCAAGACATCCTGATAGACCACACACCACAGACTACATTAAACACATTATAAGTGAATATACTCCATTAAGTGGGGACAGAAATTTCGCAGAGGATTTGGCAATAATTGGAGGTCTAGGTCGATTAGGAGATACACCTGTCGTGGTTATAGGACATGAGAAAGGTAATTCTACGGAGAGTAGGTTACAACGGAATTTTGGAATGGCAAGACCAGAAGGATATAGAAAAGCTGCTCGTCTTATGAAATTAGCTGACAAGTTTGGTCTGCCAATAATTACGTTTATTGATACTCCAGGAGCATATCCCGGAAAAGGAGCCGAGGAGAGAGGTCAAGCCGAAGCTATCGCAAGATCAACTCAAACCTGTCTGGAAGTATCTGTTCCAATCATATCAATTATAATAGGAGAAGGAGGCTCTGGTGGCGCAATAGCAATGGCATCCGCAAATACATTAATAATGTTGGAGCACTCTATTTATTCTGTAATTTCTCCAGAGGGATGCGCTTCTATTCTATGGAAAAGTTCTGAAAAAATGAGAGAGGCAGCTGACGCATTAAAGCTAACTGCACAACATCTAAAAGAAATAGGTGTTGTAGACAAAATAATTAAGGAACCTTTAGGCGGGGCCCACAGGGACAAAAAGAAAGCTTTAGAAGAAGTGAAGAAAGCATTATTAGAAGAAATAATCACTTTCGAGAATATAGATAGGCAGAAAATAAAAAAACTACGTTCAGAGAAATATATAAACATGGGATCGCTGTCTAGCCTCTAGCAGATTCTTTATTGAATAATCTCAGAGAGTCCGTTTCTATCTTTTTCTTAATATGATGCAAATTATAGCGTCCTTTTTTTGAGTAGTTAATTTTCTCGATAAAGTTTATAGAGGCGTTAGCGTTGTCTTTAAATTTACCAGTTTTTGACCACGCGAAACCGGCGTTTGTTGAAACTAAATACAAAGGACGATTAAGATAAGAAAATAAGACTAAAACACCTTTTTTATATTCAACTTCTTGCCCAGGTATAGTTCTTGTACCCTCTGGATAAATTACCAACTGACCCGATTGATTTTGAGCCTCTTTCCTGATTGCTTCCTTTAAAGCATGCCAACTTCTTGTCCTATCATTTCTTTTAACGGTTACACATCCAATTTTTCTTGCATAAGTGGACAGAATTGGGACCCAAGATAATTCTGATTTCATAATAAATTTTGGCTCCGGTAGGACTTTTAGCAAAATCAAAACATCTAAGAATGATTGGTGCTTTGAGCATACAAGTGAAGCACTGTTATCTGGCACAACGCCCTGAACCAAAATTTGGATATTAAAGGCTTTTTTAAGAATCCAAAATACTACGTCACAATATAATTTGATTACTTTCAAACAATTTTCTTTAGAAATACTCGCGTAAGGTAATAAAACTACTCCCATAACCACTAAGAGGGTATAAATAATTAATCCAGTGCCGATATTTTTAAATTTGCCTTTCAATCAATCAACTTTCTTTAAAATGATTTAAAATTTTATTTCAAAAATTACACTTTCACTTTATTATCACAGTCTACTGACAAGGGAAAATACATTAATTTATGCACATTTTCTGCCCCGATTGTAATGCTAAATACAAAGTAAATGAGAGATCGTCTCTAACCAAGACAGTTAAATTCGTATGTTATGAATGTGGAAGCTCCTGGGTCGACAAATTTGAGAAGCTTGAAAACACAAAAAGAGTAGTATCTGAGTCAGAAGAATCTGATAGCAATGACGTACCTGAGAGTAATTATAAAGATCTAGGGGAAAAACAGCTTAACTCTTTAGCTCTTGAAGAAGTTCAAAATAGTTTTGGCAATCATCAAAACAGGGCCAACCTTGAAAATGTCAATACTGAAAGTGGTCATATCTTTCAATTCGAGACAAGTGAGACAAGTGATGAGATCGGAGAAGAAGGCCCATCGAAAACCTTTCCACAAATTCGAAATAAGCAGGATATGCCTTCAAATGATCAAATTGAAGGACGTGATGCTAAGGAAATAGAGATTGAGAAACGGCTCAAAGAATCATCAGAACTATTGAAGAAAGCAAAGCAGCCTTATCCTGAAAAAAAAGAGCCTACGGTCGCTAAAAATAAGCCTAAGAACCGAAAAGTTTTAATAACATTCTCGATATTATTATTAGTTGCTATTTTCACCTACAACCTAACAATTTTATTTATAGAAGATATAATAAGAGAAGTACCATTTGCATCAGAGATTTTGGATCAAGTAAGCCGTTACAATAACATGTTCAAAGATATCCTTTTTATAATTATTGAACGGATAATGAATTTTATTCCCAATTTGGTATAACTTCCTTTTCAAATATTTCTTCATAAGTTGGTCTAGATCTTACCACTTCAAAACGCTCCTTATAGACCATAATTTCTGGAACCAGAGGTCTTGTATTATACTCGGAAGATAAGACCGCTCCGTAAGCCCCAACATCCAAAAAAGCCAAAAAGTCCCCTTCTTCAGCATTTTCTACAAGATGATTTCTTAGAAACGTATCGGTTGACTCACATACAGGCCCTACCACGTCATATATCTCAGTGGCTTCTCTACTTTCTTGAGATAATGGTATTAACCTATGAGCCGCCCCGTATAACGCAGTTCGAGAAAAATCATTCATACCTGCATCAGTAATTAGAAAATTTTTATTTTGAGATTTCTTCTTGTAGAGAACCTTGGTTACTAAAATGCCAGAGTTTCCTACTATATATCGGCCTGGTTCAAAAATAATTTTACAATTTAAATTTCCTAAAATCTGCTTTACCAATTTACTATATTCGCGCAAGTCAGGTTCTACATCATCATCTGTATATTTAATGCCTAAGCCACCGCCGATATCGACATTCTCTAAATGAATATCGCAGGCCCTAAGGTCATAAATTAACTTTTCTAGATTTTGAAATGTTTGACGGAATGCATTTAAGTTAGTTATCTGACTTCCAATATGTACATCAACACCTACAATCTTTATCTTGTCTAATTTGCTTGCATGTTGGTAAATCTCTTTTGCTTTTGAGATTGGAATACCAAATTTATTATCAGCTTTACCAGTCGAAATATTTTCATGGGTACCCGCATCAATATCAGGATTGACCCTAAATGCAATTGGCGCCACCTTGTTGAGATTGATCGCTATTTTATTTATTGCTTCTAACTCAGATACGCTTTCAATGTTAAACTGCAATAAAGATGATTTAAGTGTTTCAGCAATTTCAAAATCCTGTTTCCCTACACCAGAAAATACAATTTTTTTCGGATCAATACCTGCTCTTAAAGCCCTTTGGTATTCTCCAAGTGAAACTACATCAGCTCCTCCTCCAAGTTTCGCAATAGTTTCCAAAACAGAGAGGTTTGAATTAGCTTTCACTGAATAACAAATTATTCGGTTCAATCCTTCTAATGAACTCGTAAATCGATTAAAATTATCTTTTATAGTAGTACGTGAGTAGACGTAGAATGGCGTTCTTAAACTACCTGTGATATCACTCACAACTACGTCTTCTACAAAAAGCTGCTTCCGTTTGTAAGAAATATGTTTATTCATCTTTAATAACGTTGGTCTTGTCATTCAAAAATGGTGACGATTTTACACCGCACCCCGAGACGCTAAGGCAAAATATTATTATTACAAGATAAAAAACGTGCCTACGCATTCAATCTTCTCTTCCAAAATTTAATTTGTCTTCTTATTTCCCTCGATGCTGTTCCTCCAAAACTATTTCTTGACTCGATAGAATTCTCTGGAGATAGAATTTTAAAAACCTCTTCGCTTATCTTGGGTTCAACCTTATTTAGATCACTCAAGGTCAATTCGTTTAATTTAATATTTTTTTTAGAAGCTACCTCCACAATCTTGCCAGTCAACGCATGGGCTTCTCTAAATGGCATTCCTAAGTCCCTGACAAACCAATCTGCCAAATCAGTTGCGATAGAAAATCCATTTGATGCTGCTTTATACATGTTTGCCTTCTTAACTTTCATATTCTCTATCAGCTGTTGTGATATCTTTATAACAAGTATTAAAGTATCAAAGACATCAAAAACTGACTCCTTATCCTCTTGCATATCTTTAGCATAGGCCAAAGGTAAGCCCTTCATTACAGTTAGTAGGGATAGAAGCGCTCCATTAACTCTACCGGTCTTGGCCCTTATAAGCTCTGCAGCGTCAGGATTTTTCTTCTGTGGCATTATAGAAGAGCCAGTGACCAACGAGTCAGGAAGCGAGATAAAGTCAAACTCTATAGATCCCCATAATATAAACTCTTCTGCTAATCTACTAAAGTGCACCATTGCAATAGCAGCGTCAGATATAAACTCTAGAACGAAGTCCCTATCGGAAACTGCATCCATGCTATTTCTCATGGGTGCTCTAAATCCAAGTGTTTTTGCAGTGTAAAACCTATCAATTGGAAAAGAAGTTCCAGCCAAAGCGGCAGCTCCCAAAGGGCATTCATTCAGCCTTTCTTTAGTTTGCTTAAATCTTTCTACATCTCTTCCAAACATTTCTAAATAGGCAAGCAAGTGGTGGCTAAATCTTATGGGTTGGGCAACTTGTAGATGAGTATAGCCCGGGGAAATTATTTCGATATTTTTCTCCGCCTTTCTGAGAAGGATAATCTGAAGTTTAGATAGTTCAAGCTCTATGTCTTCAATGGCTTTTCTAATCCACAGTCTAAGGTCAGTCACCACTTGATCATTTCTAGACCTTGCAGTGTGTATGCGGCCAGCGTCAGCACCGATAATTTCTCCTAACCTAGATTCTATATTCATGTGAATATCCTCTAACAAGTTATCAAAACTAAAATCACCATCTAATAACTCTTTCTCTATTTTTTTTAATCCATTTAATATCTTTGTTTCTGTCTTTTTAGTAATAATCCGCATTTTAGCTAGCATCTCAACATGAGCTTTTGAACCTAAAATATCCTCAAAGGCTAGTCTTTTATCGATATCTATTGAAGAGTTTATTTCCGTAAGAAGGTCAGCAGCCCTCTCAGAAAACCGTCCTCCCCACATTTCATTTGATTTTTTCTTGTTAGACAAATTAAACTCCACTACTACATCATGTATTATGAAAACAATGTTAATGCTAAAACTAGGGCCTTTAATACTTATCGTAAATCTTTTTTTTTCAATTTCAGTATTTGCTGGAACTAATTACGAAGAAAAAACTAAAGATATTATTGAGGGCGAGCTAAGAAAATTTATTTTCTCCAAAACCGAACAATCTCTTCCAAATCTCCTCATTTTGGACTCTGATGAAAATGTCACTGAGATTGGTTATAAGGAAGGAATATTGGTAATAAACTTTTGGGCTACTTGGTGCGCTCCGTGTAAGAAGGAGATGCCCTCGCTTAATACTCTAGCTCAAAATATGAAACATGAAGATTTTCAAATAATTACTGTAGCCTCAGGGAGAAATTCAAAAGAAGCTATTGACGCTTTTTTTAAAGATTATAATCTAATTAATCTCAGCAAGTATAGAGACCCAAAAGGGAAAATGGCGATAAAATATGGGGTGACAGCCCTTCCAACAACCGTAGTAATTGATCCCGCTGGTGTAGAGATTGGGCGCATTATAGGAGATATTGATTGGGATACAGCCAATGTGCGCGCATTTTTTAAAAAGTTGGTAACGCTGAAATAGAAGCTCTAACTGATTTAAGAAAAGTGCCTTTTATTTATCAATTTAAAAAAAGTTTTACATAAAAGTTGTTTATCTTGACTATTGAAATATTTAAGTTAAAGGAGTAAATCTTACTAACATCACATATATGGAGCTTTGACATGAGAGTAGCGCTCATAACCGGTGGAACCAGAGGGATAGGTGCTGCCATTTCTATCAAACTTAAAGAAACAGGCTATAAGGTGGCAGCAATTTACGCTGGCAATGAGGAGGTAGCTAACAAATTTTCAGCGGAGAACAAAATAAATATATTCAAATGGTCTATTGGTAATTACGAAGAATGTGTTTCTGGAATAAAGAAAGTTGAAGAAACACTTGGTCCGGTAGATATTTTAGTAAATAATGCGGGCATCACGAGCGATAGTATGTTCCACAAGATGTCAAAGGAACAGTGGGGTAATGTAATCGACATAAATCTTAACGGTCTCTTCAATATGACTCACCCAGTCTGGGATGGAATGAGAAGTAGAGAATTTGGTAGAATAGTTAATATTTCTTCAATAAATGGGCAGAAGGGCCAACTAGGGCAAGCAAATTACTCTGCTGCAAAAGCCGGAGAGCTTGGTTTCACAAAATCTTTGGCACTTGAAGGTGCAAGAAAGGGAATAACCGTAAATGCGATATGCCCAGGATATATTAATACAGATATGGTTAAGGCAATGAGTCAAAAAGCAATCGAAGCAACTGAAAGCCAAATCCCTGTAGGGCATTTGGGTGAACCTGACGATATTGCACGATGCGTACAGTTTCTGGTTGCTGACGAGGCTAGTTTCATTACAGGATCCACAATATCAGCTAATGGTGGGCATTATTTAATATAATCTTAGGGGATGACCACTGCCGAGAATTTTTTTAAACTCATCTTCGTATAAGACCTTACCGGTTAGCAGGTTCCTTTTATGTACTATTTTTGGAGCTAACAATTTAAAGGCTCCACTACTACTTCTTGTTGCTTGGACAATTACCGTTTTTGGGGTGGTGTCTTTAAAGGAGCTTATGGGCTGAACAGTTATTTGACCAAAGTAACCGTCTAAGCATTTAATTATCTCAGGAAGTCTTTCTATCCTCTGAATAATCGTGACTTTACCTTTTGGTTTACACCTTTTCTTTGCGACTGAAAACCAATCTGACAATGCAACAGTTTCAACTTTAGCTTGACGCGAGCTAGGTGTGGGAGACTTTTTAACTGAGTTTCTTTTGAAATATGGAGGATTCATAAAAACATGATCAAATGAAACAGATTGCAATTCTCTAATATTGGTTGTTAGATCACTATTTAAAATAGTAGCTTTGAACTTATTGAAAATAATGTTTTGGCGACAAAGATCAGCGGCTCTCTTATCAATTTCAATTCCGAAGACCTCTAAATCACTTATTCGATATAACAAACAGCACAATGCCACTCCATTCCCAGAGCCCAATTCTAATACCTTTTGACCACTTTCCGCGGCAACAGATGCTGCTACCAAAACGGAGTCCATATTTCCTCTGTAACCATTAGAAAACTGGAATATTTCTAATTTGTTGCCCAAAAACTTATTTTTTGTTAGATCTTTTCTGTTATCAAGCATATTAAAATTCATATAATTTATATTTTAAATTGCCAATAGTTTTTATAAACACAATTTTTATTAATTAGAACACTCACTGGAACACGTAATTTGACTAGCTCTATATCAAAACTATCCGATTTACTATCTGAAAAAGTTAAAAACACAAACCGAGTAATAGAGGAAAATCTCAGCTCAGAGGAGGCACCAATTATCGGCGATATTGCATCCCATTTAATTAAATCTGGAGGAAAGAGAATTCGACCACTTCTGACATTGGCAGCCTCTAAACTTTTTGACTATAAGGGGAGCAAGGATACTTTTTTAGCAGCCGCTATTGAATATATACATTCAGCTACTCTTCTCCACGACGACGTTATTGATCGCAGTGAAATAAGAAGAGGTTTGAAGACAGCTAATATAGTCTGGACAAATAAGTACTCCGTCTTAGTTGGAGATTTCTTATTCTCGAGGGCTTTTCAACTGATGGTCAAAACTCAGTCCTTGAAAATTATGAAAACATTATCAGACGCTTCTGCGATCATTTCACAAGGCGAAATTTTACAAGTAGGTATTGAACGAAAACTACATGTGTCGCAAGAGGATTATTTAAAGGTGATTAAGGGCAAAACGTCAGCCCTTTTTTCAGCTGCATGTCAGGCAGGAGCAGAAATTACTGAAGCGAGTGAGACGCATATAAAAGCTCTACGGGATTATGGTGAGTGTATTGGTACCAGTTTTCAAATTATAGATGATCTGTTAGATTACTTGGGCGATGAAAGTCAAATGGGGAAAAATAGGGGTAATGACTTCTTTGAAAGAAAAATAACGCTTCCAATAATTCATGCATATGAAAAGTCTTCTGAAGCTGAAAAAAAATTTATTTCAAGAATCTTTAAAAAGCCGAAACCAAATCATCATGATCTCAATGATTTGCTAGAGGTTCTAGAGAACAAGGAATCTTTACTCTATACAAAAAACCAAGCTTTAACATGGTCTGAAAGATCTATAGATGCTTTGCAGATCATTGAAAGCTCAGAAATTAAGACTTTGATGACAGAACTAGCCAAAGAAATTATGACCAGAACCTCTTAATTCAACTTTGAGAATTGAACCCACCACTTATTACTTTTTTTATTAATATAGCTAACCGCTTTTTTTGCAATTTCTTCGCTTTTATAAAGGCCAAAACAGGTCGATCCTGATCCAGACATTCTAGTAAGCAACACACCATTTGTAGCCTCTATAGTACGAATTACCTGGTTAATTTCTGGACATTTATTGGCCGTTATAGCCTGAAGGTCATTTCTCTGCCTCTGAAGATAGTCAATAAATTGGTTCGTGCCAATAAAGTGATTAAATGGCTCTAAGGGTTCGTTATGTTTTTCAATAACTTCTTGAAATATGCTGGCTGTTGATACAAATATACGTGGGTTAACTAAAACAATCCATAGATCGATTGCTGAAATATCTATAGGTCTAACAAGTTCCCCTATACCCCCAACTCGTGATGCTTTACTTAATACGCAAACTGGAACATCAGCCCCAATTTTTGATATAGCCTTAGGAGAGGGCATTGGGAGACTATAGTGACTTGTTATAAATCTTATTATAGCCGCAGCATCGGCTGAGCCACCACCTAACCCAGCTCCGATTGGTAGGTTTTTTTCAAGTTTGATTGAAAAACGGTCAGTTAGAATGTTTTCGAAAAGTTTTAATGCGTGTAAAATTGAGTTGTTTCTAAATTCTAACGACTTTGAAAACTCTCCCGTAAAAATCAGACTACTTTCCTCGTTTTTTTTAATAAATAAACTGTCAAAGATATCTGTGAATATAACAATACTGTCAAGAGCATGGTACCCATCTTCCCGAACTCCTGTAACATGAAGAGCAAGATTAATCTTGGCATATCCCTTTACCTCAACAGTAATATCTTTTACCACTCATAAAATTCTTTATCTTTAATTTAGGCCAAATGCCAATTTATCCTCTGTATTTTTTTGATCGGCAGGTTCAGGCTTGAATGAAAGTGATTTTTTCCATTGAAATTTCGCTTCCCTTTTTCGTCCTAACATCCATAGTACGTCACCCAAATGATCGTTTACTATTGGATCTGTCGATTCAAGCTCCATTGCTCTTTCAAGATATAGTAAAGCTTGCTCAAAATCGCCTGTTCTATAGTATGCCCACCCGAGAGAGTCAATAATATGATAGCTGTCTGGAGCCTTCTCAGCCGCTAGTAAAATCATCCTCATAGCTTGATCTAGCTTTTCTTTCCTTTCTAGCAAGCTATAGCCCATATAATTTAATACTTGTGGATGATCGGGGCTTAGTTCAAGAGCACTTATGAAGTCTGCTTCCGCTAAATCCCAATTCTTTGATCGCTCAAATGAAATTCCACGCAAGAACAAAATTGGCCATACAGCCTCAGTATATTTCTCTCTTTTTGCTGCCTCTATTGCTCCTGTATAGGACTTTATAGATTCTTTATATAGGCGTTGCGACCGTTGCAAGCTTCCATAAGTTTTCAATAATCTAGCATTCTTAAAACCATTGCTGATAAATTTCTCAATATACTCCAACGCTGATTCATCGTTATCTTGTTGCTCGATAGCATACGTTCTTTCAACAATACTATCCATGTAGAAAACGTCCTCCTTTGAAAAACTGTCTAAGATTTCTTTGGATAGCCCATAATTCTCAGTGTCGGAAAGAACAGTGGCAGTTTTGAATTTCAAAAAGGAACTAGTCGGATCAGCATAATTTGCTAGAGATAAATAAAAAGGCTTATTAATTCCGTTTTTTCCTTGAAGCTGGACAGATTGTGACCATCGAAAAAATACCTCTGCGATCTGCTTATAAGGATTAATTCTAATTGAATTAATTTCCTCTCCACTAGATAGATCATCCATGAGCGCGAGTATGTAATAAGAGTTATCACTAGCGGAGCGAACTTTGTTTAATATGCTTTTAAATACCTTACTTTCTTTATCTTCTCGAAAATATTCAAGTAAAGCAAAAGCAGAGTCCGAATCAAAAAGAAAATCGCTAAAAACCAGGTTTTCATAAAGAGTTTTAGCTTGCTCATATTCATTAAAATATATGTACGCCAATAATTGATTATAGTTAATTATCTGCATTTGAGCTTCATTGTTGATGCTAAGAGAATTTAACAACTTGAAAGCTTTGTCTTTTTCATTCTTAATAATCAAAATCCAAAATTCAGCAACATTTCGAAAAATGGCTGGAAAAAAAATTTTATGCCGTTCAAATTCTTCAACTATTTTATCATTTTCTTTATTTTTTATAGCCTCAGCAAAAATAATTAAATTAGCTATGGGATAGTCTAGTTCAAGGTCATCAATTTTTCGTGATATAGCTGTTGCAACCTCAAAATTGCCGGATAATGCTGAGTAAATTATACTTCTCTTGATGATTTCATTTTCTGTCTCTCCCCTAGAGATCAGATCTATATAATAGTATGAGGCATTCCTAAAATCCCCTTCTTTTTCTGCAAACTGGCCTGCAATATATGAGCCCGAATTGGCAAGAACCATATTTATTGAAAAATGCCACAATAGTAATGAAGCTGAAATTAAAGTTTTAACTATCGCCATTCCTTCTAGCCTACATATTTGGATAATTTGGACCATCTCCCCCTTGAGGTGTTTTCCAAGTAATGTTTTGACTTGGGTCCTTAATATCACATGTTTTGCAATGCACACAATTTTGTGAATTTATTTGAAATGTGAAAGAATTCTTACGTTTCTCAAGGACTTCATAGACACCTGCGGGACAATATCTTTGGGCTGGCTCAGCAAATAGAGGAAGATTTCTTTTAATCGGAATGTTTTTATTTTTTAAAAACAAGTGACAAGGTTGGTTTTCTTCATGGTTTGTTCCAGAGAAACTCACATTTGTTAGCCTATCAAAACTAATTTTTCCATCTGGCTTTGGATACTGTATTTCGTTAAATTTTTTGGCTGGCTTAGTACTTTTTGCGTCAGTTTTACCGTGTTTCAAAGTACCAAAAAGATTTATACCGCTGATATTTGCTACCCACATATCTAACCCACCAATTATCAATGACGCTAACAAACCGAAACGAGACCAAATAGGCTTAACATTTTTCACT
>CACDWF010000003.1 GCA_902556405.1 uncultured Alphaproteobacteria bacterium | reverse complement strand
GTTCTGGACCAGATAAGCGCCTAGAGTTACTGGGTCGGTATCACCTCTACTGTGCATAACAGCGGTGTCACTACCTATGGGAATAGAGGTCTCATCGACAAATCTTGATTTCATCGTTAGGCCACTTGAAGAAGAGAAGGATGAAAATGAAATATCTTCCCCATCTAAGCTTTCTAGAACAATTCTACTTTTGTCATTAGATAAAAAGACATTTACGCCAATCTGGCTTGATTGCTGATTTAATGTCTCATAAAGAGCAGTCAGGTCATTAGCTGTAGTAGACGTTGTGATATTTATCGGTTTCTGATTTCTAGACTCTATGTCAAAAGAGACTTCACCATTGCCGCTTAGATTATATAATTCAATACGATTTTTTGCTTTAGCTCTAATACCCAAATCTGACATAGCGGTGTTTATCTGAGTTGCTGCGAATTTGGCTGAGCTTCCCGCGGGAATATTAGTTGAGAGCGTATCGCCAGCTAAATCGGGGAAATATAGATTTAATTCATAGGCAGATGAGGTTGAACTTGCCGGTAAGGATCCCAGACCAAGTTGCGCTTTTCGGCCTACTCCATTTCCGCCTAATGGAATAGAAAAGGTACCTGTAGGCTTCATTCTTTCCAGATTTAGACCTCTATAGCCCACTGGTTCATTTAAATTTAAATACTCAGCGTTGTACACCGCTTGATCAGAAAATCCGTTAGCAGTGGACATAAAGGTGGATTTTTCCAATTTTGTTAATGGTGAACCGGCGATATGTCTGCCCTCACGCGTAAATATTTGGATATTTGACGCTGCTTCAGAACTCTGCCTTATGGCACTAATAGTTGAAGCTCCAGCTGTTATTGTAGCTGCGGTTGCAAAGTCACCCGAGGCAAGCGATAATGTTAAATTACCCGAATTACCTGATGCAAAAATACCTAGACTTTCTAATGTTGTATTTCCGGAGCGAAGTTCGCCTAAATTAAGGTATTTTGCAATTTCAGAGGAGTCTTCCCAGGTACCAGAGGCTGATGTTTCCGATAGTGGACTCCCTGTAAGTGTTTTAAATACATCTCCATAAGCCAGATCAAAATTATAACTTATTCCACCGACGGAGAAAGATAATTGACTTGCCTGCGATAGGTCGCTCGTTGAGAGTGTAAACTGTAATGCCGACTGTTTGGAAAAGCTGGCGAGTTGTATTGCTTCCGTCGCTTTAGGAATAGACGCTACAAAACCATCATTAAGAAACGTTGTTGCGGAAATAGGAGATAGAGAGTTTGTAAAAACCTGACTGACTTTTGCTAAGTTAGTATCGAGTATTGTGCCAGTAGAATCTGCAGAAATACTTGCGTCACTTAGGTTCTTTGTATCGGCTGAAATAAGAAAGCTCGCGGAAGCCGCGATATCGTCGGGTCGCCTCAAGGAGAATTCCATATCCTTAGCAAAGCTATTGGAAGGACTGATGGTGATTTCATCTCCATCTATAGCCGTACCCAAAAGAGTAATATTGATGCCTCTTGTTGAGATGGACGTAAGTCCGCTCGCTATTTCATTATTCGATGAATCATATCCAACCCATTCTTCTCTTGTCTCGGAATATATCAATTTAATAGGATCAGGATTTACAAGTCCGCCTCCTGCGGCTGATGCAGATGCCGTGGTGTTTCCCATATTTGTCGGATTTTGAGTTGAAGAAAAACCAACTGAGGTAAACATATCTTTACCCTTTAATCCATCCAGAGTTAAACCCTTTTTATGTTGGTCATTCAATTCCTGCGCAAATTTTTGAGCTAGGCTGTCAAGATCTTTCAAAGTCTGCTCAATTGTTTGGGATGCATCAATTAAGCCGCGCACTGCACCATTTGTTACCTGGTTTGTCGGACTATTCAACGTACCAGGCCCAAGAATTACTTTAATGTCTGTGCTTTCCTCATCCAACCCAATAGCTATTCTTTTTGATTCTTCGACAAGTTTTGGTCCACTACCTGAACTTCCTAGCCTTACTATTGCTGCATTTTTTCCAGTGTAAGAAACTGTGACCTCTAAGGTCTTACTTAATTCATCTATAAGTCTATCTCTGTTATCAAGCAAGGCGTTAGCAGCACCTCCTTGAGTAGAGCTGGATAAGAGTTTGCTATTAACGTTTAATATTTCGGTAGTTAGAATATTAACGCTATCGATTTGTTGTTGGGCATGCGACTTTGCCCCTGTCTTCAATTGCTCTAATACGTCTGATGTCCTACTAAAGGTAGCGGCAACATTTTTTCCTTCTTCAACGGCGACAACACGAGCGGCTACATCGGCTGGAGACGCAGCCACTTCTTGAAGTGAGGAAAAAAATAGTCCCATAGACGATCCTAAATCTGCCTCACCAGGGAGAAGCAGATCTTCCAATTCACTGATTTTGTCTAAAAAATTTGTTGCTGTTTCCTCTCTTGAGAACGAATTTCGTTTTCTATCGAGGAGATAGGCATCAAATGACCTTTTTATTTCTTCGACCCTAACACCTAGGCCCGTTCCATCTTGAATTTGGGTAATACCACCTTGTCCAGAGCTTACCTCTGTGAGCCCGGCTTCACGACGTTTATACCCATCAGTATTAATATTGGCGATGTTTTGTCCTGTTACCGCTAGCGCCTGTCTGTATGATTGCACGCCACTTCTTGCTATATCAAATAAACTAGGCACGGTGATTACTCACTTTTACTCTTATCAAATTGTCTTACGAGTGCGTCGGCAATACCTAGATCAAGTTTCACAGCGAGGCTTCTTGAGCGCTCCTGGTCCAACATTGTGCCAAAGTTGTCTTCCTCATCACTTGAAAAAAGGGCGTCAGAAAGTTTACTATCCCTTGCCTGCTTTAGCATCTGGTTGAGAAACATAGCCTCAAATTCTTCTGCTATTCCCTCTAAGTTTGCCTGGTTTTTATTTTTTTGATAGAGCGTAAAACCTGTTTCCATCTGATAATTTAAGGGTTTTATTTTCATATTATCTCCTAAATTATAATCAGCTCTGCTCTAAGAGCGCCAGATTCTCTTAATGCCTCAAGTATTGCAACTAAGTCAGAGGCCCCCGCGCCAACAGCATTGATCGTATCAACAATGGTGGATAGTGAGACACCAGGATCAAAGACAAACGCCTTAGCTGGTTCCTCTTCAACCTCTATATCAGTTTCTGGAGTTACAACAGCATCACCAGGAGTTGTGACAACTTGGTTTTCATTAACTACAGCTCCACCAGTCGCGGTAACGTTCTTTTTCTCATCGATTTTGACCGTCAAAGAGCCGTGGGTAACCGCAGCAGGGGTTACTCTTACATCGCCTCCTATTACAATGGTTCCCGTTCTTGCGTTGACAACAACTTTTGCTGCCGGGCGTGAGGGCTCTACCTCTATGTTTTCTAAAAGACTTACAAATGCAACCTTCTGACTTGGATCTTTGGGAGATCTAACCTTTATTGATGATGCGTCTAAGGGAACGGCTACATTATCGCCGAATATATCGTTTATGGCTTCAGAGATGCTGAGAGCTGTACTAAAATCTCCTTGATGCAAGTTTAAAATCACATTGCTGGAACCAATGAAAGGATTATCAACCATTTTTTCAATCGTTGCTCCCCTGGGTATTCTACCCACTGTTGGAATGTTAACTGTCAGGGATGAGCCGTCGCCGCCTTCTACACCCAGACCACCAACGACAAGATTTCCTTGTGCTACAGCGTAGGTCTCTCCATCTGCGCCGAGGAGAGGGGTCATCAAAAGAGTACCTCCTCTCAATGACTTAGCTTTTCCCAATGTTGACACTGTAACGTTCATATGCTGTCCAGGTTTTCCAAAAGCTGCTAGCTCTCCAGTAACCATCACGGCTGCAGTATTTTTTCCATCTAAGCCTTTTACATCGGTAGCTAATCCAAATCTTGACACCATTGATTGCATTGATTGTAGTGTAAGGCCTATGTTTCCGTCACCTGTGCCTGCTAATCCGACTACTATTCCATATCCAACAAGCTGATTAGTTCTCACGCCAGCGATTGACGTTAAGTCCTTCAACCTATCTGCTCCTACAGGAAGAGAAATTAACGCAAAGACTTTTATTAAAAGTATAGTCAGAAACTTTAGTATAAATTTACCAATCATAGTGGTGTGACCGTATCGATGAGCTTTGAGAGCCAGCCTTTCTTAGCTGTATCGGCAATGTCTCCAGCTCCAGTATAAGATATTTTCGCATTTGCTATCCTACTCGATTGCACAGTATTTTGGTTGCTAATATCCTCTGGTCTGATTACTCCTATTAATCGAATATACTCATCGCCATTATTTAAAGTAAGTTTCTTTTGACCTAAAATCTCCATATTGCCATTAGAAAATACTTTAGTTACCGTGACAGATAGCTCTCCTCTTAATGAATTGTTCTGTCCGGCTGAACCTGATCCATCAAAAGATAGGTCAGCGCTGCTATCAAACAGCCCGTCATCAGCACCAGCTGTCATAATGTTTGGAAAGTCAAATTTAGTAGCACCTTTTTTAGCACTTTTGGCTGATTGGGATTTTGAAGCACTAAAATTTTCTGATAGTGCAACTGTTAATATATCGCCAACCTTAGATGCTCGTCGATCCGTGGCAAAAAGACCTTGCTGGCTATTACTATAAATAGACCCATATTTGTCTTTTTTAGCAATCTTTGACTCACTTGGCATTATGGGCTCGAAATCTATGGAAGCTCTTTCTTCGATCTGTGTGGAGCACCCTGTAATGAGAGAAATCCAGATAGTAGTCAAGATTAGATTTTTATGTGGAGATTTTCTTATAAGCATCATTTATTTTCCGATTAAAGATTGTTAGATACAAAACGCATCATTTCATCGACAGCTGAAATTGATTTCGAGCTTACTTCGTATGCCCTTTGCGTTTCAATCATATCGACAAGCTCTTGAACAACATTTATATTTGAGGCTTCAAGCGAACCTTGAATGAGTTTACCGAAGCCTTCCCCAAAAGGATTTCCAATTGCTGGGGCACCAGATGCTGGGGTTTCAACAGCAAAATTTTCTCCTATGGGTTGTAGGCCAGATGGATTTGCGAAGTTAGCTAAAGTTAGCTGGCCAACTTCTGCTGCTTCCGCTTCTCCAGCAATTTGAACGCTAACGAGCCCATCCGCTGATACATTTATTTCGGTTACGCCTTCTGGTATAGCAATTTCAGGCTGAAGTGTGAATCCACTCGGTGTGACTAATGTGCCCTCGGCATTTCTAGAAAAGGAACCGTTCCGGGTAAACCCAACTCGACCATCTGGAAGAAGAACTTGAAAAAAGCCGCTTCCATCAATAGCTAGGTCTAATGCATTGTCTGTATTTACTAGGCTTCCTTGGGTATAAATCTTTTGGGTGTTTACAATTCGTACTCCCGTACCCACGGCAAAAGCTGATGCTAAGTCAGTATCCGCAGATGTTTGCTCTCCACTACTTCTTTGTATTTGATAAAGTAATGACTCGAAGTTTACTCTATCCTTTTTGAATCCAGTGGTGTTGACGTTAGCGAGATTGTTCGCAATAACCTGCATCTTCGTTTGTTGGGAATTTAGGCCAGTTTTGGCCACGTGCATCGCGCTACTTGACATTTTTACTCTCCTTGATGAATACTCCCTATATTCATAGCAAGAGCTGTGCCAAATCTACTAGCTAGGTAGCTTCATTAGATTTGAACCACCTTCATCTATCTCTTTGGATAATGATATAAGTTTTATATTTATTTCAAATTGGCGTTGATCTTCCATCGTTCCGATCAGCTCGCTTACCGCGTCTATATTACTGCTTTCAAGAAAGCCTTGAGAAAGTACAGCCGCATTATCCGCATCGGGGACACCACCACTTGCAAGGCGCAGGTGACCATCTAGACTTTTTACTAAGGGGTCTTCTTTAGAGCCTCCCAGGCTTGTACCAATAGTACCTATAAGTTGCCTTTCTCCGTCTGCACCGTTGAGAGGCTCAATAAAAACATCACCATTTTCAGCAACTATTAGTTTTTTGTTTCCAGGGATCTCTAAAGGGGCCCCACCGTTATCTAGTACCTTTGAGCCAGCTCCATCAACCAAAATACCAGTACTAGAAACAGAAAAATCACCTCTTCGTGATAAGGCTGGATCTCCACTTTTTGGTTGAACAATAAAAAATCCAGGACCGTTTATCGCTATATCTGTTTCTTGTCCCGTTGGATTAAGTTGCCCTTGCTTATTTGAAAACCCATTTCCACCGTCATGTATTGCAAATACTCTGGTGTCGAATTGTTTCGCTTGATGTAGAAAACCTGAGGTGAAATTAGTATTTAAGTCCTTCCGGTGTCCAGGTACATTGAGGTTAGACATATTCTGTGCTCTAACGGATCTATTCGCTGATAAGTTTTTCAGCGTATTGAGCGCTGTATGTATCATCTTATCCATAAGTTATGCTCCCTGTTGGTAATTAACCTCTGATATTAATTATGGTTTGTGTCAATGTTGTTGTCGTTTCAATGGCCTTTGCCGATGCTTGGAAGTTTCGTTGAGCGGTGATGAGGTTAACTAGTTCCTCGGTGATATCCACATTAGAACGCTCAAGTGAACCAGACAATATATTTCCAAATCCCTCAGCTCCGGCTTCCCCAACCTGTGCCGTACCAGAAACAGCTGTTTCAACATAAGTGGCGTTACCAATTTGCTTCAGACCATTTTGGTTGTTGAAGTTTGCAACAACTATTTTTCCAAGTGGGTTATTCTGGCCATTTGTATAGTTTGCTCTTATCGTTCCTGACGCATCAATTTCTAATCCGTCCAATCTACCGGAAGTAAAACCGTCTTGATTCACACTCAATACAGAGAAAGGTTGAGCGAACTGGGTAGAAGATCCAAAGTCTATATCCAATGCTATAGAAAAGCCTTCTTCCTGCTTCTCATAATGAACATCTTGTTTAGGATTAATGAGTTTACCAGTTTTATCAAAAGTCAACTCGCCTTCATCGATATAGAGTGGATAGTATCCCTCAACCATATTTTCAGGCGGGGTTTCAACAACTTCACCGTCCGCGTTTACAAACAAGGCTACTCCGTCTGCATTTGTAGCTTGAACGAGGTTAAAGATGTTTGGAATAGTACCGACCCCTAGGGGTACGTCATCAAGCCCTAGTCTAGAAGATCCTTTTACTTTAATAGTGGAAGAGTCTCCAGTAGTGCCTGTAGTGAATTCAAAACTATTAAGGGATGCGTTATATTTTGCTGTTACTCCTCCCACTGTTTCGCCGGTCAGTGGATCCATAATCTGGTTTATTTTGCTCTCTAGAGCCTCTGCAAGTGTCGAGCCTACATAAAAACCTGGAGGTATAGTAATGACGCCACTAATTCCGTTAACTGATACGTTAAAAATATTTTCTCCATTAGCAGTTGATAACCTAAAGACTTCGTTGAGGGGTTCTGTCGCAGTTGCTCCAACAGCTATCGCAGGCGTAGCCGATAGACCCTTGCCAGCAGTAAATTCGGCTTCGGTTTTAGTGGCGCCAACACCCAGAAGATTATTGTCACCAGAAAAATAATTTTGTGTATCAACCGCTGAACCAGTAGCATCAAGTGCGTATCTCCCCACTTGAATATTAGAAGCTTTTTGGGCTTCAGTTACTCCGAGCGCACCTTGCGCTGCAATTTGTTCGCCCGTCGTACCGCTTGAAAGCTTAAAGGATTTCTTATCACTATTATACTCTACACTAATTCCATAGCGTTTGTCGTTTAATTGAATTTCTTCACCATCAGCGACAAAGCTTTCCCCTGAAAGAATTTCTCCACCTCTTATTAAAGTGTCTGGGGCGTCATCTTTAGAAACCAGACCCAAGTTGTTAGTGTCTGTTGCTGTACTTTTGCCATAAATTTTAAAAGAATTGAAATTACTATCCGTCCCAGTACCTAATACGGTTCTATCTACGGTAAATTGAAGTCTTTGATTTATTTCATCATATGTTACTTTCACCGGAGGGTTTAGCTCATCGACCCACTGAGTATCTTCATTAGTTGCTTTTGCATAATTGTTAAGTCCTAGATCAGCAAGAGTACCATCAATGTTATTTGCGGCATCAGCATCAACGTATTCAGCATTAAAACCAGAAAATGCTCCCGCAGCTGCCAATGTGCCAGGGTATTGTTGTTTTGCTGTGCCAGTTTCACGAATCACTATTTTTTTACTGGCGAAGTTAACCGGAGCACCGTCATAGACATTTTGTGCCCCCTCAAAAAATGCTTCCACGTTTGTAGACGGACTGTAGAGTACTTGAAGGTTACCATTGTTGCCCGCGGTAGTCGCAGCTATATTAAAATCCTGATCGGGAAATCCTAAACCAGTAGTATTTATTTGAATGTAACCGCTAGTAGGATTAGTAGCGGCACTATATTGAACGCTAGAAATAGTAAATTCTCTACCATTTAGGTATGCTGCGGAAGCAGCTTCGGTTGCATCAAAATTACCACTCAGTCTTATTTTGCCGTTTGCAGCAAAGATTTGATTGCCTGCTGTAGGGTCTAATGCATCAAAATATATCCTAAGTGTATTTTCAGTTGTTGAGTATTTGATTTTGTGTCCATCAGGATTAGTACCAGTGCCGTTGGCATCAGGAACGTCTGCAGGATTTGCCGCAAGATACTTTTGTCCATCGAAGACGCTCAAATTTGGTTTGTTGTCAAAATAAGAATAAACAAGAAATTTATCTTGCACGCTAGTAGCAAGGGGTGTTGCTGGGAGCGGATCGTTAACTGTATCGTACGAATTTGAAGTGTGAGTAAATTTTATTACGTCATTTGTTTCATATATAGTATCAATCGTTGTTCCACTAGCTCTGGTGAATTGAAGTTTTTCAATGCCTAACGCAGCTTTTTGTGTCGCATCATCAGCGTACGAATTTAGAGCTTCATTAACTCTTGCCTGCACATGGGCAAGAAATTCATCTCTTGTAAAGTCAGGTGAGGCTCCTGTTAGATTTATTCTGTTCGCGCCATTTACTTGTTGCGATGTAACGTAACTATCGGTTAATAAGTCAACACTTATGGCTGCATCTAGCGAGGATGTAGAGCCATCTGCGTTAAGTTTCGATAGGTCGATATTTATCTCATCATCGACGTTTCTAATTATCTGTATTTTCTTGTCATCACCATAAGCCTCGTTAATCGCTCGTTCCACTTCGTCAGCCAATTGAGAAGCATTATACTTGCCTGGCCTTATATCGATATTTACAGGTTGGTCAGCACTATCTACATTAAGTGTAAGAAAGTTCTTGCCCCAATAAATATCACTATCAGTGAGTTTTCCCGATTCAACTGTAGCGTTAAACAGTAAGGGATCAGTTACTATTTCAACAAGCTTGTCCCCTTCTTCACCAAAATCAAAAGCCGTCAGTTCGCCCTGAATACTGGCTGCCGTCGAAGGCACTTGGGTCTTAAGATCGTCCAATTTATATAATGGGGAGCCCTTACCTTCTAGGAAGTAGTTATCATCTGGAACTGTAGTTGTTTGTGCACCAAACTCATCAATGAAGATCTGTTTCCCCGCATCATCCACGGCACTAACCAAGTCTGGTTCAATAATTGTGTCGTTTATCACCAGTCGGGTATCAAATTTATTTGTAGGATCGGTAGCTGACGCATTTTGTGTTTTTATGAAGAACATCGTTGCAATAGTCGGGTTACCCAAGTCATCAAATATCGTTATAGATGTTGAGTTGGTGAAGGTTTCAGGATTATTTGGGTCAAATGTGTATCCGTCCGCAAATTGAGGCTGATCTGGAACAACAGCAGCAGCAGCAGGGACGTTAACCCCAAGATCAATATTTGACGTTGCTTTCGGATCACCTGAAGTAACTGGAAGCTGTAAGGGTAGAGCAGAAATCAAATCTTTAGCAGTTACCGACCCGTCTTCGTTAACAGGATAAACGAGTAGATATTGACCAGCTGAGTCGACAACGTATCTGTCGTTGTTTACATTAAGCGATCCGTTTCTTGTGTACACTGTTTGAGCTGAAGTAAGTGAGGGCTTAAGTGCAAAAAACCCCTGACCAGAAATAGCAAGGTCAAGAGCGTTCAATGATGAAGAAATGTTTCCCTGTGTAAACTGTTGTTTGATGCCTTTCAAAATCGTACCAGAACCAATTGATGATGAAGAGTTTTGAAGGGGTGACGTAGCAAAAATATCACCAAATTCTGCTCTACTTCTCTTGAAACCAGTAGTACCAACGTTTGCAATGTTATTTGATGTTGCTGATATATCTGATTGTGCTCCGTTCAGTCCTGTTAATGCTGTATAGAATGACATTTTTTACTCCGTTTACTTAACTCAATATTTTTGATTAATTTCTAAACTTGATGACATCTGCCGCGGCCATTTCACCAAAATCTTTTACGTCGATAGTTACGCCTTGACCTTTAGCATTTAATGAAGCAGCGATTACTTCAGAAAAAACTGAAGGAGTCAAACCCTCTGAACCTTTGCCAGTATTAATGTAAGCTTCAACTCTCAGTGGTTCATCCTTTTCAACTATTTCTTTAGGAATATTTAACCATTCAAAGCCAACCAAACCTCGACTGTGAGCACCCAATTCCGCTGAATGGACAAGCTCGCCTGAGCTATCAAAGAATGAAACCGATGTTTCACTCGAAGCACTTGGGAGGTCAATTATGCCATGTATCTCACCTTCTTTGTTAGGCCTTACAAAGTTACCCGGTACAAGGACCGAATTGCCTAATAGATCAGACGCGGTAGCGATTCTGAACTCATTTAACTTATCTGATAAACCCTTAAGGGTTTGACCCATCTCCGTTATTCCAGTTACCGTTGAAAACTGTGCCATCTGCGCTATGAATTCGCCATTTTCCATCGGTGCGAAGGGGTCCTGATTTTGAAGTTGAGTAGTCATTAATTTTAGAAAGTCCTCTTGCCCAAGACTGTTTTTTCTTTTGTTGGGGGCATCTTCAGGCGATCGCACACCAATTTTATCTAAAATATTGTTAAGGGATTGATTGCTACTTTCTATACTAGACATATTCGTACTCCAAAATTACTTTCCTAAATTGATCGTTCTTACCATTAAAGCTCTTAAAGTTGATATAACTTCAATATTGTTTTGGTATTGACGACTTGCTTCAAGCATCTCTACCATTTCTTCCTCTATGTTGACTGCTGCATTAAATACATAGCCATCCTCATTTGCTTTTGGATGATCAGGCATATAAATTTTCTCTGGTTCTCGATTAAGCTCTCTCACATTAACCGCATCAACCGTAGCAATTCCATTATCTTGCAGTTTGTCGGAATAAACTGTTTTGAAAATCGGCTTTAATGGTCGGTAAGCTCCTTCGCTAGTGCTAGATATATTATTTGAATTAGCTAAATTACTAGCTACAGTGTTCAGCCGGATCATTTGAGCAGCCATAGCTCTTCCAGAAACATCAAATATATTTTTTACAGAACTCATTATTCACCCTTTATTGCAGACATAAGGCCTGATATTTTATTGGTCAAAAACTGTAAGGTCGTTTGATATCTAACAACGTTCTCTGAGAATTCCATCTGTTCTACTGCCATTTCCACCGTATTGCCGTCCAGAGAGGGATTAAGTGGCTCTCTAAACATAACATCATTTGGTCTGACCTTAGTAAGAAGAGGAAAATGCTTCTCATGATTTACTGAAATACTACCAATTTTTTCCTTTTTTCGCATTTCGCTATCGAAATCTATGTCACGAGCCTTAAAATGCGGAGTAGCAGCATTAGCGATGTTTGATGCAAGTATTTTATTACGTTTTCCTCTTAAATTTAGCGCATTTGAGTGTATACTTAGGTGGTTTTCGATAGTTTTCATTTTTTGTTGTTTCGATGTTTTATTATCACAATTTTTCAATTTCTGGTGTGAAAATTGCAATTAAAATGCCAACTTGATAACCAAAGGAAAAAAAAATGGTATTATCAGACAAACCTAATGATTTTGATTTAGATCAAAGCAATCCGGTTCCCTTGGATCCGATAATTCTAAGAGCAAGAGATGAGCTATTGGAAGAACATGCAGATAAGGGTCTCGAGGAACAAATTACTTTTTATAAAGCTGTGATAGAGGGAGAAAAGGATAGTCTGCAAAGGCTTAGTGCAATGGCGGCTAGGGTGTACATCATAAGAAAAAGGCTCGCTCTTTTGGCAGGTAACGTAACAGAAAATCAACTTGATGAATTATCAGATAAACAGAGTGGGTTTGATTTGGATAGCTCGTTGACTCAAACATCCGATGTTATGGACCCAAAGGCAATTGGCAATAATAATTCATGGATGCGCTTAAGAATAGTAGACTCAAGTGAAGTTAACGGAGTTCGTTTCCCATCGGGAGTAGTTATTGATGTAAAAAGGGAAGATGGTGAAAAGTTAATTGAGTCTGGCAAAGCAGATTTCGTTTCAACCGAGGAGAGCCGCCAGTTTAAATCAGAAGAAGGCTTAGATGGTATTAATAATATTACCAATACTATTGAACTTGACCAATCGAACGAAGACCCTGAACAGGGTGATTCTGATGGGATAAAAGCGGAAGAAGTGCCGGAAGAAGGTGCTGCAGAAGAAGTCAAAGCGGAAGAAGCTGCTGCAGAAGAAGTCAAAGTAGAAGAAGTGACGGAAGAAGCTGCTACAGAAGAGGTCCAAGCGGAAGAAGTGCCCGAAGAACCTGCTGCAGAAGAAGTCAAAGTAGAAGAAGTGCCAGAAAAGGATAAAGATATAGAGAAAAAGAATTAGTCCTTAAGTGAACTAAAAAAAGTTTAAATTCGAAATAAATTCTTATCTTGCATTGGGTCGGTTTTAAGCCTTCTAGACTTTAGAACCATGGAACCTTACGATTGTTTCAGCTTGATCTTTACTAAGCTTTGTTTGTTTGACAATGTCGTCCACTGATCCACCTTTCCTAGCAAGATCTATCGCCTCATTAAAAACCGTTTCATTACTTATCCCATCAGCGAGCATACTGAGTTCTTTTTTTGTGCCCTCAGCAACTGTATTCGCTTCTGAGACTACGCCCGAAAGGTTGGATATTCTTGAGCTTAATGAGCTGATATCTGATGTGGTATCGTCAGTTCTGTTCACGAGGCTATTAATTTTACTTTTAACGTTCGAAATCTCGTTTTCAATTGCAACAAGTGTCTTGTTCTGCTGAAATATGAAAAAGATTATAGCCAAGAGTAAAATCATCATCCCAGCTCTTTCAGTAAAAATATAATCTAATATTAAAACTTGAAAATCCATACGGGATGATTGTATTGAATTATAGTTTCAAAACAAGCTATTTTGTATTGATATTTTTTTGTAGAAAACCTGAGAAATGGCGCGCCCAGCTTAATTTTTCCTGTGAGGCCTTCTCTAGATGTATTAACTTTCGAATAAGCAGAATAATGTTTTCTTTCTCTGTTTTCAAAATTTCGTCAGCAATTTCATCCTTGCTTAAAACTTCTGCGGCCTCGATTAATGATTTTTCTGTCTTTGTTAGGCTGTTAAGCAACAGGTTGGGCTTTAAAAAAGTTTTCTCGATAGACAGTACATTTTCCATCAAGTTTTCAATTACATAACTATGAGCAGTAGGTAGTGACATTGTTGAAATTTAACTTTCAGTTAACTCTTTATGATTTTGAATGCCAATAGGACTCAAGTAACTTGTCAGCCAACTTGTCAAAGTCAATAGGGTATTCGCCATCTTTTATTTTTTGTTTTATTCGTTCAACAGCTTCCATATTAATAGACGGGTTCTCAGCCATAACTTTCAATGCCTCTCTAGATTTACTTGTTAATACAGCATCAACCTTAGACCCAGAAATGTTAGAAGGAACGGAGCCACTTAATTTCTCAGACTGTGCTTTACTTTCTGACATTCCTCTGGACACTTCAACTCTCTGTCCAGTAATATTTTTTATTGATCCAACCATTTTCTTTCTCCTGATTACTTATACGACATAAACTTAATAAATGTTACGATAAATTGTTATTTTTTTCTCACTTTTAACAAACCCTTCAACAGTTTTGTTACTTGAGATATTTTTTGCTAATATCCTATCCCCTTTAGCGCCGTTACTCAGTGCAATCCCCTCCATCGTAACATAGATTTCACCAATATTATTTTCAATCGTTATTCTCTGATTTTTATGAACTAACCAGTCTGGATGCAAATGCATGGCCTTCAAGATTGAGCCTTTTTGCAAGCTTTTTTTTAGGCGTTTCCCTAAGACAAGCGTTAAGTCACTAAAAGCCCCTCTGGAAAGCAGATTTTTCTTTTGGGTCAAAATCAAATCAAACTCCTCAATCCTCTCACCCTTTTGTTTTCGATGTTTTAGCACAAAGACCGCTTGTGTCTTTTGTAATTTGTTCTGCTCGGAGGGTCTAACTGTTTTACTAAATTTTTCTATTTCATCGGAGCCAGCTAACCTATTTCTAAAGGTATAACGCCATGAATTGTTATTTTTGCATGTAAGCTTTATTGTTTGCCAAGACTTATCTCTTTTAGAGATAACAATCTGATGACTTGCACATCCAGTGAAAACTCTATTAGTCTTTATAATTGGTTGTGCATCTATACCTTGCTCGTCTAAGTTTTGGACAACTAAATCAATTAAATCTGAACCAGATATTCTTTCTTGTGATGCTAAACTTTGCAATGTGAGACTGCACCAAATTGTTATTAAAAGTAATACCTTTTTAATAATCACTCTATCCTCCAAAATAGTAAATATTATTCTGTCTATAATATGGTTGTTCATCTATTTCAAAATCTATACCCTTCATGAGCTTTGATATTTGATTGATACTTGGAAGATGGATGGTTTTGTCTGCAATCATGTAGTTAATATTTCTGTTTCTGAACGCATGTTCATTCAATGACACTATTGCTAATTGGAGAAACCTGGTATTTAAGCCACTGCCATTATAATATTTTTCTATTATTAAATTTAAACTCTCGCCTGGTAAAATCCTGTGCTTGTTTGAATAATCTGGGTCTTGAGTAAATTCATTTGACCTATCAGACAATTCAGAGACATTGTTGTATTGAAGCACAACGAGTGGCTCAGCGCTGACATCATTACTGGCGATAAAAGCTTTTAAAAATAAAGATAAGTAAAAAAGATTTTTTAGCATCATATACTACCTAAAAATTGAATTGATTTTCCGTCTAGTTTACTAGATTCTAGAGTGTTATTTAAAGGTATTAGGACTGATTTGTTTTCTAAAACCTTTTCAACCCTCAGTATATTAAAAGGCGTTTGTTCACCTTTAGTTACCGCTAAGGAAGACAATTTTATTCCATGCCTTTTTCCCAGTGGAACTTCTATCTTTCCATTTTTTACCGTTATAACGCTATTAATTTTTTTGCAAACAAGATTGTCAGTAATGTCCGATGCATGCTCTTTAGCCGCGGCTAAAAGGGGTTCAACAATATTTCTTCTATTGCTTTTCAAGAGGAGATTGATTGTTCTCCAGGGGCCGCTCGAATTGAACAAGGCTTCAATAGATTTAGTTTTTGAGAAAGAAAGGGAGTAAGAGCTCCCTTCATAAACTTCCGTATTAAATTTAATAATAAGACTATTGTATGTGGTAAAGCCCTGTAGTCTCTCGCGTTCAGTAATTGATATGGAAGATACTAACGCATAGTCTCCGTACTGAGTTCTCTCCCTGCCTGATGTTAAAGAGATGTAGTCATAATCATCGTTTATGGTTGTCAGCTGATTTCGGTCAAGCAGTACATCAGAATAATTTGTAAAATTAATATTAGATGCTAATTTTATTGATGCTACAACACTATTAGTTAATTCATCAGCAAGTGAATGCGCCCAATAAGGGACGGACGGATCGATCTCAATTGCTGGCTTGTAAAAAGATAAGCTTTTCAAACCTTTACTTTCACAACCTTTTTCTTTCAGATCACCAACAGCAGATCTTATTTTAATAACAAAATGCGTATCTGATTTATCCTCTGAAATAATAGTGTAATCTAGTATTTGACTTGCTGGTTGGATAACTAGATTTTCTTGAATAGAAGTATCAGTATTTACTGCCGAAAACCCGTTAATCGTCGCACCACCATGAAGAGCAGCTAAGTAAAGAGCGTCTTCGAGTGCTCTTCGACGAGAGGTATCAATCGTTTCATCGTTCTCAATCACAGCTCGCCCTGTTGTCTCTATAAATCTGAGAGTATCTTTTGCAAAAGCTTTGCTTAATAAAGCAGAGAATATAGCTGCGAGAAAAAATATTAAATAAAAAACAAGTGATCTCATTTTCAAGTCTTTATTGTTTTAGGCAACGCTACGTGCTTGTCTAAGCAAATAGCTAAGTGTATCTTTATCAATCTCTAGTAGAACCTCATAGGTATCACTACCAGTTGGGTTGATCCGGACTGTCCTTGCTCCTCGAATTGTTCCCGAGACTATACCTCTGAAGGTATCATTCTGTACCATCAAGTCGATTACAGTTGTATTACCTTCAACTTTAAGCCCATGGATTTGTTCCGCAAGATCGCGCATTGCCGCCATTCGTGCAGATCTAATGGCCATTAATCTCTTTTGATTTGCCGAGCGTCCAGGCTGTGATGAAACCACTGCATAACCCATTGCGCTTATAGTAGGTACAGAGTCTACTGACGCGTCAAGCACTTCATTAATAGCTGCAAGGTGGGCGGCATCTTCACCCTTATTATTATTACTCAAAACATTCAAAGTCGAAGCAGTACCCTTATCATCCATACTAGTTAAAAAACTGGACTGACAACTACTTATAAGCAAAGCTAATCCAATTGACGGAATAAGCATCTTTAGTTTTTTTTCTTTATTCATTTTCCAACCTTATCTTTTAAAAGCATAAAGAACGTTTGCATTTTTTATGCCATATTCGTAGCCTTTCACTTTTTGTTAAAACAAAGGATGGCATGATTGTTGCTTCATTGTTGGACAGAGAGTTTAAAAACGAATTAAAAAGCTCTCTTAAGGTATTTAACCAGTTAATTTTTGAAAAAATTTGACAAATAATGACTTATTTTTGACAGGGAGAAGCAAAAGTCATGGAATTGACAAGAAGTAACACATCGTTGACCGGTAATCTCACAGACATGCTTAAGTCTGGTATATTGCCACTAGGTATTATTGTACTTGTTGCTATGATGGTGTTACCGCTTCCGGTCTTTTTACTAGATGTTTTTTTTGTTTCAAATATTTTGATCTCTCTAGTGATTTTAATGGTGGCAATGCACACTTTTAGACCTCTAGATTTTTCTAGCTTCCCTAATCTCTTATTAATAGCGACGGTATTGCGGTTGGCCTTAAATGTTGCGTCGACCAGAGTAGTACTAGGTCAAGGCCATACTGGAAATGACGCTGCAGGCCAAATAATTGAGGCATTTGGTAATTTCATTGTTTCAGGCAATTATGCGGTAGGTATTTTTGTATTTATAATTTTAGTTATTATAAATCTCGTTGTGATAACAAAGGGTGCAGGGCGCGTTTCAGAGGTGTCAGCTCGGTTTACACTAGATGCGATGCCAGGGAAGCAAATGGCAATTGATGCGGACTTAAATGCTGGTGTGCTAACTGCAGAAGAGGCTACTAATAGGCGGGAAGAAATAGCGCAAGAAGCAGATTTTTACGGGTCAATGGATGGTGCTTCAAAATTTGTGAAAGGTGACGCAATTGCATCGATTTTAATTCTAGCCATAAATATTATCGGTGGTTTAGTTATCGGAATAAGTCAATATGACTTACCTGTATCCACTGCTGCTGAGACTTACATTCTTTTATCAATTGGGGACGGTCTGGTGGCTCAAATCCCATCATTACTATTGGCAATTTCAACGGCAATCATTGTGACTCGAGTTTCTTCCAAGCAGGATATGGCATCGCATATTGGCGACCAACTCAGTATATCAAGAGCCTGGATTCCAGTTTCTGCCGTTTTACTACTAATAGGGTTTGTTCCAGGAATGCCCAACCTACTTTTCATCGCATCAGCAATAGTCGCGGCAACGGCAGGCTTTCTTGCTCGTAGGGTGGAACAGAAGAGAGAAACTAAAATAGAGAATGAAAATGAAGATGACAAAATTCAAGACGCTGGCGATACAGATCAGCTTAGTTTAGAAGATGTAACGGATTATTCACCCGTATCTGTTCAATTAGGTTATGGCCTGGTAGAAATGGTTGATGATGATACAGGTGGACCTCTTGTTGAACGAATTACTGGTATAAGAAAGCAAGTTTCAAAAGCTCTTGGTTTTATAATACCTGCGGTCAGAATACGTGACGATTTAACCCTATCATCTAACCAGTATAGAATAAGAATAGGACAAACAATAGTTGGTGACGATCTAATTTATCCTGATAGAAAATTGGCTATTCCTGGCGATGATACAAACATAAAGTTGGATGGAATTGAAGTTAAAGATCCTTCTTTTGGGATGGATGCTACGTGGATCCTACCCTCTCAGCAAAATGATGCGGAGGAGAAGGGGTATGTGGTTGTTGCTCCTGAGTCTGTTTTAGCCACACATTTGAGTCAGATATTTTATAAGCATTCGGGTAAGTTGATAGGGCAGGATGATGTTCAAACTCTATTAGATAATCTTTCCCAGACTGCTCCTAGTCTTGTTGAGTCACTCGTTCCCAAACTGGTTCCTCTTCATAATCTCACCGGAGTTTTAAGAGAATTACTTTCGGAAAGAGTACCTATAAGTGATCTGAGGATTATTTTAGAGTCTTTAGCCGGGTTGGTAGGTAAGAATTTAAGCGTGATTGAAACAGCTGAGGCAATTAGACCGAACTTAGCAGGGTTATTGATACAACAGGTAGCTCCCTTGAATCAAGCTTTACCAGTTATTACTTTCAATTCTGAGTTAGAACATATGCTTATAAAGATGGCTAAACAGAATGGAGAAGAAGGATTAGTTTTAGATAACGAATTGGCAACAAAGCTAATTTCTAATATTTCTGATTTGAATCAGAAGCTTGTTTCTGAAGGCAATACTGCAGTACTTGTAGTATCACCAAATATTCGAAGACAAATATCAGGAATAATACGGCAACATGTAGAGGATTTGATTGTTCTTTCATTTACTGAATTGCCAGATAATAGAAAAGTAAACGTTGTAGCAACTATAGACGGAGGGTCGTGATGAAATGCAAAATGGGAGAAAAAAATGACTACGTATAAGTTTCTAGCATCTGACAGTGCGAGTGCTATGGAGGAAGTTGTTAAAAAACTCGGCCCAGATGCACTTATAATATCCACCTCAAAAAGGGGAAATAAGGTAGAGATTGAAGCAACCGATAATCTGTCCAACCATCAAAAACAGAAGGATAATACTGGGAATTTTTCTGATATATTGCACTCTAAAATAGATTTTCTAAGAGAAAAGCAACGAAATCGTATTTACAATAAATCATCAAATAATTATGACGCTGGCGACAAAGGAACAACTTTAGTCAATCAAAATCAGTCGTCGGAAATGGTAAAGGTCAGAGAGCAAATAAAAGATCTACAAAATATGCTTTCAGGCATGGTCATAACCGATGAAAAAGGATTAAATGAACAGACAGGAAACTCTGTTTCGCTTAAGCTTCGAAAGCTAGAATTTACTCCGGAAATAGTTTCGTCTTTAAAGCCAGCTTATGACGGGTTAAATATAGATAGAGGACTTGCTGCATTTATAAAAGCTTTTGCGAACAAAATAGCATGTGAAGAAATTCAAGATATTTTTAAATCTCAAGTGATATTTATTGTTGGTCCATCTGGCTCAGGAAAAACGACATTATCTGCTAAGCTTGCTGCTAGAATAATGGAAGATAATAAACAGATGAAGCCAACATTAGTGTCAATGGAAAGCGAAGTGGTTAATAGGCGTGAAGACTTGGCTTATTATTCAAAGTTATTAAATATACCAAAACTTAATTACCAAATTGAAGAGAATTGCAAAAATTTTGAAAGTATTTGTTCGGGACAAAAGATAGTCGACGTGTCTTTAATTACAGAAGAAAGTAAATATTTAATTCAAAATGTCAGAGACCGGCTAGGTGCAACAAAAGTTACCACTGTTCTATGCCTTCCTTCTGGTAGCAGCAAACAACTCTTAAATAGTCAAATTAGTAAGTATATAGATTTTAAGCCAATAATTGCTTTTACTAAAATTGATGAGTGCCAACTTTTTGCCAGAGAGTTGTGTGTTTTAGCTAGTAAACATGTTAAGATGGGCCTTATAACGGGCTCGAAAACAATTTTAGGTTCTGTAGCACTTTCTGTGCCAGATGTTTTAGCAAGACATTTAGAAAGCTACATAGATGATGGATTTAGCGATGAGTAATTCAATAGCGATAGCTAGTGGAAAGGGTGGTGTTGGTAAAACTACTATTGCGGTAAACTTAGCTCTAGCATTATCAAAAATGGGTTCCAAGGTTTCTTTGATGGATGCCGACTTCGGATTGGCAAATGCACATATAATGTTAGGAATAAACCCAAAGAGAAACATCAGAGATATGTTAAAGAATGGTCTTCCAGTTGAAGATGTGATTGAAACTGGGCCTAATGGGATAAAATTTATCTCTGGAGGTAGTGGATTGATTGATATTTTAAATGTCGAAAAAAATTCGATGTTTCAACTTATTAATTCTATAAACCCAATAGAAAAATACGCAGATACTTTGGTTGTGGATATACCTGCGGGTGCATCAGACCAATCTATGACCTTTGCATCCGCGGTTGATAGGCTGGTTATTGTACTAGTCGGTGAACCCACTAGTTTTATGGATGCATACACCTTTATAAAATCAGCAAATTTGGATTATAATATTCAAAATTTTTCAGTTGTAGTGAATATGGCTGATAACGAAGAAGCAGCGCAGCAAATATTTAATAAATTTCAAAATGCAGTGATTAAGTTTTTTAATGCAAATCTAACTTTTGCAGGAGGAATTACGCGCTCTAAAAAAATCCAAAATGCTATAATAAGAAAAACTCCTGTGCTCCTTGATAAAGAAGCAGAATTGGAGAAATTATCTTTCCAGAGGGTAGCAAAAAATATCATTAAGGCTAGAGAAAATAAGCATAATGGTATACGCTTTTTCTCAAAGAGCTGATCACACAATTTGGAAAAAAAATGAAAGCTAGTTATCCTGAACAAGAACCAAACGTAGAAGCCCTTATAGTCGACAACATGAATTTGGTTAAGAAGATAGCGTGGCATATGCATGGCAGAGTAAGGGCAGCTATTGAAATTGAAGATTTGATGCAAATAGGGTATTTCGGACTGGTTACAGCAGCACAAAAATATAGTCCAAAAGAGGGCGCTACATTTGCTAGTTACGCAGTGCTAAGAATCCGTGGTGCCATTGTGGATCACTTAAGAAAAAGCTCTAACTTATGCCGAACTACTATTCAAATGCAGCAAAAACAGAAAAAAGCGATAGAGACCCTCATTTCTGGCCTCCAGAGAGAGCCCACACCTTCAGAAATTGCAGAGAAAATGGGGCTTGGGTTAGATGAATATAGAGATTGGGAAAAAGCATTTAATGCAAATGTACATCAGTCTCTTGATGAAGTTTATGATGAATATTCAATGTGGTTTGTTTCCAAAGAAAGCACTCCGGAAGAAAACTTGGATAAGTCACAACTTAAAGATATACTTTCTCGTGCATTAAAGGACCTGCCTCCTAAGGAAGCAATGGTTATTCAACTATATTATGTAGAAGAACTTAATGTTTATGAAATAGCTGAAGTTATGGAAATAACTACTGGAAGAGTTTCTCAAATAAAAAAATCTGCCGTGGCTCTTCTGAGAACTTCCATAAATAAAACATACTAGGCTAAAATGACTGGCGAAATTCAAGATCTTCAAGCCATTCATATGTCTGTTCAAACCGCTGATCTAAACATGATAGGCTTTAGCTGCGAAGAAACAATAACGTTATCTTGTGGACTAATGAATATTGGTCGAGGTATTTGTTCTGTAACAATCAAACCTTCCACTAGCCTGGTGCCAAAACACGGGGGGTCACTAGAAATAGAGATTAATAGGCCTTATATGAAAGCTAGTATTGATCTTGGCTCGGATTCATTTCTTAAAACAAGGGAATTTTTACTAAGGACATCTGTCAGACCCCCTACTTTAGTTATCCTTTTAGACCAAAGTTTAAGAGTCAATCTTAAAGGCGATTTGCTAATAAATAAGGAAACAAATAGGAAAATTAATGATATTTCATGGATACTTCCACTGAAGTGAGTCCTATGTATCCATCAGTCGTCTGGTAACATCTGCATCTGCTTGCATCATTTTTGCGGAACCATTAAACGCTTGTTGTGCTCTAAGTAGAAGAGTTAACTCTGCTGTAATGTCAGTGTTTGATGCTTCTAAACTACCAGCGTTAATTTTGCCAAAACCAAAGTCTTTTGCTGCGCCAATCGTTGATTGGCCTGACTCTGGGGTTGCCGTGAAAATGTTATCCCCTCTTGACTTCAATTGGGTCTCATCAGCAAACCTAGCTAGACCTATTTGGGCAACAGTTACATACTTATCTATTCCGTAGGTGGCTTGTAATAACCCCTCAGCTGTAACCTTTACTTCCGAAAGACTTTGTTCATTGCCTTCTGCATTAACTTCTATAAACGGTAGACTTATTTCTTGAGCATCTATATCAAGATACGCAATTCCATCCGAGTTAACAAGTTTACCGTCTTCTCTAACATTAATAGCTCCGTTTCGCGTAAATGCTAGTTCACCAAGCTGTTCTATAGTATTGAGAATAAACATCCCCTGACCATTCATGCCAAGATCAAGAGCATTTCCTGTTAATACTAAAGATCCCTGAGAATGATTTCTTCTTGGTGCCTCTTGCCTAACGCCATTTCCGACCCTATTAGCATTCCTTGCGTCTGACATCTCGGTATATATGTCAGAAAAACTTGCGTTACTTCTTTTAAAACCTAAAGATGAAGCATTTGCGATATTGTTAGAAATCACAGCTATTTCTTGCGAAGCTGCACTTAAACCTGACCTTACTACTGGCAACATTGACTTTCCTTTCAAAAAAAATAATACAAAAATCGTGCCAATGGTCGTTTCTTAAATATATATATAATTTGGGGTTTATATTGTTATTAAATTGATTTAATTTAGCATAAAATTAAAATTTGTATTGATGTCTGAGAAAAACTCAAAAGCTTTGGTTCCGATAAAAAAAGTCCTTCCTCCTGCTGTAAAGGGAGTAAACGATGTTACAAAACCATTTGAGCTTGTAAACGGTAATCTTAAACTCCAATCGAGAGAAGATGTTAGAAACCTTTTGCCTGATATTTTAGGCAAAGTATTAGCAAGAGTGTGGCTAGACCCAATTTTTCATAGGGAGTTCTCGCAAGATCCACAGAAAACACTAGAAGGCAACGGTGTTTTTCTCCCCGACAATATGTCTATAGAGTTCCAAAAACAAAATACAGATCGACCGAGAATAGTTGTTTTCGAGCAAAAACCAGGCTCAAAGTTTAAACTGCGAGTTTTTTATTTACAATTAGTCATGATGGCAGGACGTTAAATGCGAAACATTGGTTTCTTTAGCCTATTAACATTATTTCTTTTCTCTACTACTTTTGCTCAAGTTACAGACTCGGACAGACTATTCAAAATGGCTACAGATTTTGTAAAGGAGAGGAGATACTCCGATGCAGTCTCTATTTTTGAAGAGTTGGCAAAAAATGATGAGTATGATGCCCAGTACAATTTGGCATTTTTGATAAGTACCGGTAAAGGTATTACAAAAAATTACAGTGAGGCACTCTTTTGGGCATATTTGTCCTACCTCGGTAAAATAGAAAAGGCAGAGGACCTTGCAGAGGATCTTAAAGACGTAGTACCAGAAAAAGTATTGAAGGATGTTAGAGAAAAAGTGCTTAAGCACCTGTTAGAACGGTTTGAGAATAGTGATAGAGCAGTACTAACGGAATTAGGTGATTTTTATCTGCTTGTTCTAGATGAACAAGATTTTGAAAATGCTTACATCTGGTATAGTGTTGCCAGTGCCTTAGGTGTCGAGAATTCGGGTGAGATAAGGGATAAAGTTGAAAAAGAACTAGAACCTGATACCATTATAAAGATGCAAGATGCTTCTAGAAAGAGGTATAAAGAGTTTACACAAAAAGAAGCAATAAACAATGATAAGAAAATAGAAACTACGGAACAGGGCTATGAAAGTTAAAGTTCATTGGGTGATTGATGGTATTGCAGAAGTAGAGGCTGAAAGCCTAGAAGATGCTGAAAAAATAATTAATGAAAAATTGTCAGATTTTGTAAGCAGTAACCCAGACATAGAGGAAAAAATGGGTGCAAAGGCAATACAGGGAAAGGGTTACTTTCCAGGATCCGAAGAAGACGCCTAACTTATTTGTGTCGATCGCCAGGTCTTTAGCCAATCCAGTGTAGAAACGTTGCCAAATTTAGGTTTTTGGTGATTGTTATCATAATTTTTATCTACGACAGTCGCATCTGGTTCTCCCTCCTCGGGAGAAAACAATAAATTATATATTCCTTGACTTTGGGAATTGTTTTTTTCTAACGGAGTTACTAGATCCATTTCTGCCGAAGTAGATAAATGCTTTGTTTCCTTCAATTCCATTGGCAAATTTCCTTAAATCAATAATAGTTGTGTTAGTTGGACAGCTTCAATTTCAGGTTTTGCCCCGAGCCTAACTAATTCGTCATTGATTGTTTTAAGAATCTCTAATTGTAATGTTTCTTTACCTTTGTTTGTTTCAAGTTGTTCCTTTGTTTTCGTTCTCATCAATGCTAAAATAGGCGACCTTAAGGCTGGCTCAAATTTCTTGAAGTTTTCTAAATATGTTTCGGCATTCAATTTCCCCATAAATATCGAAACGGCTATTTCGATAGTTAGTATGCCAGAGCCATTTTTTAAGTCTGTTGCCAAAGCGCCCGTAAACGAATGATAAAAGTGTTGAGGCCCTATAAATGGGATGTCCGAACCCTGTTGTATTGCCTCTTGAGTGTTCTCAGCTGTGTCAATTTCGTCATCGGAATTACCATTTGAGTTCTCATCTTCATTTTTATTATTTATTAGTGCGGCAATTTCCTCTCTAGATAGAGGCGGTTGCACCAACAAATTGTGCATCATGATAAAAATAATGAAAACAATAAATGCTGGTAGAATGTATAGAGCTAAAGACTTCCATGGAATTATAAGTTTCTTTCTTTTTTTTGGCTTAGTATCTCTATCTGCCTCTGTTTCCGTTTTTTCTAACTCGTCTACCATTTCTGAAAGATACTCTTTATTTCAATAATCTGACAGGAATAACGACTGCTTTAAAAAAAAGTTTATTTCCTAAATTATCAAAAAATTCGTCGTTTATTATCATTGTCTATATCAATCGTGAGTAAATGTTTATGAAAAAAGATACTGAAAAGATAATTGGGAAAATTGACGATTTCGATTTTGCAAATCACGACAACAAAGACTTTGAAATATTCAAAAGTAGAGTGGCTAATGCTGTCTTGGATTATATGGATTCCCAGAGTGACTCTGATCTTATAGAATGTTTAGAAAAAGCTAGCATTTTCTTAACAAACATTTCAATACAAATGGAAAATGTCTTTAGCAAAGAAAAACAGTTGTTCAAAGACCAAAGTGAAATGTTTGAAATGGTTGATGATCTCTTTTCAACGAACCAAGATACATTATCTAATACAATTCACTGAATTTATTTTTAAAAAAACGAGGCGAGCTTTTGGAATAGGCCATCCTGGTAAACAGATGTTATTGTGCAACGTTATAATTTTGTAACAATTTTACAACAGTTGATAGAAGTCATAAAAGTTACTAATAAAATTTTTCTTTAGTCGTAAAAGTTTATGGGTAAGTTGAAGGAGAGTATCTTATGCGTATTGTAGTATTAATTGGTTTCTATTTATTTTTAACGGCATGTCAGGGAACTAATCCCTATGGATTAACCACAGCATCGATAGAGGAGAGCGTAGTTTCATCTGCCACAGGGCAAGCAGGTACTGGGGTAACACCGGTTAGGGGGATTAAATATGTCTCTTTGCATCCAGACAGACTTTTACGAGACGAAAAAACTTGTACTGAGGTTATAAAACTATCGTATGCCTCCAACATTAATTATTCTGAAGCAATTATAGGGCTAAGAAACAGAGCTTTATTGGCAGGAGGAAATGCTATTTCTATAATTGGATGGGCAGAAAGTTCAACATCATCGGGACTGGTTGGTAAAATCTATCTCTGTAAGAAGAAGCCATTCCACATTCATTATTAAAAAAAACCGGTTTTGTGAAAGTTGCGACACAAAACCGGTTTTTTTAATCTATCTAAACATTACACCAACAAAGTTAATAGATTGAAAAGGTTAATTAGAGATAACTGGTTTGGTCGCATTAATTTGACCTTCAAACTCTCTAAGTCGCTTATACACACTCAATAGTTCTATAATAGTTGGCCAAGCTTTGAGTAAGTATTGCATTGAACCTTCCACTCTACCAAATGCTCTAATTATTTGTTGCATTACCCCTAGCGTAACAACTCCAGCTACAATTGCTGGTGCGAGGAACACGTATGCACTCAATACGTTTGCTTGTAAGTATGCAATTCTACCTACATTAAAGTATAGATAACGCAAATATGATTTAAAATGAATGCCTCTTACACCATTAAACAGCTCTTCTATTGTTTTTGGTCTTACAGTTTCGTCATCTTCTGCAATAACTAATATTTTCCTATATGCAGCTTCTTTCTTTTGCAAGTCATATTCAACTCCAACTAGGCTGAGTAACCAACCTAAACCAATCAGGAATAAAGTACCCCCTACTGACCACACGATCGCACCTGTAATCAATCCATATTGCCAATCTCCAAAAAAGAAAATTGGAATACCAACTGACAACCCAAATAAGATGGGAATAAACTGAACAAGTACCATTATACTCTCAATGAAACTAGTACCAAGTCCTTCCATAATTCTTGAAAACTTAATAGTATCTTCTTGTACACGTTGAGCAGCACCTTCAATAGAACGTGCTTGATCATACACTGAATGGTACCATTCTACCATTGCAGTACGCCACCTAAACAAAAAGTGCGCAGTAAAAAAACTAACTGCAACTGCTATAGCTACGTATATACCCGCAAGGTATATAAAACTAAACAAACTTGCCCAATACTCTTCTAAAGTAACAGCATTGGGTGTCGCCAGGGCTTTTTGAATCATATCATAGAATTCGCCAAACCATTCGTTGATTTTAACATCAATTTCTACTTGAATCCAAAGGGATGATAAAATCAATGCAGACCCTAACCAAGCCCACAAAGCCCATTTTCTCGTTGTGAAAAATCTAAACACGTAAAACCTTTCTTTTTATGTTATCAACAAACTCCTTATCTATATTGTTTAGCATATTTATTGATCCTTTTTTAACGAAAAGAATCGCCTTCCACCATCTTGCTCATTTTTCACTTCTGTTAGTATGTACTCGTTGTTTAAACAGAAATGCTTTAAATCTATTTCCGCCATAGGATCATCAGCGATAATAAGAGCCTCATTACCCCTTCTGAGTGATTTAATTGTTTTTTGAACCTTTAATAAAGGTAGCGGGCACCTCAATCCCGATGTGTTGATGACAAGTGAGTACTTTTGCTGGCTTTTCATAAATAGACCTACAAGAAACAATTTGGTGGACAATGCTTCAGAGATAAACAAGTATTCATATATGGATGCATATCGAAAAAAAGTCAATTTTTTAACGCCGGAAGTAAATATTTCTAAGTTGGTGTCAAAGGTAAGAGTTTTTAATGAAGAAAATAAGGTAAAATACGTTAATTTAATCGATGAAAAAATATTAACTATTTACCTCAATTCTCAGGAAGTGCTTACCGCCTTAACAGTATGTGATTACCCAGAGTATTTGGCTGTTGGGTTTCTACATAATCAAAATATTATCAATTCAAAAGCTGAAATCAGGGGAGTTGAATTTAATCAGGAACTCTCAGCCGTTGTGGTTAGAACTTTCCAAAAAACTCTTTTTGAGGATAAAAATGTTAGGAAAATAAAAACATCTGGGTGTGCGATGGGGACAGTATTTGGGGACATGTATGACAAGTTAAAACCAATTCCAAAACAAAACAAAAAAAAATATTCGATAGAGGATATGAGAAACTTAGTTAAAAATATCATAAGTTTGCCCAGCTTGTATATGGAGGCTGGTGCAATCCATGGTAGTGTGCTTTGTGAAGAAGATCGTATTTTAGTATACATGGAGGATGTTGGTAGGCACAACGCAATTGACAAAATAAGTGGGTGGCTTGTACTAGAAGAAATTGATCCAACCGATAAGATTTTGTATACAACAGGTAGACTAACATCTGAGATGGTGTTAAAGGCAATAAGCATGGGTGTTCCAATATTAGTGTCTCGCTCAGGGTTTACAAAGTCAGCAGTGCATCTTGCAAGAAAGTTCAACCTATCTATGATTGGAAGGTTTAAAGGAAAAAGATTTATGTGTGTAAGTGGGTTTGAAAGAATTTTGCTTTAACATTCAGAAATAAGGTTTTTGCTATGTTCGATATTAATGTTCCTGGCGTTATTTTAGCAGGTGGGCAATCACGAAGAATGAACCGTAAAGATAAGTCCTTTCTCGAAATTGGCGAAAGAACACTTTTAGATATGACCATTGAAAGACTTAGCTTGCAGTCTGATAAAATGGCTATAAATACTAACTCATACTCCTCTAAGTATAAAAGATACGGCTTGCCAATTATTCACGATCATATGGAGGGATACTTAGGTCCTTTGGCAGGAATATTAACTTCAATGAAGTGGGCAAAAGATAAAGGTTATGAAAAGGTAATTACAGTTGCTGTTGATACACCATTATTCCCATTAAATCTGGTAAACGAACTCTATCAAAAGATGGAAGTGAGTAATTCTGATATTGTTTTCGCAGCTTCTTCAGCGGACCGAAAGCAGAAGAAGATTTTACACCCAGTTTTTGGTTTGTGGAAAACAGATCTGTGTGATGATCTAAGGAAGGAATTGGAACGAGGCATTAGAAAAGTTACGCTTTGGAGTGCGAACCAGAAAACTTCAAGTGTATGTTTTGCTAATGATCTAGTAGACCCATTCTTTAATATCAATACCCCAGACGATATTGAACTACTCAAGGAGTATATAATAAAAAAATGAAAGTTATAGTGGTAGTGGGATGGAAGAATACGGGAAAAACAACTTTGATTGAAAAATTAATAAAGGAGTTCAATAAAAGAAATCTTTCCATATCCACTATTAAGCATTCCCATCACAATTTTTCAATAGATCAGCAGGGTACAGACTCCTTTAGGCACTTTAATGCGGGTGCAAAAGAGACAATACTAGCTTCTGATAAAAAATGGATCAAATTTTCTAGACAACTATGTGAAGCGAACCTGAATGATTTAATTAAACAGATCATTCCTGTCGATATTGTTATGGTAGAGGGGTTCAAATTAAGTGGACACAAAAAAATTGAAGTTGTAGATGGCGTGAGCAAGAAAACACCGCTATATAAAACTGACCAAACGATATGCGGACTAGTATTCAATAAACATAAAATCCAAAATACAGTATTACCACAATTTAACAGAGATGATATTCAGGAGATCTGTGACTTTATAGAAACAACTTTAGGAGTTAATTAAAGAGTGAGCTCACCAAATTTTCAATTAACTCCCCTTAGTAAGTTATTTTCTAATCTGAAGGATGAACTGAAAGTTTTATCAAGGGAAACCAAAGTTAGTGTAGACAGTTGCGTTAATAGAATATTGTCAAAAGATATTTTCGCTAAATATGATAACCCGCCATTTAATAATTCGGCTATAGATGGTTTTGCCTTAAATGAAGACACTAAATCAGCCACAAAGAACTTCTCTCTTCGAGAGGGTTTGTTGAAACCGGGAGCTGAACCTAATGTTATTCTAAAAAAAAACGAGGGAATTAAAATTTTAACAGGGGCACCTATTCCACTTGGAACAACCAGAATTATTTTCAAGGAGAATACAAATGAACAAAATCAAAAGATATATTTTGTTCAGGATGATGACAAAGAAAATAATGTAAGACTGAAAGGCGAGGATTTTAAAAAAGGCGATCTTTTATTTGAAAAAGGTAGCCAAATCAAATTAACAGATTTAGCTGCGCTAATAGGATCTGGGAATTCTTATGTATCTGTATTTAAACCACTTAAAGTTGGGCTTATAACCACCGGGAATGAACTCAGGACTAATATTGAAAGGCAAAGTAGCGGCGTTATTTTTGATACAAATTTGATTCCGTTAAAGGTACTATTGGAAAATTGGGGTCATACTGTAATAAATTTAGGAGCATTGGGAGATAATCTAGGTTTATTGAGAGACAAGGTCCATGATAACATGGACCTTGTCGATGTTTTTATAACCACAGGCGGTGTTTCGACAGGGCAAGAAGACTTTGTTTCGCAATTCCTTAACAAAGAGGGGAAAGTAATTAGTTGGCGCATTGCAATCAAACCCGGGAGACCATTTATTTGTGCAAAGTTAGGAACCAAGTATGTATTTGGGTTACCAGGAAACCCAGTAGCGGCATTTATTTGTGCTCTTGTTATTTTACGTCCTGCCCTCAGTAGGATTGGTGGGGGGAAAACCTGGTTCAAGCCTTTTTCTTTTAAAACAAAGGCAAATTTTATCAAATATAAGAGGCCTGGAAGGGCTGAGTTTTTGAGAGCTAAATTTAATCAAGAAAACGGGTTCGTTTCAATTTATCCATTTGAGGGATCGGGTAGGCTATCCAGCCTATCTTGGTCAAACGGCCTAATTGAGCTTCCCGACGGGGAGCAAAACATAGAAAAGGGCGATCTCGTAGACTTTATTCCGTATGAGGTATTCTTTTAAAGGGAATTCAATTCTTTAAAAATATTATTCACAATTTCATTGAAAATTGTTTTGCCTACTGGGTGTTTTGAAGCATAGGGTGTTCCATTCTCCGCGCACTCCATTATTTTTTTTGACAGAGGTATACTGCCTAAATAAGGAAGGTTTTCACTAATAGTGACTTTTTCTACACCGCCATTGCTGAATATATTATGTTTCTCTCCACACTTTGAACATTCAAAATATGACATATTCTCAATTAAGCCCAGAATTCTAGTATCTGTTTTTTTGTAAAGGGCAATAGCTTTTTTTGCATCTATCAAAGAAATATCTTGTGGTGTTGATACAACAATCGCTCCAGATGCCGACACCTTTTGTGCTAAAGTTATGTGTATGTCGCCAGTTCCAGGGGGTAAGTCGACTATGAAATAATCTTGATTATCCCAAGCAACTTCAAGAAGAAGCTGTTGTATAGCTTTCATAAGCATAGGCCCTCGCCAGATAATAGCCTCATGTTCTGGGAATAACATACCCATGGACATCATACTTAAATTACCTATTTTTTTTGGATGAATTTTTTTGTTAATGATTTGGACCTTTGACCTATCTAGCCCAAGCATTCTTGGTTGGCTGGGCCCATAGATATCTGCATCCATTAAACCGACTTTGAATCCCATTTGTGCTATTTGTGCAGCTATATTACTTGAGACCGTGGATTTTCCTACACCCCCCTTTCCAGAGGCAATAAATATTATTTTCCCTAAATGAGATAAGTCATATTTATTCAAAAACTGGGTATTTTTTTCAGACATATTTTTTTTTAGGTTTGGGACACTGTGCCTAGTGTGAATTACAGAGCAGCCCTCAATTTTGCCATCTTTTTCAATAAGAGATTGCCATAGTTTTGTTAACTTTTCTGTCTTACTGGTCAATTCTGAGTTTACGATTATTTTCACATTCCGTCTGGATACATCAAGGTATTCAATCCGATCGATAAGATCTAGATTGCCGGGATAATTAATTTTCTTTATAATATCAATGACGTATTCTTTATTCACGAGATCGGGCATTTAAATAAACTGTGCTTTCTTTAGATATTATAGATGGAGGCGACGACCGGATTCGAACCGGTGTCCACGGATTTGCAGTCCGCTGCGTAACCACTCCGCCACGTCGCCCATTCATTAGAAAATAGCAATATAAAATAATTTAATTCATTGCAAGAACATATAATATTATGTAAATCTTTCAGAGATAAATTTTCTTCTTAAATTATTGGTTGAGTTCATCAAATGTTTGACTATAAAAAAGCACGAAAAAATATGGTAGATAACCTAATTCGACCAGCAAACGTAACAAATCCAAAACTTCTCTTAGCTTTGGAAGATGTACAACGAGATAAGTTTTTACCAAGTAACCTCTCTAGCTTGTCCTATAGTGAAACGGATTTACTAATACAAAATGATAGAATATCCATAAGTCCTTGGCTGCTAGCTAAGATGCTACAATTTTTAGATCTCAAACCGACAGATAATGTTCTCAGTCTGGCTACAGGTTTTGGCTACAGTTGTGCTCTATTATCGTCACTTGTAAATTTTGTGGTTGCTGTTGAGAGACATGACCTTGCCCAAGAAGCTCAAAATAGGTTAATTGAAAACGGGTATGACAATATTTTGGTTAAAGAAGGTAATATTAACGAAGGAGCAAAAACAGAGGGTCCTTATGATGCAATTTTAATCGAGGGCGCTGTTGAATATGTAAATGAAGAAATCATAAATCAGCTTAAGCTAGATGGTAAAATCATAACCGTATTTAGAGAAAAATATTTAGGTCAATGCAGGTTAGGAACAAAAATAAAATCAGGGGTACAGTGGAGTAATCTTTTTGAAGCAAATTGTGCTCTATTAGATGAGTTTAAAAGAGCCAAGGAATTTACTCTGTGAATAGGTCAAAATTAAATGAATGCTAAGACTTTTGTAATATTAATTTCGATGATTATATGTTTCTGCGAGGTGGCTTTCTCACAGAGTATTAAACAATCGATTCAAACGGCACTAGAAAATAATGAGAGTTTGAAGAGCCAAAAAGCATTGCTCGATAATAGTTATCAGAATTTTTTAATTCAAAAAGGAACAATGTTACCAAGCCTATCATTAAGTGGTACAGGGACCCGATCATCTAACTTTCAAACAAACCAGGACTCAGATAGCTACAGTATTTCCCTGAATTCCTCGTTTACATTATTTGACTTTGGAGTACTTGATGCAAAGAAGAGATCATCTAGTCGTTTGAATGAAGCCTCAAAACTTTCCTTTAAAAAGTTTGAAGATGATCTGATACTGAGTGTGGCTAAAGTGCACCTAGAATTATTTAAGGCGATAAAGATAGTAGAGCTTTATGAAAGTAGTCTCGAAATAAGAAAGCAGCAATTTTTGGCAGTAAAGAATAGGTTCGATTTAGGTGAAGCCACAAGATCAGATCTGTTGAGAGCCAAAGCTTCTATTTCTGGCGCTGAGGCGCAACTAAAGGTGGGCCAAGCAAATGTTAAGAAGTTTAGAGAAAGTTATAAGACTTTAGTGGGTAAATTCCCAGATAATCCGATACTTCCACAAATAGAAACAAAAGAACCTTCTGAATTAGAAACTAAAATTAGAGTTGGTATGGAGAATGATCTCAGTTTAAAAATCCTTATGCTTGAGGAGAAAGCACTCAAAGAAGAATTAAGATCTACCGAAAAATCTCGGTTACCAAATCTAAACCTTTCTGGAAGTTTAGCTTATGGTGATAGCCAGACCCTGGGAAACAACATTAGTTCCGGACGTATTTCTTTAACTTCAAATCTCACTCTCTATAGTGGGGGTCAAAAAAAAGCTCAAGTTAAGATTGCATCAAACAAATTGGCAGCAAAGGCAATCGATATTTCAGTTAGAAAAAAATTGTTGCAAAGGGATATTACAACAAAGTGGCTGGATTTAAATGCCTTAAGATCTTCGGTTATTGCAAAGCAAGAAGAGTCCAACGCTTTGAATGAGTTATACGAGAGCGTATTTGAAGAATGGAAGCTTGGAGGAAAGACTTCGTTGGATACTGACCAAGCCTATCAAAATTTTCTTAATTCTGAACTTGAATTAGTGACGGCAACGACAGATATATTAATAGCAAAATTTGACTTACTAGCCGAGATCGGTAGTCTGAGAAGTGAGATCCAGCTACGCTAAGAGATTACCTTGTATGAGGAATATTTAATGGCTGATAAAAAGACGGTAAAAAAAGAGAAAATAGAGAATAGTCAAGTTGATCTTCAGGAAATTCTTGGTGATATTAAAACTGTCGTTTCAGGGGAGAAAGAAAATCTTTTCAAAGTTAGTGAATATAAAACAATTAATCTTAAGAAAGAAAATTTGGTAGCAAAGGGTAATAAAAGACAGTCTACTGAATTTATCGACATTAATGAAAAGAAGCTGGCGCACTTAATAAGAAAAATTGTAAAAAGTGAACTTAAGAATTTTCAGACAAAGAATAAAGCGGATGCTTTAAAGTCAGAAAAAACAAAAACCAGTAATGAAACAACAATGAGTCCTGACTTAAACTCGTTAACAAAAGCTAAACTTCTTGCATTATCAAAAAAAAATAAATTAGGTTTGAGTAGTCGAGATACGAAGGCAGTAATAATAAAAGAATTAAAAAAAATTAGTGTAAATGCTCCTTAGTTAAGTGGAAAGAAGTTTAACTACAATGTTATTGAAGATTTATATTGATCAACACGCAAAATTAATGAACCGTTTAAAAAGAAATTTTAATACCCGAGTAAAGTTAACGTCTATCGTCGTGTGGAGCACCAAGTAGGATACAATTTAAGATGAGCCTTCCAAATAGATTCAGTCCTATAGAGGCTGAAAAAAAAATAAATCATCGTTGGGCGGAGGCCGGTGCTTTTAAGTCAGGTAAAAAAAGCGAAAAAGGTAAACCACCATTTTCAATAATGATACCGCCACCTAACGTTACCGGCAGCTTACATATTGGTCATGCATTTAATAATACAATTCAGGACGTATTGGTGAGGTATCATAGAATGAATGGTTATGATGTTTTATGGCAACCTGGTCAGGATCATGCAGGAATTGCAACTCAAATGGTGGTTGAAAGAGAATTAGAAAAAAACAATAAAAGCAGACAGGAAATGGGTCGAGATAGGTTTCTTGAAGAGGTTTGGAAGTGGAAAGAAAAATCTGGGAACACTATAATTGATCAGTTGAAGAGGTTGGGAGCATCTTGCGACTGGAGCCGAAATAGATTTACCATGGATCCTGATTTTCATAAGGCTGTAATGAAGGTCTTTGTAGATTTCTACAATAAAGGATTAATTTATAAGGGTAAAAAATTGGTAAATTGGGATCCAAAGTTTCAAAGTGCCATTTCAGATCTAGAGGTTGAGCAAGTAGAGGTTCGAGGAAAAATCTGGGAATTAAAGTATTTTTTAGAGGAAGGTGTATTCAATTTTGGAGTAGAAACTGATGAGAATGGAGTGGTTTTAAAAAGGATGCCTACGGATCATGTAGTTATTGCAACTACGAGACCAGAGACACTACTTGGAGATACTGCCGTGATTGTTAACCCTTGTGATGAGCGGTACAGGGATTTGATTGGGAAATCAGTAATATTACCATTGGTTGGAAGAAAGATCCCAGTGATAGCAGATGATTATGCGGATCCTGCGAAAGGCACAGGTGCTGTTAAGATTACTCCTGCCCATGACTTTAATGATTGGGAGGTTGGTACAAGGCATGGTTTAAGAGTGATTAATGTTTTTGATACAAGTGCAAAGATTCAAATCAAAAATAATGAAGATTTTGCAAATGAAATTAAGCCGTCTGTTGATATTTACCAATTAAATGGACTTGAAAGATTTGAGGCAAGAAAAAAAATTTTACAATTACTAAAAGAAGAAGGTTCTTTTGAAGCAGAGAAGGAGGACGTACACTTTGTACCACATGGTGATAGATCAAAAGTGGTAGTTGAGCCTTTTTTAACGACCCAGTGGTTTGTTGACTCAAAAAAAATTGTTAAAGAAGCTATTAATGTTGTTAGGGAGAATGAAATAGAAATTATCCCAGAACGAGATAAAAAAGTTTATTTCAACTGGCTCGAAAATATTGAGCCTTGGTGTATTTCAAGACAGTTATGGTGGGGACACCAGATACCCGTTTGGTATGATGATGAAGGAAATGAATATTGCGCAGAAAGTTTTGAAGAAGCTGAAAAATTGGCAGGACATAGCAATATTTATCAAGATCCAGATGTACTTGATACTTGGTTTTCTTCAGGCATTTGGCCTATTGGAACGCTTGGATGGCCCGATGAAAAAGGCTTCATGGAAAGATACTACCCCACAAGTGTTTTAGTAACAGGTTTCGATATTATTTTTTTCTGGGTTGCAAGAATGATAATGATGCAACTTGCAACGGTAAAACAAATTCCTTTCAAAAAAGTCTATGTTCATGCTTTGGTAAGAGACGAGCATGGAAAAAAAATGTCTAAGTCTCTTGGTAATGTGCTTGATCCACTAGACCTAATTGAAAAATATGGGGCTGATCCTCTCAGGTTTACATTAACAGCTATGGCAGTTACCGGACGAGATTTAAAATTATCTGAATCAAGAATTGAGGGATATAGAAATTTCGTAACCAAGATTTGGAATGCAGCAAAATACTTGGAAATGAATGGTTGTCATTTTGATGATGAGTTTGATATTTCAAGTGTTGAGGCACCACCAAATAAGTGGATAATAGGTAAAACTCAGGACATTTTGGGTTCAGTTAATCAAAGTTATGAAAGATTTCGGTTTAACGATATCGCTAATAATCTTTACAATCACACTTGGGGTATTTTCTGTGATTGGTATATTGAGTTCTCCAAATCTCTTTTAGATAATGAAGATGAAAAAACTGTTCAAGAAACACGAAAAACATTGTCCTGGGCTTTTGTAGCGTGCTTGAAGATGCTTCATCCTATAATGCCCTTTGTGACTGAGGAGCTTTGGGAGCATTTTAGCAAGGATAAAGGACTCTTATCTAACAGTGATTGGCCTACAATAGATGTTAATTCCATAGACAAAAATCAGGTTAATAAAATAGAAAATGTTATATCTTTTATTGAGGATATAAGGTCTACCAAGTCAGATTTTAATTTACTTTCAGGTGGAAAAACAGATTTACTCGTGCGTGATCTGGAAGCCAAGCAATATAGTTATATCAAAGAGAACGAAAAAATTATTTGCAAGTTAGCCAGGCTATTAGAAATCAAGCAAGTTCAAAGAAAACCTGAGAATGCTTTGGCAATTTCAGGAGGTAAAGTAGAGGCCTTTGTTTCTGTTCAATCGGATTTTAATTTGGAGCGTGAGAAAGAGAGAGTAAATGTAATATTAAAAAAGTTAGAGAGTGAAAATATAAAATTGTCAGAAAAACTTAACAATAAAAACTTCAGAGATAAAGCTCCAAAAACTGTTATAGAAAAGTTTGAGTCTGATCATGAAGATCTTAAGTCAAAATTAAACAAACAGAAATCTTTGTTAGAAGGATTGGAGAAAATTAACAATTGAAAGCTAAGTTTACTAATATAGCGAATGGCTTACCCGTATCTGTACCTTTCGTAGGACCAGAAAGTCAGGAGAGAGAAAATAAATTAAGTTTCGATGCTAGAATGGGCGCTAATGAGAGTGTGTTCGGTCCCTCTAAAAGGGTTATAAATGCGATAAAGACTCAATCTGAACATGTCTGGAAATATGGAGATCCTGAGAGTTTTGATCTTTTACAGACATTGTCAGAGTTCTATAAGATGCCCAGAGACAGTTTTACAGTAGGGGAGGGTATTGATGGGCTTTTAGGAAACCTCGTGAGGCTTTTTATAGAACCAGGCGATAAGGTTGTTTCTTCCCTTGGTGCCTACCCAACTTTTAAATATCATGTGGATGGCTTTGGAGGTAATATTTCTCTCGTTCCTTATAACAATAATTATGAGGATCTTGATGCGTTGCTAAGTGCCACAAAAAAAAGTAAGGCGAAAATTGTATACTTGTCTAATCCCGACAACCCAATGGGAACTTTTCACTCTAAAGAAAGAATACAGAACTTCATAGATAATATACCTGACAAAACAATACTTTGTCTCGACGAAGCATACTCAGACTTCGTAGATGTGAATGAATTAGCTCCGATTGACATAGGGCGGGAAAACGTTATTAGATTTAGAACTTTTTCTAAGGCCTATGGCTTGGCAGGGTTAAGGATAGGCTACGGAATTGGAAATAGGAAATTGGTTGAGGCTTTTAATAAAGTAAGAAATCACTTCGGAGTAAACAGACTTGGTCAAATCGCTGCCAAAGTAGCGTTGGAAGATCAGAAGTATTTACAGGTTGTTTTGAAAAAAGTTGACAAATCAAAAAAAGATATTGCAGCGATTTTTAAGAAATTTGGCTTTACGTCGTTGGCGTCTAGAACAAATTTCGTGCCTATAAATAGTGGTGGTGATTGTAACTTTGCGGCAAAGTTAATGAACAGTTTAATTCAAGAAAAGATTTTTGTCCGCATGCCAAGTGTTAATCCTCTCAATTCGTTTATAAGAATTACCGCAGGCACAAATAACGATTTAAGGGCCTTAGATGATGCAATGAATAGGATAATTAAGTATCTTTAGCTCGCATTATTTATAGAATCTGCCAAGTAATCAATAGCATTGTCTAGGCCGCCCTTTTTAAATGGTATATTAGAGGCTATAAGACCCATTTCTAACGAAGCTAAAACCCCAAGAAGCATGTGAGGATTAAGGTGGCCCATATGTGCAATTCTGAACGCAGAATTCCCATCAAAGTACTCTGGACCCTCAAATCCTAATCCAATCCCCAACTCAACCCCAGTATTTTTCTCTACCCATTTTTTAAATGGGAGAAGATCATAGTTTTTTGCAACAAGTGTGGTGACAGCATGAGATCTGTTTTCTTTTTTAGGAACATTAAATTTCAACACGCCTTCTTGACTCCATATATCAACGGCTTTCCAGACTGTACCGGCAAGTATTTCATGTCTTTTTATTATATTATCTTTACCTTCTTCGTTCATAATCTCTAGTGCTGCCTGTTGAGCAAATAGTAAGTGTGTTGGTGCAGTTCCAAAATAAATTTCATAAAAATTTGTTGGATCAAGTCTAGGACCCCAATCCCAGTAAGCTGATTTTTTTGTAACTTTTTTTGCTTGGATCTCAGCTCTCTCTCCTATCACTAGGTATCCTAAGCCAGGCGGAGTCATTAGACCTTTTTGTGATGCTGTTAATAGTAGATCAACACCCCATTCATCCATTTTCATATCATCGCATCCAAAACATGCAATACTATCTACTAATAACAAAGCTGGATGATTCAAACTTTTTTTTAATTTACTTATTTCTTCTATGTTTAAGAGCATAGAAGAAGCAGTGTCTGTTTGAACAACCAAAATACCTTTGATCTTTTTATCTTTATCCTCGGAAAGAGCTTTTTCGAGGTCATTGAATTCAAAAGGCCTGTCCATTCCGTATTCTAAATGAACTACCTCTATCCCAAGCTTTGAAGCAATATTACCCCAGTGCTTGCCAAATACACCATTTGAAATAGTTAGGATTTTGTCATCTTCATTAAAGAGATTTGTTAAGGCCGCTTCCCACACCCCATGACCATTTGATATATACAGGGCTACTCTGCCCTTGCTACCAGCTAATTTAGAAATATCCGATAATATGCTTATAGTAATCTCTTCGAGCTCGCCTCCGTAAATGTTGGGAGCAGGTCTTTGCATAGCTTGAAGTACCCTATCTGGTATTATCGATGGTCCGGGAAGAGCTCTGTGTATGCGTCCGTTAGAAAATTTCATTATTATTCACCAATTTGGGTTACTAATGTAACCTATAAACAAAAGTTATAGCTATTTGCAATCAAAAAGTCTTGCTGGTTTGGAAGGGTTGTAATACTAATCGCGGGAAAGGATGAACATATTGTTTAACTTAAAGCAAAAGTTTGAAAAGTTTGATGAAAACTGGAGAAGTGATTTAGAAAAAACTTTCTCTTCCTCAAATAAGAAATCTGCTGAAAAGCATGCTTTTTGGATAGACCATGAGTTTCTCAGAATTTTATACCATAATAATTTTCAGATAGCGCCCGGAGTGTTCAGATCTAATCAGCCCTCTGAGAAGCGGATATTGGAATGGCAAAAAGAAAAAGGGATTCAATCTATAATAAATTTTAGAGGTGAGTCTAACCAAGGAGCATTTTTTATTGAAAAAAATATATGTAAGGAGATCGGGATTAAACTGATCAACGTAAAATTATACTCATCAAAATTGCCTGAAAAAGAAAAAATTTTTGAAATAAATGAAGTTTTTAAAACCATTAAAAAACCTTTTTTGATGCACTGTAAGTCAGGCTCTGATAGAGCCGGTTTAGGTTCAGCTCTTTATTTCTTATTGGTTCTAAATACATCTGTGGAAATAGCTCAAAAGCAACTTTCCTTTAAGTTTTTACACCTGGGCGGTTGGACTGCCGGAATATTAGACTTTATGCTTATGGAATATAGGCATGCTTTCAAAAAAGACAGGATTAACTTTTTGGATTGGGTAGAGAAACGTTACCATAGAGAAGAGATGACACAAAGATATGTTGATTTTAGAAAAAATTCTCATTGGTTCAAAATTCCCAGATAAAATTATTAATATGAATATTGAAGATGACAAAAAACCTCTTTTTAAATGGTTCTGGAGTTTATACGTAAGACAGCATTTCGGTCTTCTATCTACGGCATTGATTTTTATGTCAATAGAAGGCTCGATGTTGGGGCTGCTTTCTTATTCAATTAAATTTTTATTTGATAATGTTTTGGTTTCTAAAGATACATCAAGCATTTTAATTGTTGCAGTTGTAATCTTTTCCATTTTTTCAGTTAGGGCCATAGCAGGATTTGTTCACAGGCTTCTGACAGTAAATGTTTGCCAGAAAATTATTAAAGTTATTCAGGATCGAATGGTAGCACATCTCTTAAATATGGATGTTGGGTTCCATCAAAAAAATTCACCAGGTATTCTTATGGATCGGGTAAGAGCTGATAGCAAAGCTTTATCTGAGTCCGTTGGAGAAGCATTTATGACGATTGGAAGAGATGGATTTTCATTAATATCTTTGCTTGCCGTTGTGTTTTTTATCGATTGGAAATGGTCGTTGATTGCTTTTTTGGGAATTCCATTTTTAGTGTTACCAATTTTGCTTCTACAAGGCTTAGTAAGATTCAGAGCAGGAGAAAATAGGGACTATGAGTCGAAAGCGAACGTTCGGTTGGATGAGATATTCCACGGCATAACGGATATTAAGCTTAACCGCGCTGAGGGGCGTGAACGCAACAAATTTTTTGCTATTCTCCAGCTTACGCATAAAGTAAGGCTTCGTCTCGAGGCTGGAATGGCGGGTATCCCAGCCATGATTGATGTCATAGCGGCAATTGGGTTTTTAGCTGTAATGGTTTTTGGCGCTATCGATATCACATCAGGGTCTAAGACTATAGGAGAGTTCATGAGTTTTTTCACTGCTATGGCATTAATTTTTGAACCTCTCAGAAGATTGAGTAATGTCTCGGGTAATATTCAGGTTGCCATGGCTAGCTTAGAACGCGTATTTAAAATTTTTGAGGAAAAACCATCTATAGTTTTTCCAACATTGTCAAGCGTTGAAAAAAAATTTGATAAGATAGGAATTGACTTCGATAGCGTACACTTTTCTTATGAAGATAAAAAAGTTCTTGAAAATATAACTTTTGGGATTGAAGAGGGCACATCAAATGCGATTGTTGGCTATTCGGGTAGCGGAAAAACAACTTTATTTAATCTTATTACAAGGTTGATAGACCCAAGTAGTGGGCTTATAAAGCTTAACGGAATTAATATTAAAGACTTTCGTTTGAATGACCTACGTTCCCTAATTTCTGTTGTACGTCAAGATGGGATGGTGTTTGACGAAACGATACTCGAAAACATAAGATTTGGAAAGCCAACAGCTTCTGACGGAGAAATCACAGAGGCAGCTAAAATGGCTTATGTCGACGAATTTACTAATGAGTTAAAAGATGGTTTAAACACAGTCGTTGGCCCAAGAGGATCAACCCTATCAGGGGGGCAACGCCAAAGAATATCTATAGCCCGTGCCTTCCTTAGGGCTAGTCCCCTTCTTCTTTTAGATGAACCAACCTCGGCCTTAGACAGTAAGTCAGAGGAGTTGATTCAAAAATCTTTAAGTAATCTTGCAAAACATTCAACTACAATTACAATAGCGCACAGATTATCTACTATAGTTGATAGCGACAAAGTACTGGTTTTGGACAATGGAAAAATTGTGGGACAGGGTAAGCATAGTCAATTATTGCTGGAGAATTCTCTTTATTCTAATTTATTCAAATCACAAGTAGAAGAGAAAAACGATGGTTAAAACTGGTGTTGCTGATTTTTTCTTTGTTGACGATAATAGATCCACTCTAGCCATAGAAGGAGAGGATAAAATTGATTTTCTACAAGCACTAACTACGAACAATATTGAGAAAGTATCGAGAGAGGGTATAATTTACACTGCGATTTTGTCCCCCCAAGGCAAATATTTGTTTGATTTTTTTGTTTTTTCTTTGGGTAATAAGGAACTCTTTATCGACATTCATCAGTCTAGAGCTGTAGCCTTCAAAAAATTTCTAGAATTTTATAAACTAAATTCAGATGTGACTATTTTTGATAAAGCGTGTCAGGTTGTGCTGAGTTCTGTGCAGCAAGAAATCTGTTCTTTTGCTGACCCAAGAGCATATATTTTGGGCTGGCGTTGTTATGATTTCAAAAAGGAGTTTACAAATGAGAGAAGAGGGTTTGAGGAGTTTGAGACTAATAGAATAAAAAGTCTTATTCCGGAAACAGGTATAGAATTAATCCCTGAGAAATCATATATTTTAGAGTTGAACTTTGAGAAAATTAAAGGTGTGGACTTCAAAAAAGGTTGTTATATTGGCCAAGAAGTGACTGCCCGAATGAAACATAAGGCGAAGTTAAAAAATAAACTTTATTGTGGACGTATTTTAGCCAATCCTGAAAACAAAGTGGACAAAAAAATTTATTTTAATGGCAAGGTTGTGGGAGAAATTTACAGTATCTCTAATAGTTACTGTTTGATTAAAATTAAGGAAGATTTCAAACAGGAGAAATTAACTGTTTTTGGACAACCACTCACTCTAGTGGATTGAGGATCTAATAATTTCAGAAAATTTTTTAAACACTGTCTCCTGATTGTTTGAGCAAATAATATTTCCGGTCTCCAAGGGGGTGTTATTTGTTTCTATACTTTCTAAAATCCCTCCTGCCTCTTTCACAAGAATTATTCCCGCTGCCATATCCCAGGGAGATAAGTTTTGTTCCCAAAAGCCATCAAATCTGCCAGCAGCAACGTATGCTAAATCCAGTGCAGCTGCACCATTTCTTCTTATCCCTGAACAACTAGGCATAAGATTACCAATAGATGAAAGAGAATTTTTTAGACTATCATTGTGACCGAAAGGAATACCTGTTGAAAACAGCATTTCTTGGAACGTAGTTCTATTAGATACTCTTAATCTTTGTTCATTTAACCAAGACCCACCGCCCTTCTGCGCAGAAAACAATTCATCTTTAATAGGATCGTAAATTATTCCTGCAACGATTTCCTTTTTGTGTTCCAAAGCGATAGATATTGCCCAATGAGGAATGCCATGCAAAAAATTGGTTGTTCCATCTAATGGATCCACTATCCATCTCCTGGTAGGGTCTTCTCCCTCTATTTCCTCACTTTCTTCAGCGCACCAACCGTAATTTGGTCGCGCAGACAGTAATTCCTCTTTGATAATCTTTTCTGCTCTCAAATCAGCTTTTGATACGAAGTCACCTGCTTTTTTTGATACAACCTGAAGCTTTTCGATTTCGTTAAAATCTCTTATAAGTGATTTAGAAGCTTTCCTCGCAGCTTTTGTCATTACGTTCAAATTGGCAGTATTGTTTTGCATAAGTCGCCTTTGTGATGCTTAAGATCTCTCAAGATATTCGCATGTTTCAGTGGAAACTATTATTGCTTCCCCTTCAGCAATAAATTGCGGAACCATAATTCGCAAACCGTTATCGAGGATTGCTGGTTTAGAGCTGTTTGCAGCTGTTTGTCCCTTAATTGTAGGTTCAGTTTCTTTTACAATGCAGGACAATTTTTCCGGCAATGAAACGTTTAAAGCTTCATTTTCAAAAAATTCAATTTGAACTACTAACCCTTCTATAAGAAAATTGGTGATGACGTTTAAGGCATCTTCCTTGATGGTGATTTGTTCGAAGGTTTCATTATCCATAAATATGAAGTCTCCGTCACTTTTATATAAGAACTGGAAGTCCTTTTGTTCAAGTCTTACTCTTTCAATCTTATCAGCTGACCTGAACCGTTCATTTAATTTAGAGTTTGTTCTAATATTTTTTAATTCTACCTGAGCAAAAGCACCACCTTTGCCTGGCTTAACATGAGATGTTTTCACTGCAATCCATAAACCATTCTTATGTTCGATAACATTGCCTTTTCTTATTTCATTTCCATTTATTTTGACCATATTGTGTACTTATTTTTTCGAGAGTGGTACCGATGGTTGGATTCGAACCAACGACCCCTAGATCCACAATCTAGTGCTCTAACCAACTGAGCTACATCGGCATAACTTACATCCGTAATTAGTAAGTTAAAAAAGAACTAATTAACAGCTTTTTTTGTAAGACACAAAGTTATTTTAGAATATTAGTTTGGTGGCTAGATATACATGCGTTATTTCATTTTAAAGTCCTATGAGACCTATAAAAATTGCTAATTTAAAAATTTGTTTAAATTTTTTTTAGATTATATATGGTCATGGTTGTGAGTTCTGGCTTTCTTGTAAAAGTTTAATCCTAGTGGCCTTAAAATCTCGAAAGGGAGTTGGCTCTGTCAAGGTCGTGGCCTCTGATAACCGATGCCCACCTGTTAATTCAGGCTCTCGAGGATAAAACAACTACGGTTTTGCTGGTTCTCACCTTTTTAAAGAGGTGGTTTGTTGTTTGAAATCGATAAAGTACAACATAGAAAAATTGCGATTAGTAAAAGAAGGAAAATCTATGAAGCTTTGCACCACGAAGAATATGCCAAAAGAATTACACACTTTTTCCATGAATGGATTTCAGGTCAAAAGTCTGTTTTTGTCGTAGCTTTATATCACCCCATAAATAGCGAAATAAATTCCCTCTCGTTGGTGGAGTATCTTGATACCAAAAATAAAACCATTTGCTTGCCAATGGTTACAAATAAAAAACAACCTTTAATATTCAAGCCTTGGCGTCCAGGAAAGAAAATGGTTATTGGACATTACGGAATATCCGTACCTGATAATGACCAGACCTTAATTCCTGACCTAATTATTTGTCCTCTTCTAGCTTATGACTCAAAGGGAATGAGGCTAGGTTATGGTGGAGGCTTTTATGATAGAACAATAAAATATTTAAGAAGAAATAAGCAAGTAAAATATATCGGACTTGCGTTTTCAGGGCAAAAAAGTTATCACGATCTACCATCAGAGGTTCATGATGTTCCTCTAGACGCAGTTTTAACTGAAACAGGAATGGATTATTTCCAATAATTTTAAATGAAGAAACCTAGAACATGAGAGTAGCTTTTTTTGGTGATATTGTTGGGAAAACAGGAAGGCAAAAAATAGAGAGTAGTCTTCATCAATTCGTTTCTTCTGAAAAAATTGATTTTGTTGTGGTTAATGCAGAAAATGCCACTTCTGGAGCGGGACTATCTGCAAACCACGCAGAAGATTTGCTGAATGCTTCCGTCGATTGCATCACTCTAGGAGATCATGCCTATGACAATAAAGAAATAATACCTTTATTAGCACACACAAAACAAATAGTTAGACCAATTAATTATTCAGATGATTGTCCTGGGCAAGGCTGGCAAATTTTTTCAGTAAATGATAAGAAAATACTTGTGTTGCAGGTTTTGGGACGTGTGTTTATGAAAAAAAAATTCCTTGACCCATTTCCGTTCTTAGAGAATATATTTTCTCAATATAAGCTTGGCCTGAATGTGGATTGTATAATTGTAGATGTACATGCAGAGGCAACCTCCGAGAAAATGGCCGTCGGCCATTTTTGTGATGGCAAAGCAAGTTTAGTAATTGGTACTCATACACATGTGCCTACAGGAGACACAAGAATTTTAGAAAGTGGAACGGCATTTCAGTCTGATGCAGGAATGTCTGGTGACTATAATAGTATCATTGGTATGGATAAAGCCGAACCAATGCGAAGATTTTTGAAAAATCAAATTAGTGGAAGATTTACACCAGCAAATGGAGAGGCCACTCTCTGTGGAGTAACAGTGGAATTGAATAAAAACGGTACGGCAAAAAAGATAAAAGCAATTAGGATCGGCGGAGTTTTAGGGCGCTCAGCATAATAACGGATAATAGTTTTTTTTGTTGTTTTATGAAAAATTTTTATGGTACAAACTTACATGGCTGGTCATAGTAAATGGGCAAATATTCAGCATAGAAAGGGTCGACAAGATGCGGCCAGATCTAAGTTATTCTCCAAGTTGTCCAAGGAGATAACGGTTGCAGCAAAAATGGGTGATCCTGATCCAGAAAAAAACCCTAGATTACGTTTAGCCGTAAGAGAGGCAAAATCTAACTCAGTGCCAAAAGATGTTATAGATCGGGCAATTAAAAAGTCTCAAAGTTCAGATTTTGAAAATATGGATGAGATTCGATACGAAGGCTATGCCTCTGGCGGCATTGCAGTGATAGTAGAAGCATTAACTGACAACAGAAATAGAACAGCATCTAATGTGCGCTCTTTATTTACTAAGTATGGTGGGAACCTCGGTGAAAGCGGGTCTGTTGGATTCCTATTTGATCAGTGTGGGTTAATCGCATTTGACCTAAAGGCACAAAGTGAGGATGAAGTCTTTGAAAAAGCAATAGATGCAGGGGCAGACGATGTTGAGTTTTATGATCAAAGGGCATTTATTTATTGTTCTACGGAAGAATTAAACACCATTGCGAACTTTATGGAGAAATGTCATTTTGGAGATATAAGTAGTAAGATAATATGGAAAGCCAAAGAACCAATCAAAATAGGTGTCGAGCAATTACAAAAAGTGGCCAAATTGATCGAAGCCTTGGAAGACGATGATGACGTGAGATCTGTTACTTGCAACTTTGAGGCTTCAGATGAAGATCTTGAAGCTCTTTGAAGTTAAAAATATTATCGTGTAAGGACGATTATGGAAAACATTTTAAAGCAACTTGAGAAACGTAGGGAAGAGGCACGACTTGGTGGGGGAAAGCATCGGGTAGAAGCACAGCATGAGAAAGGAAAACTTACAGCTAGGGAGCGCTTAGAGGTTTTGCTTGATAGGAATTCATTTGAAGAATTTGATATGTTTGTAACTCATGATTGTACTGATTTTGGTATGGAAACTCAAAGAATCCCGGGTGACGGTGTAGTCACTGGGTGGGGAACTATAAACGGTAGATTGGTATATGTTTTCAGTCAAGATTTTACTGTTTTAGGTGGATCTTTATCGGAAAGTCACGCAAAAAAGATTTGTAAGATTATGGATATGGCCGTTCAAAACAGGGCGCCAGTGATCGGATTGAATGATAGCGGTGGTGCAAGAATACAAGAGGGTGTAGCTTCTCTCGCTGGATATGCGGAGGTATTCAAGAGAAATACATTGGCTTCCGGTGTTGTTCCACAAATTAGTGTAATTATGGGGCCTTGTGCCGGCGGCGCAGTTTATTCGCCTGCTATGACTGATTTTATTTTTATGGTAAAAAATTCAAGCTATATGTTCGTCACCGGTCCAGATGTAGTAAAAGCTGTTACAAATGAAGTGGTAACTGCAGAAGAACTTGGCGGAGCAAAGACGCATACCAGCAAATCAAGTGTTGCTGATGCGGCGTATGACAATGATATCATTGTGCTTAAACAAGTGAGAAGATTTTTCGACTTTATTCCACTCAATAATACTGACAAAAGTCCTACTCTAGAAGTATTCGACTCCATAAATCGATCAGAAATGTCCCTGGATACATTAGTTCCTGAAAACCCCAATACACCATATGATATGAAGGAATTGATAATTAAAATAGCTGATGAAAATGACTTTTTTGAAATTCAGAAGGAATTTGCAAAGAACATTTTAGTTGGTTTTATTAGGGTGAATGGGTCGACTGTGGGAGTTGTAGCAAATCAACCTATGGTGCTAGCAGGCTGTCTTGATATAGATAGTTCTCGTAAAGCTGCCCGATTTGTTCGCTTTTGTGATGCATTTGAGATACCAATCTTAACTTTCGTAGACGTTCCAGGATTTCTACCTGGCACCTCACAGGAATATGGCGGTGTAATTAAGCATGGCGCTAAACTTTTATTCGCTTACGCAGAAGCTACAGTGCCTAAAGTTACGGTTATAACAAGAAAAGCATACGGGGGAGCATACGATGTTATGGCATCTAAGCACCTTAGAGGTGATTTCAATTATGCTTGGCCAACTGCTGAGATTGCAGTTATGGGGGCAAAGGGAGCTGTGGAGATAATACATAGAGCGGATCTTGGTGATAGTGTAAAGCTAGAAAATCATAGAAAAGTTTATGAAGAGAGATTTGCTAACCCTTTTGTTGCGGCTGAAAAGGGATTTATAGATGAGGTCATTATGCCAAGAAATACACGGCGTAGAATTGCGAGAGCATTTTCCAGCCTAAGGAATAAAAAATTATCAAACCCACTGAAAAAACATGACAATATTCCACTATAACGAGGTATAAGATTTTAAAGCATAGGGGATTCCCATCGGGCATAAAGCAAACGAAGGTGCACTTTACTATACGGCGCGAAAATAAAGCTGAGCCTGCTAAAATTTTCAGAAGAGAAAGGTATGCAGATCGACGAAAAAATGACATAATTGCTGATACGGTTTTTCTCTCTCATCTTTATGATTTTTTTGGTGATAAGCCATTTCTGAGAGGAAACCTTGATGCTGGAAGGATTAGCTGGTTATTCGATAGGGAGATTAAAAGTGCAGAAAAAAACTTCGATCCCAAATCCTATGAGGCTCTTTTGGTTTTAGATATAAAGGAAATAGAAAAAAATTTTCCTGATGTAATAGGGTTGTGAATTAAAATGTTTAAAAAAATACTTGTCGCAAACAGAGGTGAAATTGCCTGTCGTGTAATAAAGTCAGCTCAAGGTATGGGTATAAAAGTAGTTGCTGTTTATTCAGACGCAGACAGGTATTCCCCGCATGCCTTGATGGCCGATGAGTCAATATATATAGGAGAAAGTCCTGCACAAAGTTCTTATCTCGATAAAGAAAAAATTATTTCTGCTATGAAACAAACGGGAGCAGAGGCAGTTCATCCAGGCTATGGATTTCTTTCAGAAAATTCAGCTTTTGCTCTAGAAGTAGAAAAAAATAATTTAGTTTTTATAGGACCTCCAAGCTCCGCAATAGATTCAATGGGTGATAAAATATCATCAAAAAAAATCGCTGAAGAAGCAGGAGTATCCATCGTACCTGGGTTTCTAGGTGAAATTTCTGATGAAAATCAGGCAGAAAAAATCGCTAAAGATATTGGGTTTCCAGTTTTGATTAAAGCATCAGCAGGTGGTGGTGGTAAAGGTATGAGAATTGTTAGTTCTGAGAGCGAATTGAAACAAGGTTTAATTTCCTCTCAAAACGAGGCAGAAAAATCCTTTGGTGATAAAAGAGTTTTTATTGAGAAGTATATAACTAATCCTAGGCATATAGAGATCCAAGTGCTAGCTGATAAGTTTGGAAATTGTATATATTTGGGGGAAAGAGAATGTTCGATTCAAAGAAGAAATCAAAAGGTTATTGAAGAAGCCCCAAGTCCTTTCCTTGACCGCCAGCTAAGAGTGAAGATGGGAGATCAAGCTGTAAGCTTGGCAAAGGCAGTAAACTACTGCTCTGCTGGAACCGTAGAGTTTATAGTTGATGGAGATAAAAATTTTTATTTCCTAGAAATGAATACCCGTTTGCAAGTAGAACACCCTGTTACGGAACTAGTAACCGGCCTAGACCTTGTAGAATTAATGATAAAAGTCGCGTATGGGGAGCGATTAAATTTAAAGCAAGACGAAGTAAAACTAAAGGGTTGGGCTTTAGAAAGTAGAATTTATGCCGAAGATCCCTACAGAAACTTTCTTCCATCTACCGGAAGATTAACCAAGTTTAAACCCCCTCAAGTATCCGATGACGAGGATAAAGTAATTAGAAATGACTGCGGTGTAATTGAAGGTGGAGAAATCAGTATTTATTATGATCCGATGATATCTAAGTTATGTTCTTGGGGAGAAACTAGGGAACATGCTATTTGCTACATGCAGGAAGCTTTGGATAGTTATCAAATTGAGGGAATAGGACAAAATATACCTTTTCTACATAGTGTTTATAGGAATATTAATTTTCGCGAAGGCAATATTTCAACAGCTTTCATAGAAGAAAACTATCCTGAAGGATTTAACGGTGAGAAACTTTCTAAAGAGGAACGCAACCAATTAGCTGCTTTAGTCGGGTTTGCACAGCATACAATAAATATGAGAGATCAAAAAATTTCAGGAAGAATGAACCCTTCTGAGAGGAATACGGATGGTGAATATTTTATAAAGTTTGAGGATAAATGGGTTTCTGTTAAAATTTATATAGGTGACCATGAGCATAATGCTCTTGTAGATGACACGCAGTTAAAGTTTGTCACTAGTTGGAAACCGGGCGATGCCCTGATAAGCGCAATTTTTAACAAAAAAAATATTGTCGCAAATCTAAGATTTAAGGATGAAGGCATTTCTGTAGAGTACCGAGGTTTTTTGGATACAGTAATCGTATGTAATGAAACTGAAAAAGAGTTGTTTAAATTTATAAAGGAGCCTGAAACTATTGATACATCGAAATTTCTTTTGTGTCCTATGCCGGGGCTCTTGGTTTCTGTGAGTGTAAGAGATGGAGATTTTATTGAGGAAGGTCAAATTTTATGTTCTGTTGAAGCAATGAAGATGGAGAATGTATTTAGAGCTGAGAAAAAAGGTAAAGTTAAAAAAGTCAATGTGGCAGTTGGTGACAGTTTGGCAGTAGATGATGTAATTATTGAGTTTGAATAAGGTATAACATGCAGCACAAAAAACTTTCTGAATGGGAGCATTTAGCCGAAAAAGAATTAAGAGGAAAAAAGTTAGAATCCCTTAATGTTGAAACAGCAGAGGGGATAGATATAAAACCTTTGTACACGAAGACTGATCTTGAAGGACTCGAACACTTAAATAGTATTCCGGGTAAAGAGCCGTTCATGAGAGGACCAAGAGCAACGATGTATGCTGGTAGGCCGTGGACAATAAGACAGTACGCTGGTTTTTCTACAGCTGCAGAGAGTAATAAGTTTTATAGAAAAAATCTTGCGTCTGGGCAGAAAGGGATTTCGGTTGCATTCGATTTGGCCACTCACCGTGGATACGACAGTGACCATCCAAGAGTTGAAGGGGATGTGGGTAAAGCAGGTGTCGCTATTGACTCTGTAGAAGACATGAAAATCTTGTTTAAGGGTATCCCATTGGATCAAATGTCTGTCTCTATGACGATGAATGGAGCAGTTATACCTATAATGGCAAGCTTTATCGTTGCAGGAGAGGAACAAGGGGTAACAAGAGAGAAATTAACGGGTACTATTCAGAATGACATACTAAAAGAGTTTATGGTCCGAAATACCTATATTTACCCTCCCGAGCCCTCTATGAAATTGATTGCTGATATAATAGAATTTACGAGCAAAGAGATGCCAAAATTCAATTCTATATCAATATCTGGCTACCATATGCAAGAGGCCGGAGCTAATTTAGTACAGGAACTGGCATTCACTTTAGCTGATGGGAAAGAATACGTACGAGCGGCCTTATCTAAGGGCTTAAACATTGATGATTTTGCTGGAAGGCTTTCATTCTTTTTTGCGATCGGTATGAATTTCTTTATGGAGGTAGCAAAACTTCGAGCTGCTAGAATTTTATGGGCAAGGATTATTAAGGAATTTAATCCAAACAAATCTAGCTCATTGATGCTAAGGACACATTGCCAAACCTCAGGTGTAAGCTTACAGGAACAAGACCCCTACAATAATGTGGTTAGAACTGCATATGAGGCACTAGCAGCTGTGCTAGGAGGGACTCAAAGCCTTCATACAAACGCTCTAGACGAGGCTATTGCTTTACCGACAGAGTTCTCGGCAAAAATTGCTAGAAATACTCAATTAATTCTTCAAGAAGAAACTGGAATAACAAATGTGGTTGATCCGCTAGCCGGCAGTTATTACGTGGAAACTTTAACTAACGAACTTTGTGAAAAGGCATGGGAACAGATACAGGAAATTGAAGAATTAGGAGGTATGACTAAGGCGGTTGAGCTGGGTCTGCCTAAGCGACGAATAGAAGAATCAGCAGCAATTCGTCAGGCTAAGGTAGATAGTGGTGAGGAAGTCATTGTTGGAGTCAATAAATATGTTGGGGAGGATGAACAGAACGTCGAAGTCAGAGATGTAGATAACTTAAAAGTTCGTCTTGAGCAAATTGAAAGACTAGAAAATATAAAAAGTTCCAGAGATGAAAAAAAATGTCTAGCTGCGCTTAGTAATATGAAATTAGCTGCAAGAGACGGTACCGGAAACATCTTAGAGTTAGCAATTGAGGCCGCTAGAGAGCGAGCCACTGTAGGAGAAATGTCATATGCTTTAGAGGAAGTTTACACTAGGTATTCAACGACAAGTGAAGTCGGTAAAGGGAAATATGTTAAGTCGTTCAAAAATAAAAAGGAGATCGAGCAGACAATAGACATTGTGGACAGCTTTACCAGAATGGAGGGGCGGAAGCCTAAGATGCTAGTTGTGAAAATGGGGCAAGATGGGCATGATAGAGGAGCAAAAGTAATTGCTTCAGCATTTATCGATTTTGGGTTTGATGTAAAAGTAGGACCTTTATTTCAGACACCAGCTGAGGCTGCTGAGGATGCGCTGAATGGAAAATTTGATATCATCGGTATTTCAACACAGGCGGCAGGCCATAAAACACTGGCCCCACAACTAATCGAGGAGCTAGAAAAGAGAAATGGACAAGATATGCTGGTAATTTGTGGCGGTGTTATTCCACATCAAGACCATAAATTTCTGAAAGACAGTGGGGTTAGCGCAATATTTGGACCTGGTACTAATATTCCAAGAGCAGCAGATGAGATTATTCAGTTATTGTTCAATAAAAAAGGTCGCAACCACTAATTTAAGAGGAAAAATTGGCAAGGAATTCAAAAGAAAATAGTTCTAAAAAAGCAGCACTTGAATATCATGAGTTTCCACAACCGGGGAAGTTAGAAATTAGAGCAACAAAACCTTTGGCTAATCAAAGAGATCTCTCAAGGGCATACTCTCCTGGAGTTGCTGAAGCTTGTTTGGAAATAAAGGAAGATGAAAACACTGCCTCTAAGTATACTTCGAAAGCGAATTTAGTTGCAGTGATTTCTAACGGTACAGCCGTTTTAGGTTTAGGAAATATAGGACCTGGTGCCTCTAAACCTGTGATGGAAGGAAAAGCCGTTCTATTTAAGAAATTTGCAAATATCGACTGTTTTGATATTGAAGTGGATGAAGATAACCCACAAAGACTTGCTGAGATAGTAGCGTCTTTAGAGCCAACTTTTGGTGCGATAAATTTAGAAGATATAAAGGCGCCAGACTGTTTTGAAGTTGAGAGACTTTGCAAAGAAAAGATGAAAATACCTGTTTTCCATGATGACCAACATGGAACAGCGATAGTGGTAGGTGCAGCAGCCGTCAACGCGATAGAACTCTCAAATAGGAAAATTGAAAACACTAAAATCGTTGCAGTCGGGGCAGGAGCATCTGGAATAGCTTGCTTAGAAATGTTGGTGAAATTGGGTGTAAAAAGAGAAAATATATGGCTCAGCGATAGTAAGGGTTTAATTACAAAAAATAGAAGCGAAATAAATGAAGAGAAAAAACGGTTTGCTCAAGATAGTAATTTGTCAAAATTAGATGATGTGATTAAAGATTGCGACATGTTTTTAGGGCTTTCAGGCCCAGGTGTATTGACCAGTAAAATGGTTCTCAAAATGAATAAGCAACCAATAATTTTTGCTCTTGCAAACCCTGATCCAGAAATCAATCCAGCTGATGCACTAAAGGTGGCACCTGATGCGCTTATAGCTACAGGTCGATCTGATTATCCAAACCAAGTAAACAACGTTTTATGTTTTCCCTTCATTTTTAGAGGAGCTCTAGATGTTGGAGCCACACAAATAAATGATGAAATGAAATTAGCCTGTATACATGCCATAGCCAATCTAGCGAGACAAACTTCAACCGCAGAAACTGTAGAAGCATATCAGGGAGAAATTTTAAAGTTTGGCAAAGAGTATCTTATTCCGAAACCCTTTGATCCAAGACTATTGCCGAATGTTGCAGTGGCAGTAGCAGAGGCTGCAATGAAGAGTGGCGTCGCTTCTCGTCCCTTGAAAGATGTGGAGGCTTATAAACAAAAATTGGAGGGATCAGTTTATAAATCTACTATCTTAATGAAGCCGGTCTTCGAAGCAGCAAAAACATCATCTCGTAAGATTGTTTTTGCTGAAGGAGAAGATGAGCGAACACTGAGGACTGCTTTAGCTTTGTTAGAGGAAACGAATGATAAACCCATACTGATTGGGCGACCAGAAGTAGTTGAAAATAGAATTGAGAGATATGGTTTGCCGCTAGTGCATGGTAAGGATTTTGAGCTGGTAAACCCCCAAAATGACCCTAGGTTCAGAGAATACTGGGAAGCATATTTAGGAATAATGGAGAGAAAAGGCGTTACACCAGCTTTAGCTAGAGAAATTATGAGAACAAACACGACAGCTATCGGTGCAATTATGGTAAAACGAGGCGAGGCCGACAGCTTGATTTGTGGAACTTTTGGACAATATCTATGGCACCTAAAATATATTGAAGAAATTTTATCTGGTGACGGATTGAAGCCCGTCGGGGCATTATCAATGATGATCTTAGAGTCAGATGTCTTGTTTGTAGCTGATTGCAATATCCATCCAAACCCTACCGCGGAAGAGATAGCTGAGATCGTTATTGGAGCGGCACGACATACTAAACGTTTTGGTATTACTCCTAAAATTGCTCTTTGTTCTCACTCTCAATTTGGAAGTTTAGATACTGACTCAGGAAGACGAATGAGAGAAGCTCTTCACATACTTGATAGTAAAGGATTAGATTTTTTATATGAGGGTGAAATGCATTCTGACTCGGCCCTTGATGAGGATTTAAGGCTGAGAATTTTTAGGGGCAGTAGATTTACAGGCTCAGCAAATGTCCTAGTATTCAGTAATATAGATGCAGCGAGTGGTGTGCGTAACATTTTAAAAATGAGATCTAATGGGATTGAAGTAGGGCCTATCTTAATGGGGATGGGAAATAAAGCACATATTGTTAGCCCATCAATAACTACCAGAGGACTTTTAAATATTTCAGCTCTGGCAGGAACACCTGTTCAAATCTATGGTTAGCCAGGAGGATCAATTGAGTTATCAAAAAGTTTATGACGATTGGAAGCAAGACCCTTTAGGATTTTGGAAAAACCAAGCAAAAGAAATTACTTGGTACAAAGCTCCTGACAAAATTTTGGATGATAGCAGAAAGCCATTTTATAATTGGTTTACGGGTGGGGCAATAAACGCTTGCTATAATTGCGTTGACAGACATATAGAGAATGGAAAAGGGGAAGATATCGCAATTATTTATGATAGCGCTATGTGTAAAAAAGTAAGAAAAATTTCCTACTTAGAGCTTAAGCAAAACGTGGCAAAGCTAGCTGGAGCTCTAAAAGTAAAGGGCATTAAAAAAGGTGACAGAGTTATTATATATATGCCAATGATCCCAGAGGCGGTAGTTTCTATGCTTGCGTGCGCTAGGCTTGGAGCTATTCATTCTGTAGTTTTTGGAGGATTTGCCTCAAGTGAGTTAGCCGTAAGAATTGATGATTGTAACGCAAAAGCGATAATTGCGGGCTCCTGCGGTTTAGAGCCTGGCAGAATTGTTGCCTATAAGCCCTTGCTCGACGAAGCAATCAAATTGGCTGAGCATAAGCCCGATTTTTGTATTGTTTACCAGAGAGAGGAGTTGAGAGCGAATTTGATAGAGGGCCAAGATTTTGACTGGAATGATTTAGTTTCAGAGGCTGATGAAGCTGATTGCGTTCCAGTGAGTGGAGAAGATCCTTTATATATTCTTTATACCTCTGGCACAACAGGGCAGCCTAAAGGTGTAATAAGACCTGTAGGCGGGCATTTGGTAAGTCTAAATTGGACTATGAAAAACTTTTATGATGTTCATCCTGGCGAAGTTTTTTGGGCCGCTTCTGATGTAGGTTGGGTTGTAGGTCATTCCTACATAGTATACGCTCCCTTGGTAAGTGGTACTACTAGTATTCTTTTTGAAGGAAAGCCTGTTGGAACGCCAGATGCTGGTACTTTCTGGCGAGTAATAAGTGATCACAACGTCGTGTCGCTCTTTACCGCCCCTACTGCTTTTAGGGCAATAAAAAGGGCTGACCCAAAAGGTAATTTTCTGAAAAAGTATAGTTTAACGAGTTTAAGAACACTGTTTTTGGCTGGAGAAAGAGCAGACCCTGATACTATAAACTGGGCAAAGGATTTGCTCCAAATACCTGTTATAGATCATTGGTGGCAAACAGAAAGTGGACACGTGATGATTGGAAATCCTTGGGGTATCGAGCAGTTGGAAATTAAAGTTGGTTCACCATCTGTACCAATCCCAGGTTTTGAGATAGATGTTCTAGATGATAGTGGTAATATTTTGCCTCCAAATCAGTTAGGGTCAATTGCTATCAAGTTACCTCTCGCTCCTGGAGCTTTACCCTCGCTTTGGAAAGCTGATGACAGATTTGTTTCGGCATATTTGTCAAAATTTTCTGGATATTATGAAACAGGTGATGCCGGGTTGAAGGACGAGGATGGGTATATGTATATAATGGCAAGAACGGATGATGTTATTAATGTTGCAGGCCACAGATTGTCTACAGGAGCAATGGAAGAAATTCTAGCTGATCACAAAGATGTCGCTGAGTGTGCAGTTGTCGGAATAAGTGACGAATTAAAGGGGCAGGTACCACTTGGCTTGGTTTGTTTAACAGATGGGGTAAATAGACCTGAAGCCGAAGTTCAAAAAGAGCTGGTGCAAATGGTTAGAGATAGGCTTGGGCCTGTTGCTTTTTTTAAGCAAGCACTGATTATAAAACGCTTGCCAAAAACACGATCTGGAAAAATTTTGCGTTCAACCGTATGTAAAATTGCGGATGGCGAAGAATTTAAAGTTCCAGCAACTATCGATGATCCACTGATTTTAGAGGAAATTAAAGAGGCGCTAGAAATCATAGGGTATCCAAGAAATTAGAAATAAGATGAAGCAAAAAAAAGCCTTACTTTTTTCGAACGCAAAAAGTGTTTTCTCTAACGCCTATGCACCTTATTCAAAGTTTAGTGTTGCAGTCAGCTTGCTGGGAATAAACTCAACTATTTATACAGGCGTGAATGTTGAAAACGGTGCGTTTCCTCAAGGGATGTGTGCTGAGGCCGCAGCAATAGGAAAAATGGTGACTGACGGATGTACTGAAATCGCTGAAATTTTAGTGATGGCGGACACTAAGAAGCCCACAACTCCTTGTGGGGGCTGTAGACAAAAGCTAATGGAATTTTCAAAGACTAGTACTCCGGTATATCTATGTAATCTTCAAGGGTTTCTTGAAGAAACAAATATGGGATTGCTGCTTCCAGGCGCTTTTGATTTGACTAATATCTGAACAAATCTTATTCCCCATATGGTACCCAAATATTCTTAACTTGAGTCGCTTTTCTTAATAGCAACTTGTTGAAGCTTGCGTGATACTTGATCCAGTTGACGTTGTTTCCATTTATAGACCATATTTGTTTTAAATTTGAAACTGAGGCTCTATCAATGCTAGCCTCGTTTTTTGGATCTCCAAAATTCCATATCCCATCAACGGATGTGTGCTCGGAAAGTGTATTAATGAGTTCATTGTGTTTTCCAGTTACAATATTAATTGCTGCTCCAGGAACGTCTGAAGTATCGAATATTTGATACATATCCACTGCAGGCAAAGGAAATTTTTCTGAGGGAATTACTATTAGGCGATTTCCTTGACAAAGCGCAGCCGCAATAAGCGTAATAAAAGAAGCCAACGGTGCAATGTCAGGACATATGATACCTACTACACCAACTGGTTCATTCAGTGCTATGGTATTTGCTCTTATTGGTGCTTGATGAACAACTCCGTCAAATTTGTCTGCCCATGAAGCAAAGGTAAATAATCTTTTTAATGTCGTATCGAATTCCTGTGATGGGTTTTGACATAATGATGTCGAAGAAAGTAAACCAATAAAATAATCTCTTCTTTGGGAAAGATTTTCTGCAATATAGAACATAATCTGTGCTCTTGCATGGGAACTAAGTATTGTCCAATTTAGTTGCTTATTGGCTGCCTCTACAGCATCTCGTATATCCTTCCGATTACCACGTCCAACCGTTGCTATCTCTTCTCTTTGGTTATCAAATATCCCCATTGAGTGCCCACTATCTCCTCTCTTTTGAGTGCCTCCAATAAACATTTTTCTAGTTTGGTCTATATGAGGAATAGATTGCTTTTTTTGAGGAGTCCTTTCCTTTAATACTTTGTATTCATTTTTTCTATTGTAATTGTCTGGGTTCAAGCTTAGGTATTCAAACATTCCTTCTTTACCACCTTCTCTACCATAGCCACTCTCTCTATAACCTCCAAAACCGACTGCAGCATCGAAGACATTTGTAGAGTTGATCCATACAACACCTACTTTTAATTTTGGAGCAATATCTAAAGCGAGATTAATATTCTCGCTCCAAATACTTGCTGACAATCCATATTGAGAATTATTTGCGAGAGATACTGCTTCTTCTGGAGTTCTAAATGTTGTTGAAGAAAGAACTGGGCCAAATATCTCTTTATGGAAAATTTCCATTGAAGGAGAAACATTTTTTAGTAGGGTCGGTGGATAAAAATATCCGTTTAGGTTAGGGGGTATAACACACTGGAAGATGTCAGCTCCACTTTCTACTCCTTTATCAACTAAACCTCTAACTCTACTCTGTTGTTCAAGGCTTACTAAAGGTCCCATGTCTATACTTTTATCTAATGGATTACCAAATCGTAATTTTTTCATTCTTGAAAGAATCTTCTTTTCTACCTTTGTGCTGATTGTCTCTTGTAATAAAAGCCTAGATCCGGCGCAGCAAACCTGCCCTTGATTAAACCAAATTGCATCAACTAGACCTTCGACAGCACTGTCTAGGTCAGCATCGTCAAATATTATAAAAGGAGATTTCCCTCCTAACTCTAAAGTTAACTTCTTTCCACTTCCTGCCGTATTTTTCTTAATTTGTTTGCCAACTGCTGTTGAGCCAGTGAAGGCTACTTTCGAAATATCCTTTTCAGTTACAAGATGCGATCCAGTTATTCCGTCGCCGGTTACTACGTTAACTACACCTGCTGGCAGTTTAATTCTCTTGCATATTTCTGCGAAATAAAGAGCTGTAAGAGATGTTTGCTCTGCAGGTTTAAGGATAACTGAATTTCCCGCCGCAATCGCTGGAGCAACCTTCCACGCTAACATCAGTATTGGGAAATTCCATGGAATAATTTGCCCACATACTCCAATTGCAGAATAGTTTTGAAATTCTTCATCAAGTAATTGAGCCCATCCGGCGTGATAATAAAAGTGTCTCGCTGCAAGAGGTATATCAATGTCTCTACTTTCCCGAATTGATTTTCCATTTTCTATTGACTCCAAAACGGAGATTGTTCGAGATTCTTTTTGAATATATCTTGCAATAGCATACAAATATTTTGATCTTTGAAAGGGGCTGATTGATTGCCATTTTTCTAAGCCTGCTTTTGCAGCCTGAACAGATTTTTTAATATCAGCAACAGTTCCTTGAGAAATTTTAGCAATTTCTTTTTCATTAAAGGGGTTAATGGTTTTAAATAAGTTTTTTGGTTTAGTAAATCTGCCCCCAATAAAATGCCCAAATTGACCATTATGTTCAGCTATCCACTCCAATGACTCAATATTACTCTCGAGAGCTTCTTCGTAATCCATTCTTTTAAGAGCGTTTTTAACCTTTATCATATATTTATGCTATGCCGTGTCTATTAAATGAAGAGTATTGGCCAGTGGCAAAATGCTCTATTTGTCTCTCAATGTCGGAAAGTAAAGATGAAGCACCAAGTCTGAAAAGTGAAGGATGTAGCCATTTCGTTCCAAGTTCTTCCTTTATTAGCATCATTTGAGATAAACAATCTTTTGCGGATGAAATACCACCTGCCGGCTTGTATCCTACTTCAAACCCTGTGAGTTCAAAGTATTCTCTTATTGCTCTGGACATAACCAAAGTAAATGGCAGTGTTGCATTTATGGTTTCTTTCCCTGTTGAAGTTTTTACGAAGTTTGCTCCAGCCATCATACAAACCAAAGAAGCCTTTGCTACATTTTTTAACGTTCCTAGTTCTCCGGTAGCTAAAATAGTTTTTAAGCAAGCATCACCTGAAGCTTCTTTGTATTCTGATATTTCATCATACAGCTTTTTCCAGTTTCCAGATAAAACATGTCTTCTTGATATAACAATGTCAATTTCTTGAGCACCACTTCTTATGGATTCTTTTATCTCTAGAATTTTTGTTTTTTTTGGCGTATGTCCTGCTGGAAACCCTGTGGAAACAGCAACTACCGGAATATTGGATCCTCGAAGATTATCTAATGCGGTTCTTATGAATTGATGATAAACACATACTCCGCCTACTTTAATATTGAGATCTTCTACCCCAAGCTTCTCCAAAAGGTCATCTCGCAAAGGATTCTTTGCTTTATTACAAAGCCGCATAACCCTACCTTCGGTATCATCTCCAGATAGTGTGGTAAGATCCATGCACGTAATGGCCTTGAGAAGCCATGCGGCTTGGTTATGTTTCTTAACTGTGCGGCGGCTTGTTACCGAAGCACACCTTTTTTCTACAGCACTTTTATTAATCCTCACTTCGTTAATGAACTCTAGATGTAGAGGTATCCCACTGTTCTTAACGATGACTGGATCCATTTCTCTTTTATTAAAGTTTTCGTCTAGTGGCATTAAAATTAGCTATGTAAGTTTTTAAGAACGTTAAATATTAGATAATAAATTGGTAGTTTAGAATAATACAGTAATCATATACAATAAATGATTAGCGACCTATTTGCTACGCAAAAATATAAAGTGAGTGAATGCAGCAGGCACGATGATGCTTATTCAAAATTTAATAAGAAAGAAGAGAGATAACCAGCAATTAACCTCTGCTGAAATACAATGGTTTATACAGGAATTGTGCGACGATGGAGTTGAGCCAGCTCAAATTGGTGCTTTTTTGATGGCTTCATGGATCAATGGGTTGAGTGAACGTGAAAAAATAGATCTAACCAATTCAATGATGAATAGTGGGACGGTTTTAAAGTGGGATCTAAATGGACCAATAGTGGATAAGCATTCTACCGGTGGCGTGGGTGATACGGTATCTTTAATACTCGCTCCTATATTGGCTAGTTTGGATTGTTTTGTTCCCATGATTTCGGGAAAAGGTTTAGGGCATACTGGAGGTACTCTGGATAAGCTTTCCTCAATACCAGGGTATGAAATAGAGCAAAGTGAAACCTCGTTTCGAAAAATTGTTTCAGAAGTAGGATGTGCTATCGTTGGGCAGACCTCCGATTTAGTGCCTGCCGATAGAATTCTTTATTCGACAAGAGATGTTACAAGTACAGTAGACTCAGTTGACTTGATCACAGCATCTATAATCTCTAAAAAGTTGGCTTCTGGAATAAAAAATCTAATTCTGGATGTTAAAGTAGGTAGAGGCGCACTAATGACCAAAATTAGTCAAGCAGAAAAATTAGCTAAAAGTTTGGTATCTGTTTCAAATGCATCTAATTGTAAAGCTAAAGCACTTATAACAAGCATGGACGACCCTCTAAGCTCATCTATCGGAAATTCTCTAGAAGTAGAAACAGTAGTTGAAATTTTATTAGGTAAAAATAAAAATGAACAGGCGCTCTTAGACACAACAATAGCTTTATCTATCGAGCTATATTCAATGGTTTTCTCTGAAAAAAGCCATAAGAAAATAAAACAGAAAATCTATTCACTACTTAAGTCTGGTCATGTAGCAGAGCGCTTCGAAAAAATGGTATCGGCTTTAGGAGGACCAAAGCACTTTTTATCAACCTACAAGAAAGCACTCCCAAGAGCTGAGTCGATAGTGCCAATCAAGGCTAAAAAGGAAGGGTTTATAACTCAAATTAATACAAAAGCCTTGGGCAATATTCTAATAAAAATGGGTGGAGGAAGGCAGAAAGCATCGGATAAACTTGACCTATCTGTTGGATTTACAAAAGTGGTAAAATCAGGGAAAAAGGTCAATACAAAAACTCCCCTCTTGTTTTTGCATGGTGCCGACAAATTTTTTACCCCTTCTTTGGAAGAGGAAATCAGTGGCTGCTTTTCCATCTCGGATAGAGAACCAGAACTAAGCAAGGACTTAATTTTGCATAAAGTAAGTTAATGGGTAAGGCTATTTTAATTATTTTGGACTCACTTGGCATAGGTGGTGCTCCCGATGCAAATTTTTATAATGATGAGGGGGCCAACACATTTGGTTCTATCGCTATGGCCTGTGCAAACGGTGATGCGGATATTGGAAGAAAGGGATCTCTAATGGTGCCTAACTTAGAGTCTTTAGGAATTTACAGCGCCACAAGGCTATCAACAGGTCTGACCTTTCCTAATACTAACAGCACAATTGGAACCTATGCTGTAGCTAAAGAGCGTTCTAAGGGTAAAGATACTCCTACCGGTCATCACGAAATAGTTGGTTTTACGAATCTAGTTGGTTGGCATACCTTCTCCGAAGTTGTCCCAGTTTTCCCTGAAAAACAGATGAAGAAACTTATCGAGAAAGCTAAGTTGTCTGGTGTTTTAGGAAACAAACATGCGTCTGGTGAAGAAATCATCAAAGAATTTGGGGAAAAGCACCTAAATTCCGGTTGCCCAATAGTGTATACCTCTGCTGATAGTGTTTTACAAATAGCAGCTCATGAACAGGTTTTTGCCTTAGATCAGTTATACAAAACTTGTGAAATTGCAGCTGGAATCTTTGATGAGTTGAGAGTACAGCGAATAATTGCAAGACCTTTTCTTGGGAAAAAAAAAGATGAGTTCTTTCGTACAAAGAATAGAAAAGATTTCATATCGCCACCACCAATAGACACTTTATGTGACAAGGTAATAAAATCTGGAAAAAAATGTTTTGGCATTGGTAAAATTGCCGACATTTTTGGACATAGGGGAATTAGCGAATCTGTATCAGGGATGTCGGATGATAAATTATTTGACGAGATGCTAGAGATAATTAAAAAAGCAAATCCCGGCGATTTAATCTTTGCAAACCTCGTTGAATTCGATACCTTATATGGGCATAGAAGAGATCTGCCGGGCTATGCAAGAGCGCTAGAAAATTTTGATAAGCAATTACCAAAGCTATTTTCAATTTTAAATAAAGACGATTTTTTGGTTATAACAGCTGATCATGGAAACGATCCATCTTTTGCGGGAACAGATCATACTAGAGAGCAAGTTCCTGTGTTAATAAAAAACCAAAAATTAATCAATAAATGTTACGGATTAATAAATTTTTCTGATATAGGTTCACTAATAGAAAATTTCCTTAGATTAGAAACTAATGTGTAGGTTTTTTAATATGAGCTCATTGAAGTCATGTAAAAAGGTTGAACTTCACTTGCATTTGGAAGGCGCAGCTTCACCACAGTTAGTACGAGATATATGTAAAAGTAACTTCACTCAAATACCAGAAATTTTTGATAAAGCTGGAAACTATAAATGGCAGAATTTTGACCAATTCTTAAGCATATACGAAATAGTAACAAACTTATTTTTAGAAGAAAAAAATTTTGAAGCGCTCATAAGACATGTGCTTGATAAACAGGTTAAAGAAAACGTATTATATTCTGAGATTTTTTTAGGCCCTCATTTGTGGAGTGATACACCTTCTAATCGATGGGAACGGTTTTTGGAAATTGCTAGCAAGGCTGCTGGTGAATATAAAAACAAATATGGAATTCATACCTATTTTATAATTGTTTGCATAAGACACCTTGGTCCAGAAAAGGCTTTAGAAGCTTCAATCTTCGCTTCCAAAGCAAAAAGCTATAATGTGGTTGGGTTTGGAATGGCGGGAGATGAAAAAAAATTTAATAACTTAGATTTTATGGAGAGCTTTAATTTCGCGAGGAATTCGGGGCTTGGAATAACGACCCATGCAGGAGAAATATGTGGAGCAAAATCTGTAGATGAAGCTATACAGCTAGGTGTGACAAGAATAGGTCATGGTGTAAGAGCAAGTGAGAGTGAAGAAACCATCACTAAACTGACGAAAAAAAATATTTTATTAGAAATATGCCCAGGTTCAAATATAGCGATGGGCTTATATTCATCACTCGAGGATCATCCAATAAATTTTTTATTAAATAAAAACCTTCCAATCTCTATCTCCACCGATGACCCTCCTTTCTTTTCCACAACTTTATCAAAAGAATATGAAGGTCTTCATAATGCTTTTGGTTGGGGAATAGAGATCTTTAGTGAAATTAATAAGAGGTCTTTAGAGTTTGCCTTTTGTGATGCAAAACTCAAAGAGAAATTAATTCAACAACTGTAGAAAGAAAAAAATGGAAAACTTAACTATAATTAACCATCCACTGATACAACATAAACTGACGGAAATGCGAAAAAAGACTACATCTTCTAATCATTTTAGGGCGCTCTTAAAGGAGATAAGTTTGTTGCTCGCCTATGAAATTACAAGAAATTTACCAATGGAAACGATTTCCATAGAAACACCTCTGGAACGTTACGACTCTCCGACTTTAGCAGGAAAAAAGTTAGCCTTAATTTCTATTTTGAGAGCTGGCAATGGCTTGCTTGATGGTGTTTTAGATCTTATACCTTCAGCTCGAGTAGGGTTTCTTGGGTTATATAGGAACGAAAAAACATTACAGCCAGTCGAATACTACTCTAAGGTTCCAAGTGATTTAAGTGATCGCGTATGCATAGTTGTTGATCCAATGCTCGCGACGGGTGGCTCTGTATCATTTGCAGTCGATTATCTGAAGAAAAAAGGAGCAAAAGACATCCGATTTCTGTGCTTGTTAGCTGCGCCAGAGGGCGTTGAGATCATGCAGAAAAATCACCCTGATGTAAAGGTTTTTACCGCATCTTTAGACAGATCACTTAACGATATTGGGTACATATTACCCGGCCTCGGAGATGCTGGTGATAGACTATATGGTACAAAGTAAACAATCGTTTTAACCAGGAATTCTAAGTGTTTCTTGTCTACTACCATTCTTAATATGAATTTTATCAAGATCAATACTTATAACCTTCCACCCATTTCCAAATTGCTGGCCTACTTTAACTTTTATCGTATTACCAGAAGATAATCTTATTAAAGCAATCCGCCCTGTTCTTTTGCCAAAAATACCAATTAAATTTGTTCTATTTAGCTCTATTAAATTTTTTAGCGTTGAGTTTCCAACTATGGATGCTCTTTTAGGTATGCTTGGAGGATTACTTATGACTCTCAAGTTTTTAACTGAGCTAGCGGCTACTTTTTTTAATCCACTTATAATGGTCGGTATTGTAGGCGGAAGTTCAACAAAGGTCACTGCCCCTGTAGACTTAGTAGGATCTTCTAAAACTTTAATTGAGTCTATAATCTTTGGTTTTATAAAAGGCTTCTTGCCATTCCATGACGCTAGTTGTATTGGATTTCCTTCCTCATAGTTGTTCAATAATTTAACATCAAGACCTTGCTGGCGAAGTTTTAAATTGAACTGCCGATTCAAATTTAATTTATTCTCAAAATTTTGTGCAAGAGAGCTGATAAAAAACTCCTCTTGCTTTGCTTCATTTGGTTTAATTAAAGCTTTTCTCTTATAATCAATAAATTTGATACCCATTAAATTTTCTGGAGTAAGAATATCTGGTTTTTGGGTGTTAAAGTAAAGTAATGGGAGTGAACTAGCCTGTTTATTTGCTGTCGTAATTAAAATTTTGGTCAAAGATATATCTGAAAAAATCTCTTCAATAACTATTTTTTTATATTCATTATTTATATTACTTTCTTTTTCTGGAGGCTCAAAAACCATTCTGTTTGCGAGGCTGTTTGAAACATTTAATCCGTCTTTTGATAAATTCTTTTTTCGATCAATTAATTGAGAAAAATCTTCATCTATATTTGGAAATGATAGGGTTGCTTTTATTTGGCTATTTACAGTAAGGTTCAATAAACTTGCTGGTTCTAAATTAGAAAGCTCTTTGATGTCATTAAACTGCTTCGGTTTATTAGAAATTGAAATTGGAAATATCATCTCTGAAGGCGCCAGATCTTTTATTTGCGCTGTTTTTTGATTGGCTTTTAGTTGTGCTGTTATCGAGAACTTTTTGATTGAATCCAATTTGGGAAGCTGATTGCTATTTTTACGCAGTATATAATCAAAGTTTGAAATTCTTGGCTTTAAAATTGAAAAGTCTAGTCGAGAAGCAGAAATTTTTTTTACCGTTTCTAATAAAGCAAGTTCGTTTTGCTTAATTTTTTCCTTTTGTAAATAAAATTTAGAGTCGACCAAATACTTATAAGGCTTATTATTTTCTCTATATTCAAAAAATGCAGAGGCCAGAGATGTTAAGAATCCAGCAAATAATAAAATACTTGTTAACGCCAAGGCTCGTGTAAATGTTTTACCTTCGAGGTCAAAAAATCGTTTTGAGCTATTATCATTGAAAAAAACTGGACTTTTTTTAAATCCAGATATTTTACTTGACGCAATATATCTATCAGGGCGAAATCCTGCTCTCTTTACAAAATTTCTAGACTCGGTTATGGAATTTGCAGAAATTGCTGCGATAGGAAGCGTACTTCTTGTTGACGAGTCTCCAATCGCTATAAAGATTTCATTTTCATTTAGCCCACAACGTTTGGCTGTTACTTTTTTACAATGTTCAATAGAAAAATTATCGTCAATAACGATGGTTTGTGAAAGGACTAACTCTCTAGGTAGAAGGATGTCTACCACTGGTCTTTTTGTTGACAAGGCAGCCGCTTGATTTTTCAGTGTATCCAAGTCTTTTTCAAGGCTTTTTGATGAAGGATCGACTGACCCAAGCACGTTCCAAGATTTCTTGTTTCCTTTTTTCAAAAGCTGGATCGATGTTTTCGACAAATTTAAAGCTAGTTTACTATTCATTTCACTTTTTCTTTATGAACCCTAAAAACTTACAGAACATACCATATTCGGGACAACTAGGAAACTTATTGGTGGTAAGAAAAATTTAACAACCTTTAAATTTGTTTGATTGTAAATTAAAAAGTGTTATCCCAACGGCTGTAGATACATTTAAAGATGAAAAGTTATGATTGCCGTCGATAGATAGTTGCAAATCACATTGTTCTTTAGTTAAACGTCTAATTCCTTTACCCTCAGCTCCAAATACAATAGCAATATCGTCATTATTTTTCTTAAATGAAGATATTTTATTTGTTGAATTTTCATCAATTGCTATAACAAGGTAGCCAGACTTCTTTAGTCTAGTGATTGTTTGGGAAATGTTTGCAACTTGTATATAGTTTATTTGTTCAAAGGCTCCCGAGGCTGCTTTAACTAAACTCCCATTCTCACTCGAGCCACCGTTGTAAGTGTTAATGATTCCATGACAATCAAAGAAGAGACTTGATCTTATAATAGCCCCAACATTTTGTGGGTCACTCACCTTATCTAGAATTACAACTAGTTTTGGCTCCTTGGACTTTTGGATTTCGAGAATGTCACTCGGTTGCTTTAAAGGACTCACCTTTAAAATGGCACCCTGATGCACTTTATTATCAGATATCGGTAAACTTTTTGATTTATCTAGGTTAAAAATTGGTATTTTGGGTATTTTATAGTTATTAAAAACCTTAGCCCTTGCATTTTCACTTATCCATAAAGCGTGCTTCTTACGATTGGGGTTTTCAATTGCCGCTTTTACAGCATGCAACCCAAACATATAGTAGTCGCTATTTACTAAAATATTCTTTGATCTTTTATTATGTGTGCCCATTATTTATTCAAAATAATCCAGTTTTAAATTACATCTTTCTGTTTACACATAGCTTTATCGGTTGTAAAACTCTTTTACCATCCGACGTTAGGAGGGGTGGCAGAGCGGTCAAATGCAACGGACTGTAACTCCGTCGGGGAAACCCTACATAGGTTCGAATCCTATCCCCTCCACCACGAAATAGTGTATTAAATACAGATGCTTACACTATTTTGACGCTGGCAAAAAAACCCTCAAAAAACAGCACTATTGAGTTACACACAGTTACACACTAAACTAAAAGTAAATCCGTCGGAGAAAGTGTGTAACTAATGAATCAAAGTTCAGTAAATCAAATAACTGATAAGAAACCTATTAGGACGGGTTTATCCCTCTATAAAACTGGTCGGTCACCATATTGGTTCGCACAGATCTGGGTAGGTGCAGAGAAGAAATATTACAGAAAATCGACAAAAGAAACATCAAGGATAGAAGCAGCAAAAGTTGCAGAAGAGGTTTTTGAAAGTCTTAAAAATCAAAAAGTAAGTTTTGCATCGGTAGTTACTAAACAACTTTGCAATACTTACATAGATGAACTTATCAATCTCCAAAGGATGGAGTCTGGTAAGGGTAAAAGTAGTCGATATGCAAGAGATGATGAAAACCTAATAAACAGAGCAGAGGAGGGTATTAGAGCATATTTCGGTAGAAGAGATATTAGTAAAATAACTACCAAAGATATTAGAACCTATTTTCTATTTTTGGACTCTAGAAGAGATGTTCCCCTTGCACCATCAACAAGAAACAAATACCGATCAGTTTTATCAAAACTTTTTAGACTTGCGTATGAAGAGGGCGCAATCAACAAACCTATCATAATGCCGAAGTTCGAGGAGAAAAGAGATAATCCCAGACCCTCATTTACTGATGATGAATATAAACACCTACTCGATACAATAAGAAAAATGGCGGACTCCAAAGTGCGAATAGAGGGGATGCATATAGATAATGAGTTTTATTATTTCGTTGTCTTTCTTACTGCATCATTTATGCGACCAGTAAAAAGTGAAGTATTCAATATTAGATACAGAGATATTGAGGTTCATTCTAACCCCGATTATTTGGAAATAAGAGTGACGGGTAAGACAGGTTACAGGTCTGTAAGAACGATGCCGAATGCAGTAGATTATTTTACAAAATTGCGAGACATGAGAAGACCTAAAATTATAGAGAAAGATTTTTTATTCTTCAATCATTTCCCAAATAGAAATACTGCAAGAGATAATGCAATGAGATGTTTTGATCTTATTTTGAGAGAAGCAAAGTTGAAGAAAACAAAAGACGGACAAAATCGTTCTTTATATTCTTTGCGTCATTATTCACTCCAAACAAGGTTGATAAAGAGTAAAGGGAAAGTGAATATCTTTGTCCTGGCAAAGAATGCTGGAACAAGTGTCAATCAACTTGAAAGGTTTTACTTGAGACACCTTGATCCTAATGACGATATTGTTAAAAACCTACAAACGTTTGGAAACTAATCAGTATTTGAAACTTGTTAAATTCATAAAACATTACTCACAAACAAAACCACTTTCACCAGAACAACTCAAAAGATGGAAAGAGGAAGAACAAAAGATTATACGCAACTTTCTCAAAACTATGGATACTGACTTGGATTATCTTACGCAATTGAAAGACGCTGACGGAAAAGACCAAGAACTTTTACGCAAATAGTATCAAAAAAATATACCTAAATAATAAATGTCAAAAAGGATGCGTTTTACCTCCTTGCGTGTTCTTTCAATACTGCAATTTATCGTCATTTTTGGGGAAAGATGACCTCTTTGTTATGAGAAACTTACGGAGTCCATATTTCAAATACTGGACTCCATTTTTTTATAGTGAAAAACTCTAAAACCCCTTATTTTATTGGGTTTCATGCATATTTGGTATTGACAAACAGGACTCATCTATGCTATAAAAGGGTATGCGAGAATGAGAGTTGTTCCTCCCAAATGGGAGAACGTAAAAATAAACTATATTTTACGGAGGACAACTAATGTCTAAAACAAATCAAAAAATCAAACCACAAAATATCCAAAGAAGAAATAGACGGATGCTGGTGAGAAATCACCACGACCAAACTGCTTACCACTGGTCGCAGCGGTCATATCAAAATCATATAAATAATACACAACCCATGACTGATAAGGAGAAAAGAAATGGAAAATAATACTTCAATACTAAATCCAACACAGAAAAACTATACCTTGAAAGATAAACCAAGAGGATCAAAAGTTATCAAAAAGGTAGGAGTTTATGCAGTAGACAGAATGGACACAGAAATTCATATAAAGTTTGAGTTTGGATTGGAAAACAACCAACTCCAAAACATTACAGAATTGACAGAGTTAGAAAATATGCCAAATGATTTAGAGGAATACTTTACTTCCTATTTATATAAAGATTTAGATAAGGAGGTTTTGTAATGAATGTTATAGACCTGTATGAAGATGCAATACGAGACTGCAAGAATGATTATAGCGCGTTTAGGATAGTCAATAAAAGAGTAAGAGTTTATTTAAAAAAGAAAAATGCAAAATCAGAACAGGACCGTGTAAAAAAACCAATCGTCCTCGATTTGCAAATGAAAGTTAGGAGGTTCATTTCTCACCCAGAAATAGATGGTGGTATCTATAACTTTCTAAAACGAAAATATGGTTTAGTAATGTGGAGTCCATGCACGTCATCATATTACAACTCAGTTCCACATGAAGATGACTTGTTGAAACGAACCCAAGACCATTACAGGGTTGATTTCATAGAAGAGAATATGAAAGTGGTTTGATAAAAAAATAGAGTCCTCCTCATTTTAGAGAATTCTATTTGTATAAATAATATCATTATGAAACATACTAATAAAAATGATAATAAACTTTGGTTGAATGGGTTTGCTATTACCAGACCCATTTATCTAACTCTGGGTTTCAATGATTATGTGAAGTTTGGTGATGGAGAAAAAACAAAAGAGAGAATGAAGAAAAACCACAAACATTTTTTCAATGAAATCCACCGACAGGTCTATAAAAAATCCAAGAAGAAAATACCAAGATATGTTGTGATTGAACGAGGTGGAAAAACTGGTGGGTTTCACTCTCATAGTCTTGTAGAAACACCAGAACATCTATCAACTGCAAGATATTTAAAAAAACTGGAACAAAGTTGGTTGAAAACAAAAGACGGAGTTTCGTTAGATACGGACTCAAATGTCTATGACAGGAAAGGGTTGGACGGATACAACACCAAACAACTATTTCCTAAAAATACAAATGCAGAAGTAGATTTTATGAACTGCCATAGGACTCTCTAAAATCAAACTTCAAGGTTGTGGAGATACTCTCCCAGACAATACTGACTGCTGAAGTAGAAACAATACAGATGGAGTGGGGAAACCTACTCCAATAGTATTACTATGGAAAAAAGAGAGATAAGAATGAATAGAGTATAAAGAAGACCTAAATAATATTATCAGACACTAGATAAGGACTGCTAACCCACTATGAGATATAAAACTGATATAACAGACACTGAAAAACAAACACCTATTGATGATGAGATTAGAGGTGCTGAGATTTACTATGAATATGGTGAATCTCTCAAACCAGAACTGACATTAGATTTCTTATATGAACAGTTAGGTAAAAAGAGATTAAGACATACTGGATTACGGAAAACAAGATTCAGTTTGATTAGAGAGTCCCTATCCAAGAATAGAAAGAAGAAGAGATAATGAAAACACATAACTACCCTTTGAGAGTCCAAGATGAAGTTTGGAATGACCTAAAAAGAATCCAAGAACTTGATAAACGATCTGCCAATAGTCTTATCAACGAGGGAGTAAGAATGGTTATTGCAGACAAACTCCAAAAGATTTCTCAACAACGAAAATACAGGAACTCATTAGAGGGAATGACTGCATAATGAAGATGCAACCAATCCAGAAGTTTAGAAACACCTGTTAATGTAGAATAAGTAATTAATTTTATTGGGTTTTTTTGACCCATCAGAGTGATAGGGTAAGTGTTTCTGTAGGGGTACGTTTCTGATATAATTGGGTAATGGTAAGTAAAACAAAAATATATGGTTTGGTGGATTCTAGAAGTAGTGAGGTTTTTTATGTGGGAAAGACAAAAAAAGATATTAATAGGCGACTTCAAGAGCACTTAGAGGATTGGGAAGGAACAAGTCCGAAGCAAAGATATATAAAGGAAGTAAATGAATCTGGGAAAGGTTCTATAGACATTGTGCTTCTAGAGAAAGATATTGATTCTGATAAAAGAGCATTTACTAGAGAAATATTTTGGATTGAATTATTTTCCATGTCGGGGGCAAAATTAACAAATGCAGCAATAGAATATAAAGGAACTTATTTTCTTGCAGACAATCATGTTGATGGAAAAACCACTTTTGAATTGGAAACTGAAGAGGATACAGAAGAAAAACTTACTAAATTGCTCCACACTCCGAACGCAGGTGTAAACTCAAGAGTTGATCTGACAGTAAAACCCACCAATGAAAACATTATTGTAAAAACTAAAAGACCTGATATTGGAGTCCAATACTTTTGTTTTGAAGAATGCGAAACTATTACTTTAGTGACCCCAAAAAAGTGTGATTTTGTGATAGAACCAAATCAAGTACGGAATGATAACAGGGAGAGAGGTAAGAAACTAAATTATCACATGCCACTAACTATGGAAGAGGTAAGTCTCGTAAACGAAAAATTTGATGAAGGTACGCAAATGGATGAATTGGTTGAGTTCTTCCAGCGCCCAGAAAGTACATTAAGAAGTATTTTAAGAGACAAACTTAAACAGCAAAAATTATAATGCCCTTCACGACTTTTCATTTAATTGCCGGAACATCTGCCAAATCAGTCTCACCTCATTATTTTAGTTTTTCTACGTTCGCATTAACAAACGTCATAATAGACTCAGAAGTACTCTACTATTTGTTTATGACTGGAATACCATCGCATAAATTTTTTCACACTTTTTTTGGTGTTACTTTTATCGGAATATTTGTTGGGATGTTTTGTAAACCCATTTGTGAGTTTGGACTGAGAGTATGGAATAAAACTTTAAGAATGGAAAAGTTCAGTTGGTTTAGAACAGAAATAACGATTCAAAAATTTGCTGCTTGGTCTGGTGCATTGATAGGTGCATATTCTCAGTTAATTCTGGATAGTATAATGCATAGAGATATGTCTCCATTTTTTCCTTTTTCAGATTACAATAGTTTACACAAAGTAATATCTGTCGGAACTCTGCATGATTTGTGTACTGGATTATTTGTTTTAGGAATATTAATTTTCGTTTTTAGAAAGTTGGTTATTAGAGTATGAAGTCTGAAGATGTAGAAATAAACATGGATGGTGAGTTGGAATATGTTGAGGGTACAAACGAACTTTATACCGGCAAATCTGAAACACATTACGATAATGGAAATCTCCAACACTCTGGACAATATGAGAATGGATTGATGGAAGGAGTTTGGAAGTATTTTTATGAAGATGGTCAACCCTATCTCAATATGACCTATAAACGAGGTATCATGAATGGTCTTACAGAAACCTTTTATGAGGATGGAAGTTTATATTTAAAAGGTAACTCCAAGAATGGAAAACGTGATGGTATATGGATAACCTACAAACCAGATGGTACTATTGGAAGTGAACAACTTTTTAAAGAGGGTGTAGCGGTAAATTAAATTTTAAATTTAAGTGTATTTAAATAACGGAGAAACAAAATGAGTATCTTTAGAAACGTGGTTCTAAATTTTAAAAACAAGGACGATGTTGAGGAATATTTGGAAAAGTACCAAGAACTCGTACCAACACAAACAGGAATTGGGTTGGAAGACTTTTTTATATGCCGATTGTCAGATACCTCGTTACTAACTTTTTGTACAATTGATACGGAAGAAAATGGGAAAAAGATTATTGAATTTGCAGATAATTGGAGAGAAGAGAATAAATTTGAAATCACAGACTCAATGGTTTTGGATGGGAAATTAGAGGGTTATTATAATCTTAGAAATTAAATACACCTGTAAGTGAAAAAGAGAAACTATGGGAGATTTTGAATGAGTGTTTTTAGAAACGTTGTTGTTAACTTCAAGACTGAGGATGACTGTGACAACTATATTGAAAGATATAAACCTTTTATGGAGTCGCTTGAAGGTACCGGACTTCAAACATTCTACATCTGTCGACTAACCCCAGATTCTCTGTTAACGTTTGCAATGATTGATAATGAGGAAAATGCTAAAAAGTTAATCGAAAGTGCAATTGAATGGAGGGAGTTGAATAGGTTTGATATTCACGACCAAATGGTTTTAGATGGCAAAATAGAAAAATTTTGCAACTTTATGAATTGAAGGAAGACTAAGTTAACAATTTTTAAACGGTGCCTAGAACCTTAAAACAGAAGAGGAATGAGACAGAGTTATTGGTCTTTGTAAAGAAAAGTTATAAACAGGAAATGGGATATAATTGGCAACAAGTCCAGGGTGCTTGTGCTAACCTATTGAAAATATAGAATTTCAATATGAGACAGGTAGTTGCACTAGGTGGTTAGTTTATAGGAAACCTAGTGGGATACTGTAGAATAAATCATTGATTTTATTGGGTTTTTTTGACCCTACAGAGTGATAGGGTAAGTGTTTCTGTAGGGGTGCGTTTCTGATATTTTTTTTAGTTAAAAATCTCTTTATTTCAGAGTTTTTGTTTGATAATACGTAACCAAATTTTTAGAAATTTTAATAAAGAATTTCGCAAATTTTCAATTGTTTTACATTCATAATAAGAAAGTTTCAGTCGGTCTTGCTATGGTACAAATATTCATTCAATCTTTTGTTTTATACTTCGTTGTTATTGACCCCATAGGAAGTGCGCCTATCTTTTTTGTAGTCACGAAGAACTTAAATTTAAATGGAAAAGTTAAAACCGCGTTCAACTCAACTATAATAGCATTTTTGGTTCTAATATTTTTTGCTGTTTTAGGTAATTACATTTTTAATCATTTGAGTATAACTTTTCCTGCTCTAAAAATAGCAGGCGGTATTATCCTGTTTTTAGTCTCCTTAGAAATGCTATTTAACAAGAGAAGAGAACGGAAGAAGAAAGATGCTAATTTTGACTCTGATAATATAAGTGTATTCCCACTTGCGATTCCCTTATTAGCGGGACCTGCTGCCATAATTTCAGTAGTAGTTTCTGTAAGCAATATTGGTGGTAATTATATCAACCAAATCATTGGAATTTCCTCATTACTTCTTGTAATGGTCATTACCTTTGTTGCCTTTTTTATAGTTTCAAGATTTGAGAAAATAGTTAATGAAAAATTAATAAGTGTATTCTCAAGTATTATTGCGATTATTTTGGCGGGATTGAGTGTACAATATGTTTTAGATGGAATTAATGAGTTTTTAGTGTAGTGGAACCTCAGTTTCAAAAAGCACTATAATTTTATAAATAAATTTTAAGGAGAAATAAATGTCTAAAGTACTCGTTCATATACATAGCGATTTGGAATTCAAAAATAAAGTAACATTAGGTTTAATGGTTGCTCTTGCCGCAGAAAAAAGTGGGCACGAAGTAACTCTTTTTCTCGCGGCAGACGGCGTTCACATTCTAAATTGCAAAAGTGCTGGTGAAATAGTAGGTCAGGGTACTGGAGATTTATATGAACATTTGGAAAGTTTAAAGAATACAAATGCAACCATATTTGTCTCAGGAATGTCCGCTAAGGCACGCGGTTACGATGAGACACTTCTTGATGGATATAAAGCAGAGTTTGCCATGCCTGATAAACTTGTTGAAGAGTCAATTAAATCGGATAGCGTCCTCTGTTATTGAGATTATTAACCAAAGTTTTATCCACCACCTCCAAACTAAAATCAGACCAAACCTCAGGGTATTCTTTCTCTAACTTCTTATCTTTCAGTCTTTTCTTCTTAACAATTGAATGAACATGATTACCTTTGAACTTCTTTCCGCGAACGGATAGGTATTCTTTCCTATTTAACCACACGGCGATTTGGTCAAAGGTCTTTCCTTTCTCTCTTTGTTCATTGATTGTTTCATGTAGAAAAAACTGATATTATAAATTTATGGGACACCTCATATTTGACCCAATAATTGCAGGAATTATCTGTTGCCTTGCTATGGACATATGGCAAAGAATTCTATTTTTGGCATTTAATATCCCTCCTACTAACTGGTCATCTGCAGGCAGATGGTTTGTAATGTTTCTTAGGAACCAAATAGTATTTAATAAGAATTTAGATAATGAAAATCCAGTAAAATATGAATTGGCAATTGGATGGGCGTTTCACTACTGTGTCGCTATAGGTTACGGGTTTGCTTATTATTTTCTTATGGTAGATTTTAATATTTTATCTACTTCAATTTTATCTGGATTAACTTTTGGAATAATATCAGTAAGCATTCCTTGGTTTTTTTATCTTCCTGTAACCGGAAAAGGTTTTATGGGAAATAAAACGCCAAATCCAACTCTCACTAAATTACTGTCTACTTCTAGTCATGTAGTTGTAGGTATATTTTTAGCGATTGGGTTCTCTCTTTTAGGTTATTGATTGAAAAAAAGAAAAGAATAAAAATCCAAGGATTTGTCGTATTAAAGTAATTGAAAGCAAAAGAAAAATAGTGAATGATTTAGTCTTTATAAAGTAAAACTGGGACAGGAAATGTATATAAGGACTGCATCGATCAAGTTTCCTTCGCAAGAAAAGGCGGACGCATTCGTAGCAATGTCCAAAACTTTTTGGTCTCCAAAAGTGGATAAAGAAGAATTAAATACCGAACAAATTATCGTTGAATGGGAGTGAATAAAAAAGTTAATAAAATCAATAATTAAATAATGTATAAGAATATTTTGTGAGTGTTAAAAGGTTAATAATGAAATTTATTGAAATGGAGAAAAACGAAATCTTAGGGATTGTAGAACCTATAATGGACAACTGCCTCAATGGTTCTAATGAAGATAATCATGCTAAGCATACTAGAGATTTCACTGAAAGAATGAGAAAAATTGTAACGCCTGAAAATCTAAAATTGCAGTTATCAAAAGAACCTCGTGCTTTGTTTGTTGAAAGAAAATTTATATATCTTTTTAGGAGACAAAGTTCAATTGGTGTCATTTGGAAACAATATATTTCTACATCAAATGACGAACTAATGAACCAGGCAATATTCTTAGAAAAAAATGAAAAAATTCTTATTGACCATTGCATGATATGTTAAAAATTGAAATTTACATGGTAGGTAGAAGAGGTTTAAGAATAGATTTTCATAAATATGTTTCAAAGAAGTTTCAAACTTCTTAAAAAGATAATATTAACATTGGTTTACAAGATTAGGATTATTGAGACGGGAGAGGGTAAAATATCGGGTATTGGCATTTATTCTTCTGAAACAGATTTTTTGAAATCGCGAGATGATGGAAAAAATACATGGAATGACTTTATAAAATCATTTGATGGAATAGTAGAATGGCAAAATGGTCACGTTGTAGCACACTATAAAAGAAATTAATTATTCCGCTTTCAAACTAAAATCAGACAATACCTCTAGATATTCTTTTTCTAACTTCTCATCTTTCAGTCTTTTCTTCTTCACAATTGAATGTACATGATTTCCTTTAAACTTCTTTCCACGAACAGATAGGTAACCTTTCTTGTTTAACCATTCTGCGATTCGGTCAAGGGTCTTACCTTTGTCTCTTTGTTCAATGATTGTCTGATAGAGAAAGAATTGGTATTATTAAATGAAGCAATTCTGACCAATAGACCTAGAGAAGGATAATAATTGAGCGTCGCTAATGTAACTATGTTTGAGTTTCAAACTGCGGAATCCGTAGAAGAATTTGCTTCTTGGTATAAAGATATTGGATCGCATCCTAATAATGATGTTTCGCTTTTTGTTAGAACAGGAGAAACCTCCGCTATCGGTATATCGGTATATCGGTATATCCGACAGAAGAAGATAGGCAAAATGCAGACAAACTTAGAAATGCTAGAACATCAACTTACCTAAGTGGAATAGTCAAAGAAATAAATCCCTTGAGCGGTGATGTTCTTGTAAATTTTTTGAAAGGAAGGTTGTTGGGATAAAAAAACTTTTAAACTGATTGATGCTTCAGAGACTATAGTTAAAAACAATAAAAGATTATTAAAAGCGGACTTGCTCAAAAAGAGTTTATGTTACTCTGGGGGTAAGGGTGTATCGAATACTTCAGTTCTAAAAGCGCTTCTTTCTTTCAAATTAACATACAACTTTTCTAACGATTTAAACTCTGTAATGACTAAACCCAAAACTACACATCTATGTATCCAGCAACCTACCGGGATGTCTGCTAAACTAAGTTCATTATCAAGTAGATAATTAGTTTTTTCTAACTGCTTATTTAATAATTCGAAGCATGAATAGATCTTCTTTTTTGCTTCAGATACTAAATTAGGATTTCTTTGTTCTACAGGAAGCAATATATTATGTGCTGTGTAAATTGAGCAGTTTAATCCAAAAACGAAACTCGACCAATCAATCCATTGGTTGTTTAATGCTGTTTTTTTTGGGTTATCAGATTTCAGAATACCAAACTTATCAGATATGTATTTTATAATTGAATTGGATTCATAAAGTATAAAGTCACCATCTTTTAAAACTGGAATAGTGCTATTGGGGTTCAACCTTATAAATTCTGGAGAGGTCAATCCACCATACTTCCCTCCAACGATTTCCGTTTTGAACTCCAAATTACCTTCACTACAAATCCAACGAACCTTTTGAACATTCGCAGAAGATTTTCTTCCATATACAGTTAACATAAGAACCCTAGAATATTTTTATAAGAAATGAATGTAATTATTTACTAGAAGTTGGTCAAATTTTAAAAATCCTCAAACATATTAACCAAAGTCTTATCCACCACCTCCAAACTAAAATCAGACCATACCTCTGGATACTCTCTTTCTAACTTCTAATCTTTCTGTCTTTTCTTCTTCACAATTGAATGAACATGATTACCTTTGAACTTCTTTCCACTTACGGAGAGGTATCCTTTGTTGTTCATTGATTAAGTTCAAAAATAAAACTAAAATTTTAAGTGCAATTATATTCACTAAAAGGAGAAGAGATATATGAAAAAGGGATATATTATAGGGCAAATAACCATTACAAATGCTGATAATTATAAGGCATATGCTTCTAGTACTGAACAAATTATAAAGAAGTTTGGAGGAAAATATTTGGTTAGGGGAGGAGAACAAGACGTAAAAGAGGGCAATCCAAGCGGTAATCGTAATGTGGTCGTTGAGTTTGAAAGTACCGAAAGAGCAAATGCATTTTATAATTCGGAGGAATATGCAAAAATTATAGATATTCGCAAGGATAATTCTGAAGGATATTTTGTTATAATCGAAGGTTATTAAACTCCTTCAAACTTGAATCTAACTACTTAAACGGGTCGTTTCTTTCTAACTTCTCATATACGTTTTAACTGTTTTGAGAATATATTTTTTTAATTAGAAGTTTTTTAAGGTGTACTGAATTACTAATAATACAATTAAAGGGATTAAATTAACATAGACAAATATACCCGTTCCCGTATTTGAGTATCTCGTTACGCCTACAAATATTCCCCAGAGATATATTAAAATAACAAAGAAAGAAACCCAGTTACCGACAATATCTCTAAGACGATAAGGGTAATCAAAAATGTAGTTTTGAAGAAGAAAAATCCAAAACAGGATTATACATATAAAAACAAACCAACTACTTGTAAAAATTTTTTTGTTCATAAAAACAGACGTACACTATCTCATTCAAACCTTCAATATTTCCCCATTTAAAAACAGTCTCTTTACCTCTTTGATCAAATTTAGGTAACATTATATTTTTAAGAGAATATGAAAAAACTCAATTTTACGGAAAGGTATATTATGAGTATTTATTTTGAAATTACAGCACTCGCTCTTTTACTATCGATATCAATAAATCTTCAAAGAATGTATTTATTGATGAAAAAGAAAAATGAAAATGCGGGTTCTTGAAAATTTCTGATGACTAAAACTTTCACTCTTATCTTTTTATCTGCGTGGGCATTAATGATTGTTGGATACCCTTTAGGTATTTTGGAAAACCCGCCAACTATGTTTCTCATTAATTTATTATTTGGATGAAAAAATGGGAGAATTCTTGCAGACTTTAGAGTTCTCCCAGTGAAGGAAAAAATATGAAATAAAACTCATATTTGCTCACCTATTAAAAACGACAGAAAATAAAAAAGGGTTAGAAATGTTACAAACCTAACCCTCATTTCATACTCGTAGATGTTTTATTATTTGTAGTTCCTGCAGAGATCAACCAACGATGATCTTCCTTTCTTACTATGTACGAACAATCCCATTCTAGAAGAAAGTTGCCATCTAGATCGAAATTAGTAAGTCTCGTTTTCACTAAGTCAATATTCTCCTGAATGGAAGAAACATCAAACGAGTTTCTGTCATATCCAATTTTGTTGGAAATATTTTGTGATTTCCATGTTTCAATAATGCTTGAATATGCTTCGATTATTTCCTCTTTACTAAACATATCAACAACACCATAAAGTGAGATTAACTTTGAAGGTATATCAAAACATTCACAAATGGTTTGTAGGTCGGCATTTGAAATAGCATCGTAATATTTAACCATCGTTTCAGTTGAGTTATTCATTCATTTTCCTTTACAAATTATTCTTTAATTCTTCCCAGTCACTTTGTCGAGACTTTCAAAATGATTACCAGCATCAGCAAATCTACTCATTCATTTATTTTCTTTGGGGTATTAACATATAAAGCATTTATTCATTTTTATTTTTCTTTCCAGTAAATTTTTAACCTAAAATAGTATCTTCAAGAACTATACCTCTATTAGTGAAAGTCTTAATGACCATGTCTTCACTTTCCATTGCATCAACTTCTTTCCAAACAGGAAGACACGCCTTAAATGCTTTTTCATCTTTATATTCAAAAACAAAACCTAATCTTGCTACATTTTCTTTGTTCCAAATTCTTAAACTTACAATGCGCAATAATCCTAATTCTTTTAATCTTTTATAGTAAGACGCCTTTACTTTATCCCACCTTAAATTTGCAAGTTCTAACTCTTTTTCTGACATAAAATCTTGTGTAGTAAAATTAATTAACTTTGGATTAGTTCCCATAAATTCCTCTTTTTCGCCATTATCTAATTTATTAATAAAAAATATAATATTGAGTGTTATTATAATAGTCTAATGTTTCCAGACTTTCTTTACTTTATCTATAATCAGTTCCTGGTTTGCAACTTTACTAATCATATCTCCTGGAGAGTCTAAAAAACTTTCTGGACTTATCTATTATTCAAGGAATAGTTCTATTAATCCCTACCCTTCATAGTTTCATCGGTATTAAGGAATGGTGGAATGAGAAGTGGGAGATTAGGGCGACTTGCAATCTAAACTTATTCTGCTATATCTATATACAGGACTGGTAGGAAACGAGATCAAGTCATTTTCCTTACCAGACCTCGTAGAGTATCCCCGTCAATATCTCACAAACTTTTGCAATCTATAAATGCAATAAGTATCCCAGAAAAAAATGTATACCCCATGAAAGTCTGGTGGTCTTTGGTTGAACTTCCCTAATAGAAAACTCACTCCTGTCGTTTCTATCGGTAAGAGTAAAATATGACTTTTAGTTTTTTCATATTTTTTCCTTTCAACAGGGAGGTTTCAATGTCTGCCGAAATCTCCCTTTTTTCTTTCAATATTGGATTCCGTAGATTATTCTACAGACGGAATAATCCGTAGGAGGTCATATAGAGGTTTGGAACTTATACACACAAAAGTTACACACAACCAAAAATAATCGTCTAACCCATTGTTTTCATTGATTTTTGTGTTTTCTCGGTCGAACTGTAACTCCGTCGGGGAAACCCTACATAGGTTCGAATCCTATCCCCTCCACCATGTAAATATAGCGAAACTAGAAATGCAACCTGGTTTTGCTTAACCATTTACAAGACTTAACAAAAACTCGTTTCTGTCGTGTTATTTTTTAAGAAAATTACATTTATGTTTTTTCTTTCAACAGGGAGTTCTTAAAAAATTTGATAAAGGCCTACTTTTTTATGCTATTCTCAGTCATTTATAATTCTGCTGAAGACTGATCGAAATAAATCAAGGATTTTATGTAAGCTTTTGCAAAACTTAAAAGAAGGCGCCCATTAAAGGTTTTTGGTACAATATACTCACTCATCTTTGAGCTCAACTTTTTAAAAGGTACTATTGAAACAAGTGTGCTATTTTTAAATCTATTTTCTGCGCAGCCATGCTTATTTTATACTAAGTTATCTTTATTTTGGGAAAAATATGGAATATAAGTAAACACTAAAGTTGACAAAAACCAAAACCATTTTGGAAAGCAATAAGTATCACGCAAATGGGTTTGACTTAATTTTCCCCATGGTGTAGCACTTTGAACTTTAGAGGAAACGTAATAATCATTTAACACATTATTTTATGATTAGTGTATGTATGGAATTTATATTATTGAGCAATTTCAATAGAATACTCTTTTAGTAAGTAATACCGTTAGAGGCAATGAAGAAAAAAAATAATGAGGAAGTTGGCAAACTCGTTGTAGAAATAGAAGCCGCAGCGCTTTTAAGATTGGCGGACAATTTGCCAACAGATTTTTCACGAACCATAGAAGCAGTATTGAAAACAAGGGGTAGAGTTATTGTTTCTGGTATTGGAAAGTCTGGTCATGTCGGTAGAAAGATTGCTGCGACCTTGGCAAGTACTGGTACGCCATCGAGCTTCGTGCATGCAACGGAGGCTAGCCATGGTGATTTAGGAATGATTACTACTGATGATTTTTGTTTACTTATTTCAAATTCTGGTGAGACATCTGAGCTAAATGATATTTTGACGCATGCCAAAAGATTTAGCATTCCAACGGCTGTCATATCTTCTTCCAAAAATAGCTCTCTTATGCAAGCTGCTGACTTTAAGTTAGCGCTACCCTATGCTCCGGAAGCCTGTGCTATACGAATGGCGCCTACAACATCGACAATGCTTACAATGGCATTAGGAGATGCATTAGCAGTTTCACTAATGGAAAAACGAGATTTTAAGCCTGAAGATTTTAGGATTTTGCATCCTGGAGGTAAACTTGGTTCACAGATGTTAACTGCGTCCCAGTTGATGCGGGACAAAAGTCAGATGGCTATAGTGAAACATGACTTTACAATGAGTACTATAGTTTCTTACATGTCTGATACTGGTCTTGGTGTTGCAGTTTTAGTGGACAAAAAAGGTAAACTCACCGGAATAATAACAGACGGCGATCTGAGAAGAAACATTAATAATCTTCTGAATTCTCTACCAACTGATGTAGCCACATTGAGCCCTATTACAGTAAAACCAACTGATTTAGTATCTGTTGCTTTAGAAAAAATGGAAAAACATAAAATCTACGCTGTCATCGTGATTGAAGAAGACCAGCCTATTGGTCTTTTGCGCATGCACGATATCTTGCGATCAGGTATTAAATGAAGACGATTGTTGTCATTCCAGCGCGGTTCGCATCAGAAAGGTTCCCAGGCAAGCCTCTCAAAAGGCTATCTGTCGGTGGATCACAAAAATCTCTCATTGAGCTTTCTTGGGAAGCTGCCCGGAAGGTAAAAAATGTAGAAGAGGTTTTTGTAGCAACTGATGACGATCGTATTCGAATTGAAGCGGAGTCTTTCGGGGCAACTGTAGTAATGACTTCAAAAAAATGCAAAAATGGGACTGAGAGGTGTGCAGAGGCAATAGAGAAGATAAATATTGATTGCGATATTGTAGTTAACTTTCAAGGAGATGCTCCCTTAACTCCAGATTGGTTTGTTGAAGACTTATTAAATATTTTCAAGGAAAATGCAGATACGGAAATAGCAACGCCAGTATTGAGATTGGATGGAGTGTCTCTAAATAGGTTAAAGCTTGATAGAAGTCATGGTCTTGTAGGAGGTACTACTGTCGTGTTTGATCATGACTTCAATGCCTTATATTTCTCCAAAGAGATAATCCCATATATCGACGAAAAACGCTCAAAGAAATCCGCCAATTGTCGGATATATCAGCATGTTGGAGTTTATGCCTATAAGTTTGAAACGCTGTTGAATTATAATATATTGAAAGAAGGTAATCTTGAAGTTCTGGAGGGTCTAGAACAATTAAGGTTTCTTGAAAACGGTTGTTCTATAAAATGCGTTTTAGTGGATAGTAAAGGTAGAACTTTTTGGGAGCTAAATAACCCTGAAGATGTTCAAAGAATTGAAAGAGCAATCAATGAAGATATTAATAAAGTTGAAAACACTTAAAAAGATTTATGGATAGAGCTATAAAGAAGTTTGATACATTCAGTATTCCTTACTAATAAAACGTTCAAAATCCCGTTGAAGTGCATAGATTTTTTGCTAAGGAGACTATCTCACTAGGTCATCGACATTACTATTAATATAATCTTATGAAGTACGAAAATTGATAGTAATAGCATTGTAATAATCACTCCTCTATCTATCACGCGCCAGCTTCTTCTATTATTAATAAAATTTGCAAAATAAGATGATGCATATCCAAGACAGAAGAAATAAATAAAAGATGAACACGTCGCACCTATTACAAAGAAAAATTTGTCGTTCAAAATAAAATCCTTTGAAAACCCTCCAATTATGAAAATTGTGTCCGAATACACGTGGGGATTTAGATAAGTAAATGCAATTGTTTTTATAATAACGTTGCTGAGCGGCTCTTCTTTATATGTCTTATCAAGCGAGTATAAATTGGACGATGCGTTAAGCTTATTCCAAATAAAATTTAATATAAAAACCAAAAGCAATAAATTTAGCATTAGGTCAAAAAACGAGGTCGATTGTGAAAAGTAATGAAACGCAGCAGTTCCAATGACTATAAATATGAAATCAGATAAAGCACAAATTAAGCAAACAAAGAACACACGATTTCTTTTAAGGCCTTGTTCAATAACGAAAAGATTTTGAGGTCCTATGGCTAAAATCAAACTCATCCCTAAATAAAATCCAAAAGCAAATTTTTCCATTTAAAGAAAAGTCTAACTGAAGGAAGCTGTAATGATAATGAGAGAAAAGATCTCCATAAAAATGACCCCTAAGCCTAATAAATCGCCGCTTAATCCTTGATTAAAAGGTACAACAAATTTGACAAAAAGGAATGTCGATGCATATCCGATGATCATGATAATAATTATAGAAAGAAATCCTGCAGGTAAAACCCAAAGCATACAAAAAATTCCACACAATACTATTGTTCTATTGGTAACCTTTTTGAGGTGTTTTGTTAAGCCAGCCTGCTTTGAAAAGTCACAGTAATTGACCAAAATTAATATAGAAAATCTCCCAAGGCTTGAGCATGCGATCAGCCCACAGGCTAGGGCCAGCGATGACTTTAATTCTGAAATTAGTAAGAATTTTAACAGAAAAACAATCGTTAGCGCCAACACTCCATAAGTTCCCAGTCTACTATCTTTTAAAATCTTCTGTCTGGTTGTATAGTCTTTCCCTCCCAAGCTATCAAAGAAATCTGCAACTCCGTCTTCATGCAAAGCACCGGTTAACAAAATACCCATAGACAAAGAGATAACTATCGATATCTCACGAGAGATCCCTAGGCTTTCAAAGAAAGATATCAGCAGGAATAAAAAAAAACCAATTAAGGCTCCCACAAAGGGATAAGCCCATTGGCCTCTATGGATCTCAATATCTTGGTTAATTGCAAAAATATTATTGATTGGCACTCGCGTCAAAACTATTACAGCAACTGATATATCTTCAAGAATTTCATTTGTTTTCATGAGAGCTCGTTTGCGTTTTTATATTTAAAAACAGGTATTTGATCGTGTCTTAGTTTCATTATATTTTTTTTAAAATGTCGATCAAGTATTTCTACTCCCTGATAGCTCATCGATAATAAAATCCTTAAACGCTTCAACTCGTTTTGATTTTTTTAATTCTTGCGGGTATGCAATGTGTACTGGAACCATGTCTGACTGAAATTCTGGTAGAACTTGTACCAATTCAGGAAAATCACTAGCTAAATAGTCAGGTAAGGTACCAATGCCAAGCCCATTTCTCACTGCTCTAAATATTCCATAGTAATTGTTAAGAAAAAGCAAAGAAAAGTTTTGTTTGTCGAGGAATGGGGCAATCCACTTTTGTCCCGCAGTAATTTGTGTTGAATTAGGAGAATAGCAGATTAAGCGATGGTTTTTTGCAAGATCGTCGATTGTTGACGGTGAACCATTAACTTTTAAATATTGTTGAGTAGAGTAAAATTTTATTCTTACACTTATAAGCTTTCTTTGAATTAGGTCAGCTTGACTTGGCGATTGTAGTCTTATAGCGATATCAGCTTCTCTCATTGAGAGATTTAAAAGTTTTTCTTCCAACATTAGGTTGATTTGGATATGTGGATGTCGTTCATAAAGCTTCTTTAGTCTTGGAGCTAACCATAGAGTGCCGAAGCCTGTTGTGGTTGTGACTTTAAGTTCTCCAAAAGCGGTCTCTTTGCTGTCATTTATTTTCGCCAAAGTTGAATTTATTTCAAGATATATCTTGTTTGCAGACTTAAAAAGCAATTCCCCCTGTTCAGTAAGCAATAAACCTCTTGGGTGCCTATGGAATAAAACTACCTTCAAACTATCCTCAAGCTTTTTTATCTGCCTACTTATGGAGGATTGCGATAGGTTGAGCCGTTTACTTGCATCGGTAAGGCTCCCTTCGTTTGCAACCAATAGAAAAATTCTTAACCTGTCCCAATCCATTTTCTTGCCAAATTCAAAATCTGCATTACGTGTGAGTAATATTCAACTCTTTTATATAGTGTTTAAATCTGATAAACTACACAAAACAAATTAAAATTTTAAAAGATTGGTAATGACCGTTAATAAAGTTTCTCTAAACGATAGATTTGATCTTGAAAAAAAGATCGTTATAGCATCAGGAACGCAGGCTCTTGTTAGATTGATGCTCAATCAGGCAGCTCGTGATAAAATTGCTGGTATAAACTCAGCTGGTCTAGTTACTGGATATCGGGGCTCACCACTCGGTGGTGTCGATGCGACGTTCAGCAAAGCTGAAAATTTTCTTAAGAAAAATAACATAAAATTTCAATATGGTTTGAATGAGGATTTAGCAGCGACGGCGATTTGGGGGTCTCAACAAACTGAATTGCGTAATGAAGGAAAATACGATGGGGTTTTTGGTCTTTGGTATGGTAAAGGCCCAGGTGTTGATAGGTGTGGAGATGTATTTAGACATTCGAATTTAGCTGGAACGTCTAAGTATGGGGGAGTACTTGTAGCAATGGGTGATGATCACTCGGCAGAAAGCTCAACGGAGTTGCATCAATCGGAATATGCGCTTGTAGATGCAATGATGCCTATCCTCTCACCCGCAGGCGTTCAAGATATATTGGACTTTGGTATTAAAGGATGGGCGCTCAGTAGGTACTCTGGTCTTTGGGTCGGCATAAAATGTTTGAAAGATACAATAGAAGTTACAGAAGTTATTGACGCCTCATATGATAGAGTAAAAATAGTTGACCCTAAAGATAGAGACTATGAGGAATTGAATATAAGATTAGGCGATACTCCTCCAGCCAGAGAAGATAGATTGCATAACAAAAAACTCAGAGCTGCAAAGATTTTTGCAAGAGCTAACAACGTAAATAGAGTTGACTACTCACCTGCAGAAAAGAAAATAGGAATAATATCAGCTGGAAAAAGTTGGCTAGATACAGTTCATGCTCTCAGCCTCTTAGGTATAGATAGAAAAGAAGCAGAAAAATATAAGCTTACTACTTTAAAATTAGGAATGGTTTGGCCAATTGATGATAGTTTTGTCAAAGAATGGGCCAAGGGCCTTGAGAAGATTTTAGTCGTTGAAGAAAAGCGAGGACTTGTAGAGGGACAAGTAAAAGAAGCTCTATATGGAACCGCCAATAGTCCAAAAGTTATTGGGAAGTGCGATGTTAACGGTGATTTGTTACTTCCGTCAAACGGAGTCTTAGACCCTATTATCGTTGGTAAGGCAATAGCCGACAAGTTAATTGGTTTGTCTAAATCAGAAAAGCTTGAAAAAGCACTCAATTCAATGTCTATAGGTGCAAGGAGTGAGGCCAATACACCTGCGCCTGACAGGATACCATATTTCTGTTCTGGGTGTCCTCACAATAGTTCAACAAAAGTTCCTGAGGGCTCAATTGCTTATGCCGGAATTGGATGTCATACAATGGCGATATGGATGGACAGAGCGACCGATGGACCAACGCATATGGGTGGAGAGGGTGTAAATTGGATAGGACAAGCACCATTTTCAAATAGAAATCATGTGTTTCAAAATCTTGGTGACGGTACATACAACCATTCTGGACTTCTAGCTATTAGAGCTGCTGTGGCTTCAAATACTAATATTACCTACAAAATATTGTTTAATGATGCTGTTGCTATGACCGGAGGACAGTCGCACGAAGGCGATCTTAGCGCAGATGTGATAATCAAGGAATTAAAAGCAGCAGGTGTAAAGCGCGTAATAGGTGTTTTTGATGAAAAGGAAGAATTTGATCTCAATGATTACCGAAACCTATGTGAAATGGTGCCTCGATCCGAACTTATGCGAATACAAGAAGAACTAGCTTCAACCTCGGGTGTGACTGCAATTGTTTATATTCAAACGTGTGCCGCTGAAAAAAGACGCCGAAGGAAAAAAGGCTTGTTTCCAGATCCAGATAAAAGAATTTTTATAAATTCTGAAGTTTGTGAAGGCTGTGGTGATTGTGGTATAAAATCAAATTGTGTTTCGATCCTTCCGGAGGAAACGGAGCTCGGCAGAAAACGAAAAATTGACCAGAGTTCATGCAATAAAGATTTTTCATGTGTTAATGGCTTCTGTCCCAGTTTTGTTTCGATTATTGGAGCTGAGATAAAGAAAAAGGCAACTGAACAGCTAAAAATACCAGATATTCCCGACATAACCGTGCCAGATATTGATAAAACGTACAACATAGTTGTAACGGGAATTGGTGGGACTGGAGTTGTTACTATAGGAGCGCTGTTGGGGATGGCGTCACATATAGAGGGAAAAGGGGCAGGGGTAATGGAAATGGCTGGACTTGCACAGAAAGGTGGAGCAGTTCATATTCATTGTAGAATAGCGGAAAGCCCAGGAGATATAAGCGTTGTCAGAGTGGCATCAGGTGAAGCGCATACTTTGATTGGTGGCGACCTTTTAGTGACAGCTGGTGATAAAACACTTTCCCTTTTAAGAAGAGATAGATCTAAAGTTGTCTGTAATGAAATGGAAGCAATTACGGGTGATTTTACTCGTGACACCGAGTTTACATTGCCATCAGATGGAATGAAATTAGCTCTTAATGCCAAAGTCGGTCCCGATAGCGTGCAGTATATTGACGCTAATAGAATTGCATCAAAGTATTTAGGAGATACTATATTTTCTAACACTGTCCTATTGGGAATGGCATACCAATCCAAGTTGTTGCCCTTAAAGAGAGAAAGTCTATTAGAGGCTATTAGGTTGAATGGAGCCGCTGTGGATGGAAACCTATTAGCTTTTGAATTGGGAAGATATTATGTACATCAGCCTGATTTTTTCCAGGAAACTAAAGTGGAAGAGATCAATCAGGCCAATTATACTTATGAATCAATTCTATCATACAGATCTAAGCGAATTGAAGGGTATCAGAGTAAAAAGCTATCAAGGAAATATGAAGCGCTTTGCAAAAAAGCAAAAGACTTAAATGACAACTTGGGATCGGCTGTTGCTCGGGGTTACTATAAGCTGATTGCTTATAAAGACGAGTACGAAGTTGCTAGACTACACACCGAGTATTTGGAAAACCAAGTTAAAAATAGTTTCTCAGGATATAAACAATTGAGATTTAATTTGGCACCTCCATTGTTTTCTAAGAGGGACAAGAATGGACATCTTATAAAAAGAGAGTTTGGTCCTTGGATGTTTACATTAATGAAGCTACTAGCAAAGGGCAAATATCTACGTGGTACTTGGCTAGACCCTTTTCATTTTTCAAAGGAGCGTATGACAGAGAGGAATTTGGTTAGTGAATACGAAAGAGATGTTGAATATATAATTGAAAATTATAATCAAAATAATCATGATACCTGTATCAACCTAGCTCTTCTACCTTTACAAATTAGAGGGTTTGGTCACGTTAAAGAGGAAGCAATATCGAAATCTAACAAGATTAGATCAAACCTTAAAGAGATCATTTCTGGTGATCACCCTAATCAAAAACTTTCAGCAGCTGAATAACTGGAATTCGCTCTAACCAAACTATATAAAAGCGTATGTTCGGGATAGATATATTTTCTTCGTCAATTCTTCTTAGCGCAATACTTTGTTTATTTGCAGGTGTTCTGAGTTTTCTTTCGCCTTGTGTCTTACCCATACTCCCTCCATATTTAGCATACATGGCTGGGACAACCGTTAGTGAAATCAAAAATAATAATGAGATAATTAAAAGAGGTGTATTGCTGAGTGCCATTAGCTTTTCAATTGGTCTTTCAGTTGTCTTTATACTTTTAGGTTTAGCTGCTAATTCAATGGCATCAATATTTATTATTTATCAAAATGAATTGAGAATTGGGTCAGGGATTTTAATAATAATATTTGGGCTACATTTTATCGGACTTCTAAGATTAACTTTTTTGCAAAAAGAATTTCGACTAAACGTTGACATTAAGCAGAGAGGAAATTTTCTGTCACCATTTTTTTTAGGGTTAACTTTTGCTTTTGGGTGGACTCCATGCATAGGACCAATACTTGGCTCGATATTGGCAATAATAGCACAAGATGTATCAGTGTTAAGAGGTTTGGTTTTAATGATATTTTATTCCTTAGGACTTAGCCTTCCATTTATAGGTTTGGCCTATCTTTTGATTAGGGGTGTATTTATAACAAGGTTTATATCGAAGTATTCTTTATATATTGAGCGTTTCACTGGTGGGTTCCTAATAATTATTGGTCTTCTATTTTTAAGTGGATCTTTTCAGTTAATAGGTTTTTTTATTTTGGAGTATCTACCTTTTTTGAGTGTATTCGGCTAGCGTTACTAAATCATATTTTTGGGATTAACAATTTTAGTAAATTCTTTGTCATCAATTAATCCTGATTTAATAGCCTCTGTTCTGAGAGTTGTATTATTTTTATGCGCATTTTTTGCAATTTTAGTCGCATTATCATAACCAATTTTTGGTGCCAAAGCAGTAACAAGCATTAAACTATTATCAAGATGCTTTTTAATTTCAGCCTCGTTCGCTTTTAATCCCTTTACACAATTTTTTGCGAAAGAATTGCAAGCGTCACCCAGTAATTGAAGTGATTGAAGTGTATTGTAGCTCAATAATGGTTTGTAAACATTTAACTCAAAATGACCCTGGCTTCCAGCAAATCCTATCGCGGCATCATTACCCATTATCTGAATGCAGACCATTGTCGTGGCTTCCACCTGAGTCGGATTTACCTTCCCCGGCATTATAGAACTACCTGGTTCGTTCTCGGGCAGACTAAGTTCACCGAGACCACATCTAGGACCGGAACCTAGAAATCGAATATCATTGGCAATCTTAAATAAGCTTGAGGCGGCGGTTTTCAATGAGCCAGAAAATTCGACTATAGGGTCATTGGCAGCTAATGCTTCAAATTTATTAGGAGCCGTCTTAAAATTTATTTTTGTTATTTCAGAGATTTCTTGTGCTACGCTTTTTGCAAAAGCTTTTGAGGCATTTATTCCAGTCCCAACCGCCGTTCCGCCTTGCGCTAAAAACAATATATCCTGTAACGAATGGTTTAAGCGTTTCATAGCTTGCTCTATTTGAAATGTATAACCACTAAATTCCTGGCCAAGTGTGAGCGGTGTTGCATCTTGAGTATGAGTCCTACCAATTTTTATTATTTTTTGAAATTTATACTGTTTTTCTTTAAGGCATTTATGTAAAAACTTCATTTTTGGTAGCGTATGTTCCAAAAATTCTGTAGCTATTGCAATGTGAATTGCTGAAGGAAACGTATCGTTTGAGCTTTGAGACATATTGACATGATCGTTTGGATGTATTGGGTCCTTTGAACCTACCTTACCTCCTAAATCCTCTATTGCTAAGTTTGCAATTACCTCGTTGACGTTCATGTTTGTCTGTGTGCCGGAGCCGGTTTGCCAAACTGAAAGAGGGAAGTTATCTTCAAAACCTTTTTTACGTAGTTTTTTGCAAGCTTTTATAATTGCAGAGCCTAATTTTTTATCCAACTTCCCTTCAGCTATATTGACTTTTGCCGCGGCTTGTTTGATTGCTACCATCGCCCTAATTAAGGGGAAGGGTTGTTTTTCGTGTCCAATTGCAAAGTTTTTTAGTGATCTTTGCGTTTGAGCACCCCAAAACTTTTCCGTAGGCACCTCTAGCTCTCCAAAACTGTCGGATTCTACTCGTGTTGGTCTCATTTTTTACTCCCATTATTCTATTATTTTTTGAAATTTTTTAAATCAATTACGTTTTCGCTTTTCTTACTCAAGGCTTCTTTTTTTGTTGCAATTTGATCACTGGTTTCTTTATCAACTTCGGGTTTGCTTAGCATACTATTGAATTGATTGAAACTTATCGCAAAGTCAACTGAGGGATCTGCAAATAATTCAAGGCTATTGAATGGAACAGTTAATCTTTCCACATTATTGTTGAAATTAAGTGATATTTCAAACTTCTTGTCAGTCACATTAAGGTTTTCGAACCAATTTCTAATAATGATCGTCATCCTATCTGGATACTTTTCCTTCATCCAGTCGGGAATGATTACGCCTTTTGTACGTGAAGAAAAGGTTATTAAAAAATGGTGCTTTTTTGGCAAGCCATCCTTTGATATCTTTTTCAAAATATCCCGTACCATATTTAGCATAGCGTCTTCTATAAGTACTTTATAATTCATGTCCGCCATCACGCAATCCCCTATCCTAGTAAGCGTAGGCTTCTGTTGCCAGGTGCCTACAAACCCCGCCAATCTGTGCAAACAGATTGGAGTTAAGTTTCGGTATTCGTTACTGCTTACGCTGCAACTGCAACCGGAGCATAATCGTCATTTGCAATTATACAATTTGTGCCGATAACGGTGGCGTCCCGCCGAGTAAAAGCAAACATCTTTAGACGTCCGTCGATCCTATTTCGGCCCCCTAAAATTTTTTTGGTGGAGCCGCCGGGTACCGCCCCCGGGTCCGATCCGTTTATTACATGCGCGTTTATTACCATAGTCAAAAAGACCACACCATTATGGTATAATTAATCAAAATTATCAACTACCAGTGGCCAATATTTTCCATCGTGTCCCAGGGAGATTGAATCTCTTTAGGCTCACCCCTTTGCAAAAGTTCTACAGAGATATTATCTGGTGATCTAACAAAAGCCATACGCCCATCTCTTGGTGGTCTGTTTATAATTACACCACTATCTAGCAAATGCTGACAGGTTTTATAAATATCATCAACCTCAAAAGCTAAGTGGCCAAAATTTCGTCCTTCTGAATATGTTTCTAAGCTATCCCAGTTATATGTTAACTCAATCATTGCATCAGGTTGATCAGGTGGTGCAAGAAAAATAAGTGTGAATTTACCTTGTTCATAGTCTTTTCTGCGAACTTCCTTTAGTCCAAGCAGGTCGCAATAAAAGTTTAGTGATGCGTCAATATCTCTTACCCTTACCATTGTGTGCAAATATTTGATTGCCATTCTATTCCTATCCTTGTTAAAACTAATTATGAGTATATTCTATGAGAAAGCGTGCAAATGACAATATCTGAAGAAGATAAAAGTTCAGTAGAGGAAGAGAGAAAGAAATCTTTCACTACTAAACGAGCCACCGTCGAGGATCTCGAAAATAGTCTCTTTACGATCTTTCCTGTTTTAGATCATGGGCTAGTACGCGTAGTAGACTACATGGGAGATGATGACGCAATTGTTCAAGCAGCACGTGTTTCATATGGTGCAGGCACCAAGAAAGCGCAAGACGATAATTCCTTAATTCGTTATTTGATGCGGCACTGGCACTCGACACCATTTGAAATGTGTGAAATAAAGTTACATGTAAAACTTCCTGTATTTGTGGCGAGGCAATGGATTAGACACAGAACAGCAAATGTTAATGAGTACTCAGCTAGATACTCTATTCTTGATAAAGAGTTTTATATTCCAGATCCAAGTAACTTAGCTGCCCAATCGAAGGTTAATAACCAGGGTAGGGGAAGTGTTTTGGAAGCTGATAAAGCACAGGAAGTCTTAGATATTTTAAAAAGAGACAGTGATCGTAGTTATGCAAATTACGAATATTTACTATCGTCTGATAACAAACCTGGTCTAGCGAGAGAACTTGCCAGAATGAATTTACCTACCAATATTTACACACAATGGTACTGGAAAATAGACCTACACAACTTATTTAATTTTCTGAGGCTGAGAGCAGATAAACATGCCCAATATGAGATAAGAGTATACGCAGAAATAATCGGTAAGATAGTGCAAAAATGGGTTCCTAAAGCTTTCCAAGCGTTTCTAGATTATCAATTAAATTCGATTCAGTTATCTAATCAGGCGGTCGAGTGCCTTAAAAAGAAACTAAAAGGTGAGAGGATAGCCTTTGAAAATTCTGGAATGTCAAAAAGAGAATGGAACGAACTTCTAGAGCATTTCCCAGAAATGGAATAATTTCAGCGATACACGCCGTCCCAATTGTCAACCTGTTCCAATTTACCTTCAGAGTTAATTTTTGGTCTATTTTTAGAGAAAATATTTTCTTCACCTACAACCCCGTAGTCCATATAGCCTAATCTCGCAACAGGTCTTGCTTTCCTGGTATTGAACATACCATTTTCAATGTATTCGTCATTGATATGGATTCCCACTACTTCGCCAATTATTGAATAATTGCCTGTCAAGTTAGATCGATCAGTCCCAGGAATATCAATAGTTTTCCATAGTTTGCACTCTAAAGCAGCACAGCAACCACTTACAAAAGGAGATTTGACTAAATTACTTTCTTGCTTTTTAATTCCGGCTAAATTAAATTCGTCTACTTTCGGTTCAACTGGAATGGATGATGAGTTCATAGCATCAAACATATCTTCAGAAACTAGAGAGCAGGTGAAGTCACCTGTGTCTTCAATATTACGTACGGTATCTTTATAAGTGATAGAACCAAAAATAACAAAGTAGGGGTTATCTGAAATTGCATTAAAGTAACTATGTGGCGCTAGATTGGCAACTCCATCTTTATCAACTGATCCAATCCAACCGATAGGCCTTGGTGTTACTATTGCTTTGAAAGGGTCGTGTGGGAACCCATGATCGTTTGCCTGAGTTGTATAAAACATGTATTATCCTTAGCGTAAAAGTTGTTATCAATCTAGTATTTGAAGGACAGCTTCCATTGTTGATTTAACTCTGTTAACCATCGCAGTCGCAATACTTTGAATATAGTTTGCTTTCTGTAAGGAGACAACTGTTTTGGGAACATCTACATCCTCCAATTTTCCTATAGCAATCTTATCTAAGGAACTATTTTTACTAAGATTATTTACTGTTTTTTGAAGTTGGTTAGAAAGACCGCCAACTTTACCCTGTTCAGCAGCTATGGATTTCATCGAAAACTTTATTACGTCAATAGATTTTTTTGCTGTCTCGAAAGACCTAGCCGCTATTGTTGACAAAGAAACAAAGTCGAGATTTTTTTCGCGAAGTGAAAGTATGCTATCAGCTTGAGTAGAATTCAGAGAGAAGTGCTTATGGCTCTTGAGAATAACCTCACCAAAAATTCTACCTGAGTCATTGACGCTTATACCGTTTGAACTCTGGCTGAGCTTCAATGAGCAGGGAGATACTTGCCCCGATGATTTCATCTCATTTAGATACATGAAGACGCTATTTGTATCATTTTTTAAGTTGAAATCTTCTATTAATATGTCAAAGCCCTGCCTCGTCTTTAAAGTAATTGCCTGCTTGTCATCAGATATATATGCCGTTATGCCTGTTTGGCTTGAAAAATTATTGATCTCGGTTCTTAGAGGACCTAGGTCCATATTTTGGTTGCCTGAACCAAAATTTATCTTACTGCTAATATTTTTCATTGTTCCATCAATACCGTACAGATTGAATGAAACTGTATCACTTAAATTAGTATTACTAGTATTTTCAAAAGACAGCATTGCTTGTGTTGAAGATGTTGCCTCCACGCCAGTATCATCCGCCAAAACATTTATTTTATTTGCAATTATCTCAGCTATATCGCCACTTTTCACATTTAGTTGTTTTTTACCAAGGGCTCCAAATATGCTGACATCTTGTCCAGTATTTATGATTTTCTCAGTTAAGGACGCTGATGATCCAGCGGACAGATTGCCCTTCGAATTAACATCTACTTCGCCGTATAGCAGCGAACCGATGTTTTCAATAACTGAACCACTTAATTTTCTTGCGGCATTTGTTACCTTGACATCATCAATAAATAACTGAGCTCCTAATATATTGCCCCCACTATAATCATACGAACCAGAAACAAAAACGAATTGATAAGTACCAGGTTTATTTATATTTACTGTGCGAGTAGCCCAATTTGTATTTCCCGAGCTTGCGTTTTGAGTTTCATTAAGTAGCTCAATTGTATTACTGGGATTATCTACGTCAACGAGGTAAGCATAGACGTCATAAGCATCTCGACCACCTTCTGCTCTCCATGCGAAAGATACGGAACTAGCCGTGCCGAGTGTAACTGAAGAATTACTGTATAGATAGGGTCCTCTTATAACTGAGTGCCCAGTTGTGTCCTCTAAATTCGTACTCGTAAGTCGTACTGCTTTGTTTCCAGAATTAACTTGTGTAGTAGTGATCCCACCACTTAATGTTCCTTCATCTACTAGTGTATCTTTGTCAGTAATCCCCTTTGCCACATTACTACTCCCACCATCACCAAAATTTGGGTAGACTGGGTCAATAGGTGTAGGTTTTTGATCAATTGTGAAACTTCCATCGAGGAATGCTCTTTCCAATTTCAAACTCCATCCCTCTAAATTATTTGCGGACTCAAAATCACCATTCGTAAAAGAGGGTTCCTCAATATTTATACGCAGTTTCTTTCCGTTTGTTCCATCTAAAGTGCCATCTATCGTAGCTATATGGTCGGCTGAGCTGCCGTTACCAACGTATACTTTGGTGCCAACAACAGAGACACTATCAAGAGATGTTGATGGTGAAGCAACCGTTTTAAGTTTAGTTGTCTCGTTGTTCAACTCAGAGTCATTCAATGATAAATCTATGTGTGATCCAGAGAAAAATGCTTTTCCATATGATGGTACTTGGCTGTCTCCCAAATCTATCAATCTACTAGAATTTGCTGAAACGTCTCTGTATATAAAGTTATCGTTATCTGTTCCATCAAAAGTATCTATGCTCAGATCGGTACTAAAATTCAATGAGCTTTGGGAATACAGACCTAGGTGTTTCGTATCGATATTGGTTAAATCTAAAGATATCTCACCGGTTCTGCCGGTGCCCATGTTAGCGTTAATTTGCTTAATAGAACTGTTTATCAACGAAGTATTGTTAAAGCCAATTCCATTAGCAATATTGTCAATTTCATCTATTATATTTTGAACTTCATTATTTAGGGCAATTCGATTGGAATCTTTGTAAATCTTATTAGTGGATTGTTGTGCTAGTTCGTTTGCCCTTAATAGCACTTTATTGATATTATTATAGCCTTGCTCGGCCAATTGAGCCATAGACATTATGTCTGTTAAGCTTCGCACAGCAGCTTTAGTGCTTAACACTTTTGCTTTTAAGTTATTTACTTTATTAATGTTACCAGCATCATCCGCACCGGTTATCAACCTCTTTCCGTTGGAAATTTTTTCCATTAGTGCAGCAGACTGATCTTGCTGCTTCTTTGTAATGTTTGCAGCTTTTAAAGCATTACCACCAGGAAAAATTGAGGTCATTCAAATAACTTTTATTAATAAAAGAGTACCCCCAATCAATAATCATGCCAAAACGTAAGTTTGCAACCAGACCCACTAATTGCTGGACTATGTGAAGTGCTTGAGATCTAATCTATATCAAATCGATCTAAATCCATAACCTTCGTCCAGGCTGAAACAAAGTCAGTAACAAACTTGGTTTCGTTGTCATCACTCGCGTAAACCTCTGCAATTGCTCTTAGTTCGGAGTTTGAAGCAAACATTAGGTCAACTCTGCTGAAAGATACTCTCTTACCACTTTTTACCAGTTCAAATGAATTTATTCCATTTGGCATAAGATCTGTATTGATGTCCAAAAGTGAAACGAAAAAATCATTACTCAGCCTATTGTGATCGTCAGTAACCAAGCCTGCCCCAGTTGCACTTATGCCCAGTGACCGTAAGCCGCCAATTAATACGCTCATTTCTGGTGCTGATAAATTTAGCATGTAAGATTTATCAAGGAGCAGTTCTTCTGGTGAAGTTGTGTACCCATCTTTCATAAAATTACGAAAGCCGTCCGCAATTGGTTCTAGGACTTCAAAAGATTCAATATCAGTTTGTTCTTGTGTTGCGTCTCCTCGACCCGGGCTAAAGTCTAACGATACGCCTGATGCTCGCTCTATGCCTACATTCCCTCCCAAAACAATAACGTCTGCTATAGACGCACCCGTTTTAGAGGAAATTTTTTCGTAGGAAGCAAGAATGTCCTCTAGTTGTTGGGGTTTGTTGACTTCCCAATTCCTTTGAGGCAGTAATCTTATCCTTGAACCATTAGCGCCGCCCCTTTTATCTGTATCTCGATAAGTAGACGCACTAGCCCAAGCAGTTTCCACTAATTGTGTAACACTCAGATCTAGCTCTTTGATCATTTTTTTGACATTTTCTATGTCATATGATGTTGATCCACTAGGAATTGGGTCTTGCCAGATCAAATCCTCACTTGGAACCTCGGGGCCTATGTATCTACTTTTTGGACCTAGGTCTCTGTGAAGCAATTTAAACCAAGCTCTAGCGAACTTATCGGCAAACTCTTCAGGATTTTTGTGAAACCTCTCAGATATTTTAAAATACTCTGGATCTTCTCTCATTGCCATATCTGCTGTGGTCATCATTGTAGGTACTCGGATTGATGGATCCTCTACATCTGGCGCCATGTCTTCTTCTTTCTGATTTTTAGCTTTCCACATGTACGCCCCTGCTGGACTTTTTGTGAGTTCCCATTGGTACCCTAGTAATAAATCAAAGTAACCGTTGTCCCATTGAATTGGGTTCGCGGTCCAAGCCCCTTCAATACCACTTGTGATCGTATCTCTTCCTACACCTTTTCCAAACTCGTTCTTCCAACCCAATCCCATTTGCTCTATTGGCGCGCCTTCCGGCTCTGAACCTACCAGATTTGCATCTCCTGCTCCATGCGCCTTACCAAAGGTGTGCCCGCCGGCTGTCAGAGCCACAGTTTCTTCATCATTCATTGCCATCCTGGCAAAAGTTTCTCTTATATCTTTAGCGCTAGCTAAGGGATCTGGATTGCCGTCAGGACCCTCCGGATTGACGTAAATTAAACCCATCTGAACGGCGGCCAGAGGATTTTCCAATTGTCTGTCCCCAGTATACCTTCCATTTTCCAGCCATTCTTGCTCGATACCCCAATAAATTTCCTCTTCTGGAGCCCAAATGTCTTCTCTTCCTCCACTAAAACCAAAAGTTTTTCCACCCATCGACTCTATGGCTACGTTCCCAGTGAGTATAAACAAGTCTGCCCAGCTTATTTTGTTGCCATATTTCTTTTTGATAGGCCATAACAATCTTCTCGCCTTATCTAAATTTCCGTTGTCTGGCCAGCTGTTTAAGGGAGCAAATCTTTGAGCGCCAGTACCGCCACCACCTCTACCATCTCCTGTTCTGTAGGTTCCAGCGGCATGCCAAGTCATCCGGATGAAAAATGGTCCATAGTGACCGTAATCTGCTGGCCACCAGTCTTGAGAGTCTGTCATTAACGCGTGAAGGTCTGATTTCAAACCTTTATAATCAAGTTTTTGAAACTCCAGCCTATAGTCAAAGCTTGCATCCATTGGATTACCGCTAATCCCATTCTGTCTTAGTATTGCAGTATTTAGCTGGTTTGGCCACCAGTCTCTATTAGTCGTTCCGGCGTCTTTTTGTGCTGTTGTAATTGCCCCATGGATTACAGGGCATTTGATTGATCCGTCCATTTTAAACCCCCAAGTTAGCAGTGTCCAACGATGGCAAAATTTAGTGCCTTAGTCAACCATATATGCACGCTAGTCAAATATTTGCGACACTTTGTCTAGATACCTAATTCCTTTTAGATTTTATAATTTTCGGAGGATTAAAAGCCTTGATTTTTGGGGGTTCTTCTTTGAATTGTTCAATCTCTACTAAGCAAGTATGCGATGACGGGCCTTGAGCCAGCTTGGATGTGCCTGCGTCCAAAGTTAACACATTCGGATTTCCATGAACGCAACTTATACTATCACTTTTTGAAGGATCTAACCAGGCTCCAGTCGGAATATTCACAACACCTTGCATAATGTCTTTCGAAATTTTCATTACGGCAAGGCAAGAGCCTCTGTCATTAAAAACCCTCACCAGCGCTCCCTCTGATAAATCTCTAGCTTCGGCATCTCTTATGTTCACCTCAATTATTGCTCTTCCATCTGACTTTTCGCCATCCGCAACTTTACCTTGATCTAATTGAGAATGAAGTTTGAATTTAGGTTGATTTGAAAGAAGATGCAGTTTGTACTTTGATGCGTTACCAAGATACTCTTTGTCTCCATACCATTTGGGATGACCAACACAGTCTGAATATTGGAAACTATCGATTTTCTTAGAAAATAGTTCAATTTTCCCGCTAGGAGTATCTAAAGGATTTTTTGAAGGAGATTCTATAAATTCTCGAAGAAATATTTGATGATCTATTGGTTTTGGGTGTTTATACCATCCCTTTTTTTTAAAAAGATCAAAATCTGGAAACTTATGATTAGTTTCTTGTAAAGTATTACTTTCATCATAGATCCATTTGATCCATTCCTGTTCTGTTCTGTTCTCGGTGTACTCTTTTCTTATATTGAATGTTTCTGCAAGGTCTGAAAAAATTTCAAAATCTGACTTACTCATTCCGATAGGGTCAATAATTTTTGACATAAAAACCATATACGGGTCTCGTGGTGCAAGAGCGATATCTTCTCTTTCCAAAGAAGTTGTAACTGGTAAAACAATGTCACTATGCTTTGCCAAAGCATTCCAGCACCATTCATGTGAAATAATAGTTTCGGGTAGTTGCCATGCTTTAATCATCCTATTTAAATCTTGGTGGTGGTGAAAGGGGTTACCTCCCACCCAGTAAATTAATTTTATATCTGGATAGGTTAACTTTGATCCATTGTAATCAAAGCTAGTCCCAGGGCTTTCAAGCATCTCTGAAATTCTTGCAACGGGAATAAATTTCTTAACGCTGTTTTTTCCTTGAGGCAGGGAAACAGCAGGTATTTTTTTGTAATGGTCGCCAATACTATTCATAGCACTGTACCCAAATCCGATTCCACCACCTGGTTTCCCAATGTCACCAATTATACTAGCCAGAGCAATCGCTGCCCAGTACGGCTGTTCACCATGAGATTGTCGAGTTAGTGACCAGCTTATTGAAATCATTGTTCTTTTGGATTCTTTTATTTCTTTGATTAGTTCAAAAATAGCGTCACTGCTAAGGCCAGTAATTTGTGATGCCCACTCTGCGTTCTTGATAACGCCATCGGTATCTCCGTTTAGGTATTTGGTAAACTTTTTAAACCCTACTGTATACTTATCTATAAACTTTCTATCCGTTGCGCCCGATTTATAAATCTCGTAACAAAGAGCTAGCATCAAAGCAACATCTGTGTTGGGTTTAATTGAGATCCATTCCACTTCATTAACGGTTTCCAAATCTGATTTTAATGGACTTACATTTATAAATCTCACACCGTTAGAGGATGCATTTTTTAAATAATCTCTCTGATTATGTGAACCAACTCCTCCCTGATTTATTTGTCCATTTTTTAAGGGAATCCCTCCAAATGCCAGGAGCAGTGAAGTATTTTCTGAAATTGACTCCCAAGTTGTAGTATCAAAAAGAAAGTTATAAAAATTACCCAATACATGCGGAATTATTACTTCAGCCGCAGCATAACTGTAGGTATTCTTCGAGTAAGTATATCCTCCTATAAGGTTCAGAAACCTCCTTAAATGGCTTTGGGCATGGTGAAAACGGCCGGCGCTTGCCCAGCCGTATGAGCCAGCATAAATACTTTCGTTCCCATTGGTGGAGATAACTCGTTTTATCTCTCTACCAATTAATTCATATGCGGTTTCCCATGAGACTTCTACAAATTCATCCTCTCCTCTTTGAGTTTTTTTTTGTTTGTTTTGATACTCGAGCCATCCTCTTCTTACTGCCGGCTTTTGTATACGCGAGCTGTGTCGTATCGCAGATTCTATTCCCCTACCTATATCCGACGGATCCTTGTCTTGAGAAAAAGGGAGTAATTTAAATCCCCCCCCTTCGTCTTTGCTTACCTTATAGGTTCCCCAGTGGGCCGCTGTGAATTTCATTTTTTTCTTATGAGCGTTTTAACAAATTACATACCATGATAGCAGGTATTTAATCTTTTAAATATCATTTTTCTTTAAACGTTATTTATATATAGACTAAGAAGCGAATATAAGGACGCAAAGAAGGGTGCAGAGAACGAATCGTTGCTACGTTTTGCCACTTTGGTAATATGAGGCATGGCGCGGAAGACGCTAACCTATTTGGCAGTATTAAGTTTTGACAGTAAAGGGTGAACGCCGTGAACGTTAGATCGAAATTCTCAGACTTTGACTTCCTTACTAATCCAGCTGGTTCTAGTACAGTTATAGCAAATGGTTCGACTATCGAGGGAAGGATAACGGCTCCCGGTACAATATCCGTATCAGGCTATGTAAAAGGTGAACTTAATGCCTCCGAGGTAGTAATCGATAAGGAAGGGTTAGTAAACGGATCTATTTTTGCTGAACACCTAATAATTATCGGGAAGTTCGAAGGGGAAGTTTCTGCAAACAAAATAACGGTAGCATCAACCGCTAGTGTTAAGGGGCATTTATCGTATAAAAGGGTTGCTATCGACAATGGCGCCCTGTTAGATGTAAATTTTCACAAAATTTAATCGGTCGCAAAATGCCATCTACCATTTTAAGAGTTTTTTTCTCGATTATTTTGTCTTTTTTGATGTTACAGACACCTTCTAAAGGTTTTTCTAGCGACAACTTTCCTAAGGTATTGAGCTGCGTTAAAGGAAAATCAGATGATTTCACATTGCATTTGGTCACCCTAATAGAACAAAATGAGAAGGGGACTGGAGAAGCTTTTGTAGACGATAGATTATTCAAACTTGTTCAAGAAGATGGGATCTGGCTTGGCACTAGTAAAAAAGGGACTGAATTTTTAATTCTCGAAGACGACAAAATAAAGATCATCTCAGGAAAAACTAATTGGGAGGGGTTGTGTTTCAGATCAGACGATGCCCTTGCTCCTTTGGTAAAAACGGTCTCCCAACCACTTAGCATAAAGATTGAAAATCTGACAAAGGAATTGCACAAGCTGAAATCAGAATTAGCTTTGATAGAAATAGAAAACTCCAAGCTCATTGAGAAAATCGAAGAAAATATCTCGAATGAACAAACCCTTCAAGAGAAAATCGAGCTATTTTTAGAGAATGGCATGACCTCCAATGCAATAGTAAATAAAATAAATTTAACAGAAAATTTGAGCGGTTATATTGATTTCGTTCCCGAGGAAGGAAGCCTAGCCACAGGAAAATTGTTTTTCAAAAAAGGGGAGGATAGAGAAAAGGTTCTATCAAAGATAATGCTTTTGCAAAGAGCAAACTTAGGAAGAGCATGGCTAATGAGATCAACCGATACACAATTGAAAAGTCCTCGGGAATTGCTGATTTTAGCTTCAATTTTGGAAAAAGAAACAGGAAATGACTCAGAGAAACAACTTATTTCGTCAGTATTTCATAACCGACTATCTAAGGGGATGAAGCTTCAGGCTGACCCAACAGTCCTATACGGATTGACAATGGGAAAAGATGTGATTGCAAGAAGTCCAACTAAAGCGGAGATAAAAGAAAAGAGCCCGTATAATACTTATATCATAAAGGGGTTACCAATTTCTCCAATAAGTAATCCTTCAGTAGCGTCTTTATTTGCTGCTGCTAGACCATCAAAAACGGAATTTCTTTTCTTCGTGTCTAATGGAAACGGAGGTCATAGATTCTCGAAGACATATGATGGTCACAAACAGGGTATTGAAATTTTACTTACGAGGAAGAGAGAGCAAAGCAAATCAACTAAGTCAGGAGCCATGACTTACGTTACTTTGCCCCCTTCCAAGCCAGTATTATTAAAATGAGTTAGGTATTAGATCTTAAGTAGCCTCTTAGATAATCTTTAAGAATCCTTATTCTCCCTTCCTCTATATATTTAGCATTAGAAACTGGAAAAATAGTTTCAGGTAGCTGTCGATCAAGCTCTGTCATAAACTTATTTAAAGCTGACTGAACATGTAAGGAGAGAGGAATTTTTTCCTTTAATAAAATTTTTACTATTTTCCTAATTATATCTCTAAATAGATCGTTTGGCCTGATGGTCTCAAAAACATTATCGGTGCTTGCTAAAGCTTTCAAGGCATCACAAAAAGCTTTTATTTCAGAACCAGTCTCTCTTTTGATTATATCCGATACGAAGGATAAGGATCTGCTATCATTGCTTTCAATTAAGCTTTCGATCTTTTCAGCTATGTTTTTTGCATCCTCTTGGAAATCAAACATCTTGTTTGACTTCTTTTCAGACTTTAATCTCTGAAGTCGTCCTTGTTGCACAGCTAATTCTCTAGTGATCTCAAACTTAGCTTCGTTAGAGAATTTGAAAGAATTTCCGAAACAAATTTCTAACTTATTCCAAGACAATATTGTGTCTACTGTTCCTATGGCATCTATACCAAGATTAAGCTTTCTTCTATTTGGAGTTTCCTGATCTCTCATCTGCCTACGCCTACAACCATCTCCGTGGTCTATGTTCAACGTATCATGAGAAGAATGATAATACTAGCAGTTTTTAATTTTCCCATATAGAGATCATCACTTCCGGTGTTCCCTTGTAACCACGCAAAAAAGAAGGTCGAACATCACATAATCTCGCCTTAATCTTTTTTCCTGAATAAATCCTCTGAGCAACCTCTCTTGAGCTGTTCTCACATAATTCACCTAGCTTTATCTCATGCGTTCCTCTTTTAAATATACTTTTAACTGCTGAGGTCACGATAACTTTACATTCGGATTCTATTGACAGGTTAACCCATTGCCCAAAGCTCTCCCGAAGCTTTTCGAGATTGTCTGTGATTGAGCTTAGGTTGGCTTCGTAAGTTCTGTGCATTTTGATACCTCTGTCTTAAAGTATTTCAGAGAGCAAGATTAATGCCATTTTAGATAAGGATTTTATGTTTTGGTTGTTATCAGTATTTCAACTTCCGTATGTACGAAAGATATTTCAGCAATATCTCTCATAGATAGATTAATATTTAAATTATCTATTGCCTCTTTGTGATTATCTTTTTCTTCGATAACTTTTGAAAAATTGAAACTCACGGCGCTTACACTATTCTGCAAAGGAACAAATTTATTTTTCTCTAAACTACATATTAGATAGTTTTCTTTTGATTTTAGCCAAGTATATGAACAATCATAAAACTCAGAAACACTATTATCTGTAGTCCTTATAGTAATCGTGCAACTATAATCTCTTTTTTGAGGTTGAAAAAAAATTGTTGGTTCATTTGAAATAATTGAACCAAAATTATCTACATAAAGTTCTCTGTGTTCTCCTAAAAGTGGCGGCCTTAAACTGAGTGACTTAAACCCCTTAAATTTAATTGGATTACCAGCCACCTTCCAACTTTTTCCTCCACCAAAAGGCCTCTCTATTTCCAATATCATATTTCTTTGTCTAATATGGGCATCTTCAAAAATCTCTTTAACATTATTAACTGGGCCAAACGGTACTCTTCCTCCCAGTAACTTAACTAATTCTTTTTTGCTAAACTGTTTTGTCCAAAGATTAATTTTCTTATTTAGTTCATTTCTATTTTGCGCCCTAAGTGCAATTGTTCCGTATTTTAAATCATTTAGAAGATCATCAAAGTTGATTATTTTTTTCAGAACGACCCAATAAGAGTCTTCTACAATTCCTATGGCAACAAAACCATCTTTTGCACTGTAAATTCCAAAAGGAGCCAACAATGGGTGTCCGTTACCCTCTGGTCTTGGAATAACATTATTAAAATCATATTGATAAATTGCTCTTTCGCACATGCTTACAATCGCGTCATACATAGCGACTTCGACGAATTGCGCTCTACGAGTTTCTCTTGATTTTAGAATTGAAGCTAAAAGACCAAAGGAAAGAAGAGAACCTGAAAAAATGTCAGCAATACCTGGACCTACTTTAAGTGGTGTTTCCTCATTGTACCCGGTTAGACTAATCAAACCTCCCATTGCTTGAGCAACAACGTCATAGGAGGGCCAGTTCTTGTAAGGACTTTCTCCAAAGATTTCCGAACCAAAACCGTTTATCGAGCCATAGACAATTTCTGGATTGATTTTCGAAACTTCATCAAATGAAAGTCCTAGCCGTTTCATGACTCCTGGTCGAAAGTTTTCAACTAATACATCACTTTTTTTTATCAACTTCTTTAAAAAAACAATGTCGTCTCTATTCTTTAAATTGAGACTAATACTTTTTTTGTTTCTATTTAAACTTATAAAATAACCAGACCAATCTCCCTTAACGTCTTTCTTTTCAAATGGACCGCTTCGCCTACTAGTATCTCCTTCTGCACTCTCAATCTTTATAACCTCAGCACCATGATCAGCTAAAAGCATTGTAGCATAGGGGCCAGACAACATTCTACTTAGATCGAGGACTCTTATGCCTTTTAAAATTCCCTGCTCTAATGATTGATTTTTAGCTTTCATTGAAAACTTTCAAAATAATAACTTGTTAGGGAAATCACAAAACAAAGTCTCTGAAAATCAGCTAGTTCTCTTTACACAGTTTATTACAAAAAATATTTAAATTATTGTAAATATACTAAGATTTAGCCTCTCTGTTTAAGTAAGGCAATGTTTCTGCTCCTTGAGGAACAGAAGTTAAGTTTGGAGAAGAATCCACTGCATCAGAACAAGACTCTACGTATCCTACTTCCTCTGCTTTTCTTAGATAGCTATCCAGTTCGTATAAGTCTCTTTTGTTAATCTCTTCAAGTATCTTTACAGATAGCAGTTTCAATTCAATTAAGTGTCTTTGAAAGTTCAGGAAGGTTTTATCAGCTCTAAAGTCGTTATCATTTCTTTTACTTAGCTCCTTTTTATTTCGCAAAGTTCCTTCAGCTGATTGTCTTTCGAGCTTTCTATTGACTGACTCAATAATTGAAGTAGACGGAACAATAGATTTGTAGAGTGTTAAGATTGTTTCGTCTGAAAGTTCGTTTAATTCTTTTTCAAGCATAGTTTACCACCATTTTGTTTTACAGATTTTACTCAGATATTAATAACGTCCTATGCTGCTCAAAAGTTAGCCTCTTCATTTTTTATTTACCAAATATATATTTTTTTTTGTTTTTTATCAACCCAATTAAGTTTTTTGATTTAATTTAGTTGCGGGCTAAGTAATTCGGTAAATGCTTGCATAAGATAATATACGCATAACATGGTTGAAGAAGGATAAAAATTTAAAAATAATTTATTATTTTACTATAAAAAAAATAAATATGTGGTAAAAATTAAGTGAGACCGGTCAGTATTCGCTTGGAGGGGTAATGCGTATAAACTTATTATTAAAAATTTCAATGGTAGCTTTGGTTTTGCTAGGGCTGTCATTAAGATCTGCAGTTTCCGCTGGAGGCTCTGATGAGGAAGTATTCCCTCCCAAAACTCTAGAAAAGTTGAAAAAAAATTATACCACTCAGAAAAAGAAAACAGAAGCTGGTACCTCGGAGAAGAACAGCGGAATAACTCAAAAATCAGCAGCGAATGAATCCAAAGAGGTAACCTCTACAAAGAAAAAAGATACTAGCTCAAGTGCGGACCAAAATGTTTCCGATGGAGGAGATAGAGGTGTTGATGTTCTGGAGGACGAACCTTTGATAGCGGATCTTACCTCAATAATTGACAAGGATGGTATCGGGGAAGTAAATGTTGTTTGGAAAATTTCCAATGATGGTAACAGTTACAGAAGTATTCCAGGCGCTACAAATCAATCATTTACTCCAAGACAAGAGCATGTGGGCAAAACTTTGCGAGTGGTTCTTACTTATCTCGATGGGCAAGGTAACCTAGAGACCTTAACCTCCGAACCAACGACTCCTGTGGTCAATGTTAATGATAAACCTACAGGTGTAGTTCGGCTCACTGGAGAAAGCGCTGAAGACAGTGCGCTTATATTGGATGTGTCTGATGTGTTCGATGAGGACGGAATGGGGCCTTTCAATTTTACCTGGCAAAGAACCTCGCCCAACACTGGTTGGGAAAATTACACCGAAGATGACACCGAAGTTTTGAACTTAAGGCAAGAACATGTGTCCTACACTTATCGCGTACGCGTGGAATATGTCGACGGTTTTGATAATAGGGAAGTCATTTATTCCAATGAGAGTGAGGCGGTACGTAATGTTGATGATCCGGTTCTGGGTGATGTTGTTATTTTGGGCGAAGAGAAAGAAGGCGCAATATTAGAAGCGCGAACTGACTCTCTTTCTGATGATGACGGGATAGCGTCCATAGATGTTGCTTGGGAACGAAGTAGAGATGGGAGAAATTGGGTTTCTCTAACAGGGGAGAACACGAAGAAATTAAATCTAGATCAAACTGTAGTCGGAAGTCAAGTGAGGGTAAAGGCTACGTTAGTTGACAGATTTGGTATTGAAACAGTTCTACACAGTCAGCCAACAAGAATTATAGAAAATGTAAACAATGTTCCTGTTGGAAATGTTCTAATAAGACGAGTTTCCAATTAGCTAAACGGTTTTTTGACCTCAATTGCTTTTGGCTGGTTTGTCATTAGCTGCAGCATTAGGCGTACCTGAAACATTGCTGTGCCTCCTTATTGAGCCTTCATAATAAGCGCCGTCTTCTATAGCGATAGTTTCATGAAAAGTATCGCCTTCTACTCTTGCTGAGGCACCAAATCTGACCTTTTTTCCAAACACTGGACCAATTATTCTGCCTTTTATAACTAGATCTTCAGAAGTGACAGATCCAACTACTTTTGCTGACTTTTCAATAACTAGTTTTGAAGCCTTTATCTCTCCTTCAAGAACTCCATCCAATTGAAGAGCACCTGTTGAAGATATTTTACCAAGTATCTTTATTTCTTTACCCAACAGCGATGGTGAAGAACTGGCCTCAAAAGTCCCGTTAGAAACAATTTTATTACTTTCCTTTTCATGCTGCTCTTTCATGAATGATGTTTTACTTTCAGGTTTTGTTCTTCTAATTTTCCAGGAATTGAAAATCATTATTCTATTGAGCTATTTATTTGTTGAGCGCTAGTGTTATCAAAGTACCACAAAAATAAAAAAAGTTAATTAAAATTAAGATTGTTAAATAAGTTTTTTGATTGATCGACTGTTAATGTATATGGTACCTTGTGATAACAAAACAGAATTGAGGAATAGTTTTATGAAGAAATATGTTTTACTTTTTGCTATAGCATTCGGTGGACTTTTTGTTGCTGGTTGTGAAGCACCAACGGTATCGCCAGATGCCGTCTCTTGTTCCAAGACAGGGGGATGCAGCTAAGCATTCAATATTCAGTTGATATATGGCTCCGGGCTTTAAAATTTATACTCGGAGCCTTTTTATTTCCAGCGTCTGTGCGGCCAGTACCACTGGGTAGGATCGGCCTTTACTCGTTTCTCGAGACTTAGATTCATTTTTTGGGTAATATAAAGTGGCGTTTTCAACTCTAAGGGTTTTTCAAAGTTAACCTCAATCCTATCGTTATCCCCTCTAATTCCATATGCGGGTACTAACAAGGCCTGATATCTTAAGGCTATTTCGGCGATTGATGTAGATGTTTTGGCTGGTCTTCCCAGAAATTCAAAATACTTGCCTTCTCTAACCGCTTGATCAATCATGAGAGCCATTACTCCCCCAGATCTAATAAGGGAAATCATTTTTCTAGTTCCAGACGTCCCCACTTCAACAATCGGTTCTCCACCTTCTTTTATAGCTCTTAGGTGGAGTTTTTCATAAAAAATATTTCTGTTTCGTTGATAAATGGCACCAGATGTGAGCCCATGTCTGCTTAGTATTGCTCTGACGGCTTCCCAGGAACCAATATGCCCCGATATAATTATTATTGGTCTACCAATATTTTTTGCTTCGATAAGAGGTGCTAATTGATTTTTTTTATATTTTATTTTGTGGCTGTGGTTATGAAATTCCCTATTAAACATAAGTTCTATAAAACTTTTACCAATCATTTTTGAGTTCTGTTTTATAAACTCTTTTCGCTCGTTATAGGACATATCTGGATATACAAACCTAAGATTTGCATCAACTCTCTTATAAAACTTTCTAACCCGAGGTAAGATTAATTCACAGAGCAGTCCTCCCCAATGAACACGTTTTTCAAAGGGGAGAATTTTTAAAGCTGTTATAAGAAAATAGAAAGGTATTATTTCAAGGAGCTGGCGCAGCATTCTATTTCTATCTAAATCGCTTAATTAGTTTCATTAGATATTAGGGTATATTATCATTACCATTTGTCTCCCCTCAACTTTTGGAATCACGTCAGGTTTGCCCAGGTGAGCTGTATCTACTGCTACCCTTTCCATCAATTCGGCACCTAATTCCTGATGCGCCATCTCTCTACCCCTAAATCTGAGCGTTATTTTTACTTTATCGCCATTTTCTAGAAACTTTGTAACGGAGCGCATCTTTACTTCATAGTCATGCTTGTCAGTATTAGGTCGGAACTTTATTTCTTTAAGCTCGATTGTTTTTTGCTTTTTTCTTGCTTCAGCCTCTCTTTTTTGTTGATCGTATTTAAATTTTCCAAAGTCCATTATCTTACAAACTGGAGGAGTAGCATTAGGAGAAATCTCTACCAGATCAAGGCCTGCCTCGTTCGCCATAACATTTGCCTTTTCAGGGCTAACAATTCCTACCATGTTCCCATCTGCATCGATTAAACGAACTTCTTTACATATAATTGACGCGTTAACTCGGGTCGCAACTTCTTTTTGTCCCGAGTTTATTTCCTGATTTCTTCTTACTATTTCAAGCTCCTTTGTTTTGAATTTTAGGTTCTATTATTTGCGAAAGACTTATTTTGACTTTCTTTTTCTTTTTTTATATCAGGTGGTGTGGCTTCCAGAGAAAGCTCCCTGATAGCATCATCTAAAGACATAGATAGTGAATTTTTTTGACCAAGACGCCTGATGTTTATAGATCGGGTTTTAATTTCTTTATCGCCCACGACTGCAATAATTGGAATTTTTGAAACAGAATGCTCTCTTACTTTATAATTGATTTTTTCATTTCTATTATCCACTGCACATCTCAATCCAGATTTCTTAAACAAGCTAGCGACTTCATTAATGTAGTTATCCATATTTGTTGTTATTGAGGCAATAACAATTTGTATTGGAGCAAGCCAGAGTGGAAGTCTACCAGTTGTGTTTTCAAGCAGAATTCCGATAAACCTTTCAAAAGACCCAAGTATTGCTCTATGTAACATTACGGGTATTTGTTTTTCTCCCAGATCGTTTATGTAAGAAGACCCCAATCTTTCTGGTAAAACAAAATCAACTTGTAATGTCCCACATTGCCAATCTCGGCCTAAAGCATCTGTTAATACAAATTCTAACTTAGGCCCATAAAAAGCCCCCTCTCCTTTATTTATTAAATATTTGTAACCTGCCAATTCGGTAGCGCTTTTCAAGGCATTTTCGGCACGGTCCCAAACTTCATCGCTACCAGCTCGATTTTCTGGTCTATCAGAAAATTTTATCTTGAATTCTGCAAAACCCAATTCTTCATAAACTACAGATAGAAGATCTATAAATTTTTTTGTTTCACCTTCTATTTGCTGTTCGGAGCAAAAAATGTGAGCGTCATCCTGCAAAAAAGCTCTAACTCTCATTAGCCCGTGTAATGCTCCAGAAGGCTCATTCCTATGGCAAGCTCCGAATTCCGCCATACGTAAAGGAAGGTCTCTGTAAGACTTTATACCTTGGTTATAAATTTGAACATGGCAAGGGCAGTTCATAGGCTTTAGCGCATTTATCCTTGGTGCTTTTTCTTGCTCATCTACTTCCACAATAAACATATTTTCCCTAAATTTATCCCAATGCCCTGATTTTTCCCAGAGTCTTCTATCTACAATTTGTGGCGTTTTTACCTCTGAGTAGCCATTATTTTCAAGCGTTCTACTCATATATTCTTGTAATGTTGAGTATAGTTTCCATCCTTTTGGGTGCCAAAAAATACTACCAGCGGCTTCTTCTTGTAGATGAAATAATTCCATTTCTCTTCCAAGTTTTCTATGATCTCGTCTTTCTGCTTCTTCTAACCTGAAAAAATACTGCTTCAGTTCCTCTTTACTTCTAAAGGCTACCCCATATATACGCTGAAGCATTGTATTTTTGCTGTTGCCCTTCCAGTAGGCTCCGGCAACTCTTGTTAATTTAAAACCATCGGCGGGCACCTGGCCAGTATGAACTAAATGTGGTCCTCTGCAAAGGTCTTGCCAGTCTCCATGCCAGTACATTTTTACATCTTCATTCAATGGTATATCTCGAACCAGCTCGACTTTATAAGGTTCATTTTTTTCCTGGTAAAACTTTATTGCACTTTCGCGATCCCATACTTCTTTTTTTACTGGGTCTTTCTTTTCGATTATAGCTCGCATAAGTAATTCAATTTTTTCTATATCATTCTCGGAAAACGGCTCTTCTTTATCGAAGTCATAAAAAAAACCATCTTCTATAACTGGCCCAATCGTTACTTTTACATTTGGCCATATTTCTTGAACTGCTCTAGCTAAGATATGCGCACAATCATGTCGAATTAATCCAAGGGCTATTTCTTTGTCTTTTTGAGTATGTATTTCTAGAGAGCAATCATCGTTAAGTTTTGTCGACAGGTCTGTCAAATTGCCATTTACAGAGCACGCTATAGACTTTTTCGCAAGAGATGGTGATATATCCTTTGCTATTTCATAGCATGTTACACCAGATTGGTACCGTCTTAAGGAACCGTCAGAAAGTTCAATAGCTATCTTTTTGTCTTCGTTCAGATTTAAACTCACTCTATACTACTTTAACTTGCTTTACTAAAAGATAAAGTTCTGTATGCATCAATTAATAGCTCTTCCATATTTTTTGTGTTGAAATTGTTTAATACATAATTCCGGCTTATTCGTCCAGTAAAATCCCTTTTATGGGCATCCATTTCTAGAAGTTTAGTAAAAACTGCTACAAGTTTCTTTATGTCACCATTTCCACTTAAATAATCTTGAAATTCTGAGGGAACAAGTTCTTTATTTACTTCATTTTGCCAACTAACCACCGCATTACCCATAGCTAATGCATTTAGTATATTTAAGGAGTAGAAATCAGCTTTAGGATTTAAATCTAAGTAAATAGATGATAGTTTCAGAGCAGCCTCTATGTCGATTATCTCATCCATCAGACATAAAACGCTATTTCTGTTTTTAAAGTATTTTTCTTCAAATTCTTTTAGTTGCTTCTTATTTGCCCTGTCCTTTAAAACAACGATATAAGGCTTTGTATTTTCAGGTAGGCTCTCAAGGTTAATTGATAACTTTATAATCTGATTTTGCCAATTTTTTGAATAAAAATAGGCTTTAGTAAAAATTATGTGCCGAGGCCTCTCAAGCATTCCCCATTGCGTTGCTAAAGAGATCGTTCGTTCTTGGCTTATTTTTTTTTCATCATATATTGTAAAATCTACCGGCACCGGAACGTGGAACAAATCTATATTTTTTCTTGAATATTTGGTTAGCAAATCTTTATAAGCTGCTTTGCTGGGTACTGTCGTAGTAACGTGGGGTATAAATTCTCCAAATATAGTATTGTTTAATCTTCCTATGACAGACCGCTCCGATGTGTTCTTCAGTAGAGACAATATAATTTTAATAGGGCAGTTTTTTCTAACCTGTATGGCGGCTCTATAGCCTGCAAGGTCATATACATGTATTGTAATTATAGATTTTGAAGTTACAACTTCACAAATTTCTTTAATCGTTGCTTTTGAATAAATAATATCTCTTGAAGAAGCGCTTTGTCTCGCAATTTCAGCACCCCATCGCTTAAAATATGATAATTCTCTACCTAGTGGAGCGAAAACATATGGATTGTAATTATTTTCTTTCAATATTTTAGAATAAGCTGCAATTGCTCTGATTGATGTCTCATCACTAAGGCTAGTTAAAAGTTGAAGAATGTTCATGTCTGTGCAATTATTTGGTCAAATGTTCATATTCAAAAGTAAAGCTTGGAAATGGTTGAAACTAATTTTTATAAAACCGATGATGGACAAAAACTAGCTTTTTCACAAGTTATTGGTAACAAAAATAGAAAAAATTCTCCAGGTGTTGTATTTTTGAGTGGTTTAAAGTCTGATAAGGAAGGAACTAAGGCTATTTTCCTCTCTCAGTGGGCTGAAAAAAACAAAAGAGACTTTTTAAGTTTTGACTACAGAGGTCATGGGACCTCATCAGGAAACTTCGAAGATACGTCGATTTCAGATTGGCTTGAAGACACAAAACAAATTGTTATGGCACTTACATCAGGCCCTCAGATTTTGGTCGGATCTTCATTGGGAGGCTGGATATCATTATTATTTGCGAGGCTATACCCTCAAAAGGTTGCAGGAATAATCGGCATTGCTGCTGCCCCTGACTTTACCACCCAATATGCTTCGAATAATCTTTCCGCAGACAAAAGACGAGAGCTTAAAGCTACCGGGAAGCTTTCTTTCCATTCTGAGTATTTCGAAGAACCTTTAGTTATAACAAAAAATTTAATTGACGACGGAAATGAAAACTTAGTGTTGACAAATAAGCAATCTATAACCTGCCCTGTCAGGCTCCTCCACGGATCTCTCGATGAAGATGTACCTATTTCTAAAAGCATCAGAATATTGGAAATTTTAAATAGTAGCGATATTCAGCTTCAAATTATAAAAGGCATAGATCACAGGTTCTCTACACCAGAGTGCCTGGAATTGATTAAAGAAGCTGTAGAGCAGATGCCTTTAGCTTAAAAATATCGCTAGAACTAAGATAATTAGTCCAAACGCGGAGGCACAAAGAGCGAGATAATTTAGAACAATTAACTTTTCAAAGGTCTTTTTTTTCTTTTCTTCGCTAAGTATTTCGTTCTGCTTACGAAATTTAAATCCAAAATATATCACACTGCCTAACCCTAACAAACCAGAAAAGCATAAAAAGACACCTAAAATAACCAAAATTAGTGACATTGACAAAATCTATTACCTGAAAATGTATAAAAAATATACAATTAGAATTTTGTTAACAAATATTTATTGCAAAAATAACAAAATGTTTTTAACTTCGTCTCGTGCCTCTATAGCTCAGCTGGTAGAGCAACTGATTTGTAATCAGTGGGTCGGGAGTTCGAGTCTCTCTGGGGGCACCACTACAAATAATTGAATTTAAATTAACTGAGACCATCTAAAGTGCTGAGCTCTCTTCTCATGATTTTTCCTGTACTAGTCTTTGGAACATCCATCACAAATTGAATTTTTCTGGGACATTTGTAAGCTGCTAGCTGTTCCCGACAAAAGGCAATCATCTCTTCCTCGCTAGCTTGTTCACCTTCTTTTAAGACGATGTAAGCCTTTGCAATTTCTCCCTTTAGCTCATCGCTTTGTTTCCCAACAGCAGCAAGTGCTACTTTCGGATTAGCAGCTAAAACTCTTTCAATTTCGGCTGGATAAACATTATAGCCTCCTGTTATTATCATGTCTTTTTTTCGATCAACGATATAAACACAACCGTCTTGATCCATCTTAGCCAAATCACCTGAGTGTAACCACCCATCCGGTTCTAACGTTTCCCGAGTTTTTTCTTCATCACCAAAATAGCCCATCATAGTTATAGGGCCTTTAACCATAAGTTCCCCCACTTCGCCCATATCCATTTCTTTTGAGCAATCATCTACATCTGCAATTTTTAAATTACAATAGGGGATCGCACATCCAATTGATCCATGTTTGTTAGGACCTAAAAGTGGAAATGTTGCTCCCAGTCCAGCTATTTCAGTCATTCCCCAAAGTTCTATTAAAGGCACTTTAAACTCTTTTTCAACTGCAGTCATCGTAGCAACCGGCATTGTTTGACCACCAACATAGCATCGCTTTAAACTAGACAAGTCGGCATTTTTAATATTAGGGCTATTTAACATGAACATATACATTGTCGGGACACCATCAAAAATGGTTGCCTTATAAGATTTTATTGATGCAAAAACTTCATCTACGTCAAAAGTTTTATGTAAAATTAGTTTAGTTCCAAACATCATCATTCCAGTCATTAAAACATTTGCATAGACGTGTGGACAGGGTAGGGCACTTACAACGCTATCATCTGCTCCTCTCATATGAAGTTGGCTCATCATACTTCCGTTCAGTATCACAGCTTCATGTGATTGCATTGCCCCTTTTGGATGTCCTGTCGTTCCAGAGGTATATGCTATTGTAGATAAGTCTCCAGGAGATACGTTTGGTTCCTTTTCAATCGAAAGATTTCTAGCTAAAATTGATCTAAACGAGTCAATTCCATCATTTTTCCCGCCAAAGGAAATGATGTTTCTAATTTGGGTATGTTTTCTTATGTCTTCAAGAGCTTGAATTTTGTCTTCTGAACAAATAATTGTTTTTGCACCACAGTCATTCACGACATAAATTATTTCAGAAGAAGTCAACATGGTATTTACAGGATTTATAACAGCTCCAACTCTAGCAATGGCAAAATAACTTACTATCCATTCCCAACTATTTGATGCATAAAGAGTTACCACATCTTTCTCTTTAACGCCCAAAGATATTAAGCCTGCACCAAAATTTTCGACCAAATCGTGTAACTTTCGAAACGAGAAACTTTGGTCTTCAAAAATAAGTGCTTCCTTGTCACAAAACTTCTTGGCCGCATGCTCTGACAATAACCCTAGGTGACTCAACATTTTTTTCTCCATTTAAGTTGTCGTCTTTAAAACATAGCTCTAACTGTAACATAGCCTTGAAAAGTCTGGTAAACAAAAATACACATGAGAAATTTAAAAATAAAGTTATTGAAATTACGGTAGATTTGGATTTTTAATTGCTTAATGGAAAATAAATTAAAAAATAATACAGTTCTCGATTTATTATTTCGTGCTGCGAATAGTAATCCTTCTAAAACATACTGTAAGTCTCCTAATCACGAATTCACTTATCAGCAGTTTACCACTGCTTGTATTAAACTTTCAAATGAGATAGCGAAAAAAAAGATAAATAATGAGCGAATTGGAATATTTCTTCCAAACTCTATTTTATTTTTAATATCGTACTTTGCCATTCTTATGTCTGGAAATAGACCCGCACTACTAAATTACTTATTACCGGATATTGCCTTAACTAAACTGATAGATAATTTAGAGCCATCACTACTTATTTCCGATAGAGCGCCTCTAAAAAGCGAAGGTATTATCGTGAAGATAGAAGACTATTTAGAATTAGAAGCATCGAGTATAGATGAAAAAGATTTTAGATGTGAAAGTTCAGAAGTAGGCGCCATTTTGTTTTCCGGTGGTACAACGGGTATTCCTAAGCAAATTAATCATTCGCATAAATGTATAATTTCCATGGTTGATCGAATGGAGTGGGGATGGCCAACTAATCCGAATGAAAAGTGGTTAGTGGTAGCACCATTTACACACATTTATGGGTTTTTAACAGGTGTGACCAACCCTCTCTTAAAATCTGGAACAGTTTTTATACCTGACGCGTTTGATCCAAACCTTATAGTTGAAAAACTTAATAGCGAAGAAATTACAGTATTTGGTGGGGGTCCCCCAGCTATATATCAAGCTTTACTCTCTGTTGAGAAATTTGAAAAAAGTCAAATACCTCATTTGAGGGTGTGTCCTGGCGGGGGAGCACCATTTCCTGTGGCTGTTCATAAAATGTGGAAAGAAAAAACTGGAATATCAATTTATGAGGGATATGGTATGACCGAAATTGCACCTATATCAGTAAATACGGTTGAAAGAGGCACCAAGCTAGGGTCAGCAGGCAAGGCGGTTCCTGATACTTTAATTGAAATCGTTGATATTGAAACGGGAAGAAAAGTTTTGAATTCTGGTGAGATAGGCGAAATTCGAGTTAAAGGCCCGCATATGATGATGGCATATGAAGGAAATATCAAGGAAACTAAAACAACTATAAGAGATGGATTTATTTACACGGGTGATATAGGTGTACTAGATAACAAAGGATTTCTATCTATAACAGATAGAAAAAAAGATGTGATATTTGTGAAAGGCTTCAATGTATTCCCTCGAGAAATTGAAGAACTTTTAATGTCTCATTCTAATATTTCTTCCGTTTGTGTTGTTGGGAAACAGGATGACCGAAGTGGTGAGACACCAGTTGCATTCATTACCCTTAAGGACAATATAGATATCTCCATCATTAAGAGATATTGTGAGGATACAATGCTACCCTATAAGGTTCCCTCAGAATTTATAGTTTTAGAAAATTTACCACTAACCCCAGCAAAAAAAGTTGATAGAGTAGCACTAAAAGACAGGTTGGTTTGAATAATGCTTCTAAAAGGCTAATTAAGACTTTCCACTTATCAAAGAGAAATGTTTCTCCATATTTATATTTCTTCCACACACCAGAGCTACGGAAGTTCCATTGGGTTTAAACTTTTTATTCAAAAGTGATGCAATAGCTACGGCTCCAGCCCCTTCAACTATTTGCGACTCTCGCCAATAGGCATGGTGTATTCCATCTGCAATTTCTTTTTCGCTTACGAGAACTATGTCATCAACTAATTGTTTTGTGAGTTGAAAAGTGTACTTATTATCGAGACCAATACCTCCTGTTAGAGCATCAGCAAGGCTTTCCTCTTCTTTCACAAAAATTGGTTTTCCTGCTTTTTGAGATTCATACATTGCTGCACCTCTATCCATCGACACTCCAATTACTTTTAATTTTCTGTTCAAGCTTTTTAAGGCTTTGGCCACTCCACAGATCAGCCCACCCCCAGATAAGGGGACAAAAGCAAAATTAAGATCAGGAATTTTTTGATGTATCTCTAGCCCTAAGGTCCCCTGACCAGCTATAACGTCAATATTATCAAATGGAGAAACGTAGGTCATCCCTTCCTCACTTGAAAGTCTATCAGCCTCTAGTTGTGCTTCATCTTGATTTTTTCCAACTAATCTTACTTCGGCACCCAGAGCTTTTATTCCCTCAATCTTATTATTAGGAACAAGCTTGGACATGCATATTATACATCGTATCTTCATCAAATTAGCGGCAAAAGCGAGGCCCCGGCCATGGTTTCCAGTAGACAACGCGACCACTCCTGCTTTTTTTTGTTCTGGGTTTAGGTTTGATATTGCATTAATCGCGCCCCTGATCTTGAAGCTGCCTGTTACTTGTTGATTTTCTAACTTCAAATATACACGTTCCCCAATAGCTTTTGATAGAGCCTGAGAATGGACCAATGGGGTGGTGACTATATGCTCAGAAACTATCTTCTCTGCACGTACTATATCTTCAAATAAAAGCATTTTTACTATTCTCTGGTTAGAGGTCTATCATTTCAATATATCTTGGTTTTTATTATGGCTTTTTTTTGATACGATAACAATATGATCTCAAAAAGCTTCCAAGAGGACATTTTAAAAGAGAAAATAGGGTTGGCTGGCTGTGGAAATATGGGCTTACCTATGCTTAATTCAATGTTGTCAAAAAAAATTGATGCAAAGGGATATGATATTGAAAGAAAGACATCTTTATTAAACCTAGGAAAAGACTTTTTAGTTTCTAAGGAGAAATTTCTTAATGATAGGAATATTATAATAAGTGTAGTTAGAGATGCAGCAGATACCTTAGAATTGTGTCAAGGAAAAAATGGGTTATTTGAGCAGCAATCTACTAAAGTGCTAATTATTGCTTCAACACTATCGCCAAAGTTTATGATGGATTTAAAAAGCAAGGCTCCCAAAAACATTACGATAATTGATGCCCCCATGTCTGGTGCAACAATAGCTGCTAATGAAGCAACACTGACTTTTATGGTTGGGTGCGAAAAAGTTCTTTTCAATTATATCGAGCCTCTCTTAGAATTGATGGGTACAAGAATAAATCATATTGGAAATTATGGATCAGGTATGATGGTGAAAGTTCTTAATAATTTTATCGCTGCAAGTTCTGTTGCATCCGTCAGGCATGTTTTGCATCAGGCTCAAAAGTTTGAGCTTGATATAGAGGCTTTGTTCCAGACTATTGACACTTCTTCTGGTCAAACTTGGTTTGGTACAAACAGGTCAGATATAGAATGGTTTAAAGAAAACTTCGAAAAAGATAATACTATGGGAATTCTTAAAAAGGATGTGGAGGCGTATGTTGATTTTTTTGAAAATGAATCCGATTTGGACAATTTTGTATCAGGAGAACTAAGTGCCTCTATTATCAAAGCTATAAATAATATGCCGTTAACAAAATGATCGATTAGAAGTCTTCTGGGGATTAGCAAATGAACAAAATTAAAGCACTTACTTTCGATACTGGTGGAACAATACTTGACTGGCACTCAGGTTTTAGAGATGCATTAAAGATAGTTGGTGATAAATATAATTATAAAAAAGATTGGTCTTCTCTGGCCAATGAACTGAGAAGAAGAAGCCTTAAGTCGATGCTGAATTTAGGTGAAAATGATCCACCACAATATAATTTTGACGATGCTCACAGTTTTATCTTAGAGGAACTAATCAAGGAAAACAATTTAACGAAATTTACAAAGGAAGACATTCAATATATTGCTTACGAAACCGTTCATAATCTAAAGTGTTGGGAGGATTTTCCAGATACACTCCCTAAATTGAAAAAAAAGTTAATAGTATGCTCTTTTACTATACTTAGTTATCGTATAATAATTGATACTGCACGAAAAAACGCTCTTGATTGGGATGCAGTCTTTTCTTGTGAAGGTATAAAAAAATATAAAATTTTACCAGAAGCGTATAACACGGTAAGTCGGTACCTTCAACTCAAACCTGATGAGTGCATGATGGTTGCTTGTCACAACTTTGATTTAGATGCCGCAAAGCGCGTGGGGTTTAAAACAGCTTTTGTAAAAAGACCAGATGAATGGGGAGTAGAAGGACCTCCAGATCCAACTCCAAACCCTCATCATGATATAATCGCCATAGACTTCCCAGATTTGCTTAATAAAATTGGAATGTTTGTGTAGGTGTTTTCGACGATTATTTTCTTAAAAATCAAGATTACTTATCTGCTATTGTCTTTGAAGCAGTTATAAGTGGATTGACCACCTTTCCCTTTAGATCGATACCTATACCACATTTGCATCCTGGACAATTAAGGCAAGTATCTAAGCCAAGATTTACGGCTTGCGTAATAGCATCATTTTTCTGAGAATTACTCGAGACTGGATCCATCACAATAGTTTGTAGCTTTAATAATGAAAAAGGGTTTCCGTACTCGTATCTTTCGTCACTTTCACTTGGATCAATACTATTTTTTTTATGCATCGGACAATTATGAAGGCAGGCATAGCACTCTATGCACGATGTAAGTTCATGATAATCTTCAGAGGCATCAACATTGAGATCATTTCCGCCTGAGTTTCTATAAATCTTTCCTCTAAGCTGCCTCGATATCTGATCTCTTCTCACGACTAAATCTGTTATTACTGGTAGAGTTGACATCGCCTTTAATTTATCATTTTCTCTTACTACAGAACGACAAGCGATCCTAGGTAATCCATTAATATCTATGGTGCAAACTCCGCAGTTTCTTGCACGACACCCATACCTAAAAGCGAGGTCAGGAAGTTTTGTTTCTTGCGCTTGAAGCAAAACATCAAGTGCCATGGGCTTTTCTCTTTCATGTCTTTTTTTATATTTAAAGTTGATGGGCATATCTTTACCCTCTGAATGGGTAACGATGGTGACATTAAGATATTGTCTATCCTTAGTATCTTTTGTAGTCATAGTATTTTTCTATCTCCGACAGCGCCCTCAACACTTCCTGGTTGAACAGTAATTGAAGATTTTTGAATATTCATGATTTTTTTGTAACGTTTTTCGAGCACTCTATCTTTTAAAATCATGGGCATAAGTCTTAAAATCTTTGCTCCCAAGAACTTTCTTTGTTCTTCAAACTTAAACTTAATTAGTTTTTTAATTTCAGTTTGTTTTCTTGGTAATCGGGTAACATCTACACCATCATTAAGAAATCTTACAATCGTTGAATATGGCTTGGAAAAAAGCGAGATGTTAGGACGGTCAGCTCTTACGTGACCCCCAAGGCTCCCATCTCTTTCAAGCGCTGCAAATGCCATAAGTTCTGCGGTGTCAAGCATGTTTTCAAGCTCAAGGTATTCAATTAAACTTTGATTCCATTTAGTGTTATTGGAAATCTTGACATTTTTTAGCTTTTTTTTGGTTTGACTGATAAACAATTTAGTTTTATTCAGCCTTCTTTCATCTCTAATTGGCCCTAAATTCTCCCAACATTTTCTTTGGACTGTAAGCTTTATTCTTGATGCGTGTAAATGCCCTTTTTGTCCAATTAATGAATTAACTTTTTTGGCTTTTTCCAAAAACAATTTTTTATTTAAGCGGTTCATAGCAGATTCGTTTCGCGCGTGAAGAGCCGCATTCTTTCCGGCGCGTTGTCCAAAAACAGCTCCCTCTGTTAATGAGGTAGACCCCAGCCTATTTGCTCCAAAAAGCCCTCCCATTGCTTGACCTGCAGCAAATAATCCTACTATTCCTTCATTTTTCAATCCTTTTGATCCACCTACAGAGCAACAATTCTCATCAACCCTTATTCCTCCCATCATATAGTGCGCACTAGGCCTGACCTCCCATAAGTCTTCACATTGAGATTCACTCTTATTCATAGCCTGTCTTACATTGTTATAGGCTGACGGCAAACTTCCTTTAAGAAATTTCATAAAGTAAACCCCTGATTTTGGCGCTCTTTTATTAGCTGTCATGTCCAGATATGCACCACCATTCTTTGTTCCTCTTCCATCTTCCACGGCTTTCATTATTGCTGCAGAACATTCCGCTCGTGTTCTCAAATATACACCATCCAAAATCACTTTTTTATTCTTGTCTCTTAATACACCTAAATAGCTTGCAGTAACTGGTTCCCCTCCCAATAGTCCTTCAAAAGCAGGGGGAGAAGTAAGACAAAATGGTAAAAACTGTATCTGTTCCATATCTACTAATTCAGCACCAGCGCGAGCAGCAATGGCATAGCTATCACCAGTATTTCCTCTCATTGTATCGGTTTTTGGAAAATATATTGTTGAGAGCCCTCCGGACGCAACAACTATCGAAGCACATACAACTGCTAATAGCTCACCCCTTTGAGCATCATAAATTAGTGCTCCAACAATTAATTTTGTGTCGCCTTTATTATTTTCAGTTATGATGTCGACCAACCAACAATCTTCTTTATAATCAATTTTTGCGTCCTTCACAATTGAGTTCCAATTTGCATGGCCAAATGCTACGCCGCTATTTTTATGCCCAATACTCCTCCTCTTTGTATGCCCACCCATCGGAAGAGGGAGAGGATCAGGGCTTTTCGAAATTGCAGAAATTTTAGGCCTTAGTCCGTTAGCTCTAACTTTGTCATAGGCCCTTTGACTGTCTTTTGCGAAAGCAGATGTAATATTAACATCTGGAAGATCACCACCTGCTAATTGTAAGTTTTCTGATAAAGTGTCTTCACTATCGTCCTCCGATCCAGACGCTCTAACAGTTGCAATCCCTTCAGAAATTTTTGTGTCAGATGCACTTAGAGGGTCTTTGGCTACCACTAGAACAGACGCCCCCATCTCTGAGGCAGTTTCGGCAGCATTTGATCCAGCGCCGCCCGAACCCACTACCAGAACATCATACTGTTTCCAGACCAAATTTATTCGCATCTTATACCCCACTCAATATTAGCGACTAAACCTATTTTAGTATTTAAATATATTTAAAAAAAAGAATGTGGTCTAGTATTTAAAAAACGACATTGTTTATGAGCGATAGGCACTATTAAAATGCTTTAAAATAGTTACGTTATATAAGGGGCGTAATGCGTCCAAAAAAATCTTGGACTGGTATTTGCGTAGTGAAATATTATTTCAAATTTTTCAATCATATCTTCATCAATTGTTCTGATAAGGCAGTTTTCCAAGGCAAACGCACTCTTATTATGTTTTTTGCCTCTTAAAGTTGATCAAGGCTAAATTCTAAACCGATTTCAAAAAGTTACTTTTTATCTGCAATTTGAAGTGCTTGATCTATATCTGAAATTATATCATCTATATGTTCAATACCAACCGCCAGCCTAATATATCCAGGCGTAACTCCTGCTTTAAATTGATCTTGCAGTGAAAGTTGAGAATGAGTAGTTGATGAAGGATGGATTGCTAGAGTACGTGTATCACCAATATTAGCAACATGATAAACCATCTTAAGATTATCAATAAACTCCTTACCGGCGTCGGCGCCTCCACGTAAAACCATTCCAACAATTGGGCCATAACCAGTTTTAAGATATTTGTCTGCTATAGCTTTATCTTTTCCTTCAAAAAGAGATGGATAAATGACTTGTTGTACTGCTTTGTGTTCCAAAAGATAGTTAGCCAACTTTTCTGCATTTTCTTGATGTGCTTTAAAACGTAATGGGAGTGTCTCAAGTCCTTGAATTATATTAAAAGAGTTCATGGGGGATACTGCTGAACCTAGGTCCCTTAAAAGAACCACTCTTGCTCTCACAGCGAAAGCGATGGGAGCACCTAACGCTTCAGGCACCAATTGTCCCCAAACAGCTCCATGATAGCTTTCATCTGGTTGGTTAAATAATGGTTGCCTTTTAGGGTTTGCTGTCCAATCAAAGTTCCCACTATCAACTATAATACCGCCTATAGAATTACCATGCCCACCTATATATTTTGTGAGTGAATGGACCACAATTGCTGCGCCATGTTCGATTGGCCGACAGGTTAATGGAGAAACCGTATTATCTATAATTAAAGGTATGCCTAACTCCTTGCCGATACTGGCGACTTCTTCAATAGGGAAAACTTTTAATTTAGGGTTTGGAACTGTTTCTCCAAAAAAAGCTCTAGTTTTATCATCTACAAGCTCCCCAAATGTTTCAGGTTTTTCGGGATCAGCAAAGCGAACTTCAATTCCGAACTGCTTAAAGGTGTTCACGAATAAATTCCAAGTACCACCATAAAGGTGAGGGGAAGAAATAATATTATCTCCTGCGCTGCACAAATTTTGAATCGCTAGAGCGGTCGCTGAAGAGCCCGAAGATAGGGCAAGTGCTGCAGCTCCTCCTTCTATCGAAGCAACTCTTTCTTCAAGAACCGCGTTAGTAGGGTTCATGATGCGCGTGTAGATATTGCCCAGTTCTTTTAGAGCAAATAGATTAGCCGCATGTTCTGTATTTTTAAATTGATAGCTAGTTGTTTGATATATAGGGACAGCTACAGCGTTTGTGTTTGTGTCGCTCCTGTATTGTCCACCGTGTAAAACCAAAGTTTCCGCATTTGTATAATCAGACATATTGCACCTCGATAAGTTTTTGTGGACAATAGGAAAAATTTTCTTAAATTTAAACAAATATTTACGAAAAATTCTAATTTATTTTATATTTGGCGATTTTTTAGAAAATTTTTCTATTATTTGGAATAAAAAAAGAATGGATGACATCGACAGAAAACTTTTAACCCTACTGCAAGTAAATGCAGATCTACCTTTATCCGAAATTGCAAAGAGAGTAGGTATTTCATCAACTCCCTGCTGGAATCGGATCAAAAAGCTGGAAGAGCAGGGTGTCATTAAATACAAAGTATCACTTGTTGACAAAGAAAAGGTAGGTTACGCTGTCACGGTTTTTCTATCTATCTCAGTGAGTAACCATAACTCAGATTGGTATGCCGAGTTCGAGAAAGTTGTGATGCGTTACAACAACATTTTAGAAGTACACCGGTTGACTGGATCGAGCGCAGACTACCTGTTAAAAATCATTGCAAAGAGTATTGAGGAATATGACGCCTTTCAGCAGCAATTAATATCGGAGATCCAATTTACGGGTATGTCCTCAAGCATATCTTTGAAAGAGGTAAAAAACAGTAAGCAGATACCAGTGTAGCATTTGCTACAAACGCATTCTTGATCCCTCAGGATCCCAAGGACTATTACCAAGCACCACACAGCGCTTTTCTTTTCCTACTATATGGGTTTTAAGTTCTATGCCTGGTTCGGAAAATTCGGGTTCAACAAAGGCCATTGCCAATGATTTATGAACATTATGGCCATAACCGCCTGACGTTGTCATACCAATTCGTTTATTATTTTTTGACCATATAGGTTCATACCCAATTGCCTCCACCTCTGCATCTTTAATTTCTAAGGTAATCAAAGTTTTTTGTAGTGCTTTTTTCCCTTCTGATAATTCTTTTAAAGCTGGTGTCTTGCCTACAAAGTCCACATTTTTGCCCCTGGATATCCATCGATTTAACCCCGTTTCGCCAGGTGTGTAGGATTGCATGAATTCACTATTCCAAACGCCAAAACTTTTTTCTAGTCTCAGAGTATTAAGAGCATAATAGCCGTATTCTTGGACACCCAGGTCTTTTCCTTTACAAATAAGTAATTCTCGTAGAGCGTTCAATTCTAAAGCATGACAATTTATCTCGTAACCAAGTTCACCTGCAACTGACAATCGTGCGATTTTTGTCTTAATTAGTCCAATGTCGATTTCATTACATGACATGAACTTTAAATTCTCGTTAGATACGTCGAAGTTTGTTAATCTTTCAAGCAATTTTCTAGAATTTGGACCTGAAATTGCGTAGCCGCCAATATTATCGCTTATATCTATAAGTGAAACCTCGCCATCTGAGTGAATACTTTTTATTCCACCTGGTAAATGGTCATGAAACCACCTTAAATGCCACTCTCTTAGGTAATAGCTTCCCATAATCCAAAAAACATTATTTCCCCAGTTGAAGCATGTTAGGTCTCCCTTTAGTCTTCCATCATTCCCTAACATTACCGCAAGCTTGACTTTATTGTTGCTTGGTATGTCCGTAGCTAAAAGTTGATTGAGCCACATCTCAGCACCTGGTCCCTTTATTTCAAATCGACTAAACCCAGAACTATCTAATATCCCAGCATTTTCCCTGACATTTAGGTGTTCTTTTTTAACAATTTCAAAAGCATTTGAGCGTTTTAAACTGGGTATTTCCTTAAAATTTTTTGGTCCAAATAATAATGGTATCTCGAGCCCCCAACTGTTTCCAAAGATTGCCCCATTATTCTTTTGAATATCCCACACAGCTGTTCGTTTCAGATCTCTGCCTGCTGGCAGCTGCTCATTAGGGTAGCTCATAACAAACCGCCTGCTGTAGAATTGACCTGTTGTTTGCTTTATATATTCTCTATTGGAAGCAAAATCACCGTAACGAGCAATGTCCATCGACCATGGATCAGCTTCGGTCTCTCCAAAGATCATCCACTCAGCTAGTGTCTTTCCAACGCCACCTCCCTGAAGAAAGCCTGCCATGACACCACAAGCAAGCCAGTAGTTTTTCACACCTCTCACTGGCCCAACTAAAGGATTACCATCTGGAGAAAATGTGAATGCTCCGTTTACCCAATTTTTTATCCCTACATTTTTTAAGTCTGGATACCTTTCAAAAGAGAGAGCCAATTCATTTTCTATTCTATCAAAGTTCTCTTTAAATAACTCCATCCCAAAGTCCCAAGGCGCTCCATCAATAGCCCAATGCTCATGATCTATCTCGTAAATTCCAACTAAAATACCCTTATCCCACTGTCTCATGTACGTGAAACCCTCAAGGTCTACAGTCATAGGAACTTCAAAGTCTATTGCTTCAATGGTAGGAATACTTTCAGTAACCAAGTAATGATGTTTTAAAGGAGAAATTGGCAGATTCAATCCTGCCATCTGTCCTACTTGCTTTGCCCAAAGGCCACCTGCATTCACCACATGCTCAGCAACTATCGTTCCTTTTTCCGTATATACTGCCCAACAACCATCAACTCTCTCTTTTAATTCATTTACCTTATTATTCTCAATTATTTCAGCTCCATATTTTTTTGCAGCTTTAGCATATGCCCAAACAGTGCCTGTTGTATCAACATAGCCCTCTCTATCAGCCCATAGCCCACCCAAAACACCTTTTGTATCCATTATCGGACATTTGTTTTTTATCTCATCTGGGGTCATAAGATAAACGTCTTCTATACCTATAGTTTGATATGTTCTATATGCCGATTGAAGCCATTCCCACCTATCAGGTGTGCTCGCAATTGTTATGCCTCCAGTCATATGCAATCCAATGTCCTGACCGCTTTCTTTTTGAATTTTTGAAAGTAAATCTAAGGTATATCCTTGTAATGCTGACATGTTTGGGTCAGCATTCAGTGCATGTACCCCCCCAGCAGCATGCCAGCTAGAACCTGCAGCTAAAACGGATCTCTCTAGAACAACACAATCAGTCCAACCATTTTTGGCTAGGTGATATAGAACAGAAACACCAACAACTCCACCACCTATTATAACGACTTGATACCTATCTTTCATACTTCCCCCCTTTTTAGAATAAACATTTTTCTCCAATTTCCAGTACTTGAGTTGAAACTAATAAATTATTTTCCTTTCCACTTTGGATCTCGTTTTTCAGCAAATGCTTTTGCACCCTCAATTTGATCTTCACTCGAATATAAATGATCAACAGTTTTAAATTGCCTCTTGGTTATTCTGTTTAAGGCATCTTGAAATTTTAAATCCTCTGCTTCACGCACAATTTCTTTAATGGCTGCATAAACTAGAGGTGGTCCACTTGCTAAAATTTCGGCTAAGTTCCATGCTTTTTTTCTTAGCTGATCGAGTGTTACTATTTCTTTTATTAACCCATACGACATTGCCTCTTGGGCATCAAACCATCGCCCCGTCAACAAAAGGTCCATAGCAACATGATACGGTATTCTTTTTGGAAGCTTAATAGAGGCCGCATCGGCAACAGTCCCCGAACGAATTTCGGGTAATGCAAAGGTAGCGTTTTCTGAGCAGATAATAAGGTCACAAGACAAAGCTATCTCTAATCCACCACCGCAACAAATACCGTTTACAGCGCAAATTACCGGCTTATTGAGGTTCCCAAGTTCTTGAAGTCCTCCAAAACCTCCAATGCCATAGTCGCCATCTACAGCATCTCCATCAGCTGCTGCTTTTAAGTCCCAACCTGCAGTGAAAAATTTCTCTCCCTCAGCTCGTAAAATAGCTACGCGTAGTTTTGGATTATCTCTGAATTCCATAAAGATTTCACCCATCCTTTGGCTGGTAAGCAGATCGATGGCATTTGCCTTAGGGCGGTTGAGCGTGACCTCAAGTATTGCTCCCCTGATTTTTGTTTTTAATTCATTCGCCTTTATTGCCATTTTCCTGCCGTTTAATAATTTTCTCTTATAAGTGCATCAGCTGCAATAACCTGATTTGATTTTACTAAAAGAGGGTTTATTTCCAATTCAACTAATCTAGCTCTCTCCGTTAAAGCATAACTTTGCAGTGAAAATATTGCCAAAACTATATTGTCGATATTAGCAGCTTTTTTATTTCTGTACCCATTTAATAAAGGCCATATTTTTAATTTTTCTAATGCCCTTGCTATCTCAGTCTTTTTACACGGCATACACAAGGTAACAGAGTCTTTTCGCAACTCTGATAGAACTCCACCCTCTGCTATAGTTATCATAAACCCATGTTGTGGATCTCTTACAATTCCAATTAAAAGCTCTACTAAACAATTATCTACTTGGCGCTCTATTAGAAATTCTTTTGACCCAGTTAATCTCTTCATATTGTTAAATTTATTAAGCAGTTCGTTTTCATTATCTATTCCAAGAACTACTCCGGAAGCATCTGTCTTGTGATTAATGCCCATGGCTTTTAAGCAAACAGTTTTTTTGATAGTTCTAAATTTATTTAAGAGAGAATTTTTATCGGTAATTACAAAACCTTTTGGAACATTAATGCCTATTCTACTTAAAATTTTTTTTGATTGGTACTCATCTAGTAAACGAGATTTTTCATTCGGCCAGCGTTCCCATATAATTGATGGAGTGCACTTTATTTTCCACTGTATACTCACATTTTGTAATGCCTTTACAGCAGCAAGACTATTTTCTAATCCAGTCAGTGGAATTATTGAATGTTTTATTAAGTCCTTTGCAAACTTTTCCGGCATATTTTCTTCAAGTGACGCTATTAGCCCGACTGGGCATTTTGCAATTTTTTTAGCTTCTTTTAGCGCCGCAATTGCTGGATGCCAGGAATCTGAGGAACAGCGACCTTGTTTTGGCAGATCCATAATTATAAATAAGAAATCATATGTTTCTTCCATCATACTTTTAAATGCCTCAGTCAGCTTGACTTGGTCATTCCAAACATATGTTTGATAATCTAAAGGATTAGATAAATGAACTAAATCACCTAACGCGGACTTAAGTTTTCTTTTTTGTTTAGAGCTAAGTTTTGGAAACCTAAAATTAAATTGTTCAGCTAAATCAGCAATTAGGCTTGCCTCTCCACCAGAACAGGACAGTGAGGCAATTTTATTACCGCTTATCGGTTGATGAACATGTAAAATCATTAATGTATTTAAAAAGCTCTCAAGACCATCAACAGTTGAAATACCTAATTTGTTGAGTAGAGCTATTGCTCCTTGATAATTTCCTGCCATCGAGGCAGTGTGAGAAACAGTAGCATTTTCTGCTAACCGCGATTTACCTACCTTTAAAGCTACGATTCCTTTTTTTAAAGTTTTAGCTTCTCTTGCCAACTTTTCAAAATCTTTGGGATTTACTATCCCCTCGATATGGAGGCCAACAGCAGTTACTCTTGAGTCTTGTAATAACTCCAAAGCTATTTGAGCTTGATTAAGCTGACCCTGATTGCCAACTGTTATGACATAAGCAATAGGAAGGCCTCTGCACTGCATGGTCAAATTAATCGCAATATTGGAACTTTGCGTCAGTATAGCGACTCCTTTATTGACCTGTTCTCCACCATGCTGGTCAGGCCAAATAAATGCATTGTCTAAATAATTTATGAAGCCGTAACAGTTTGGACCTAATATGGGCATTTGCCCGGCTGCTTTAACAATTTTATCCTGTAGTGTCTTACCCTGGTCTGATGTATCATCAACTGATGTTTCGGAAAACCCTGAAGCGAAACATACAACTCCTCCTGCATCTACCACGGATAGTTCTTCGATAATTGAAACAGTTTTTTCTCTATTAACCCCAACAAAAACGGCATCTGGAGACGATGGCAGGTCAAAAGTTGTTCTATGACACTTGACTCCCCCTATAGTTTTTTTTGTGGGGTGAACAGCCCAGATCTCACCTAAAAATGAATTCTTTTTTAGTTCTTTCACAACATTTTTAGACCAACTCCCTCCATAAACGGCGATAGTTTTTGGTCTTAAAAGCCTATTTAACGACCTAGCCAATTTTATCCACCCAAAGGTCTCAGAAGTTCCCGACTAATAATATGTCTTTGGATTTCCGATGTTCCATCCCAAATTCTTTCAATTCGTGCGTCTCTCCAAAAACGCTCAAAAGGAAGGTCATCCATCAATCCCATCCCACCATGTAGCTGAATACAAGTATCTGTTACTCTAGCCAACATTTCCGTTGCATATAGCTTTGCTGATGCTATCTCTCTGTTTGCTGGAATTTTATTATCCAATTTTGATGCAGCAGATAGTGTAAGAAGGTCGGCAGCATCGATTTCAGTAATCATATCTGCAAGCTGAAAACTTACTCCTTGGAACTGACTAATTTTTTTTCCAAACTGTTGTCTCTCAGTGGTAAAGGGAAGTGTCAATTCGAAAGCCCTTCTTGCTCTACCTACTGATGTCGCGGCAACAGTTAATCGTGTCGCGTAGAGCCATTCATTAGCAATATCAAAACCTCTATGGACTTCACCCAAAATTTGATCATCGGATAGTCGACATTCGTCAAACCTTAAAATACAATTTTTGTATCCTCTATGGGATACAGAGTTGTATCCGCCACATATTTCAAATCCTGGCGTGCCTCTATCCACAAGAAAACAGGAGATTTTTTTCTTTTTACCTTTTTCTGTTTCCTCTTCCCCAGTTGCAATAAAAACAATAACAAAGTCAGCTATGTCGGCATGACTTATAAAGTGTTTGGTTCCATTTACAATCCAGTCGCCACCCTTTCTTTGTCCAGTGCATTCCATCCCTCTAACATCGGAACCGGCACCTGGCTCTGTCATTGCTAGTGCATCAAACTTTTCACCTTTGATTGCGGGGATAAGATACTTATCCTTTTGTAGATTATTGCAAGCCATAAGGATACCAGACGGCCTACCAAAAAAAACCGTTAAGGCATTCGAACCTCTACCGAGTTCTCTCTCTAAAAGAGTAAACTCTAAATGATTCATTCCACCGCCCCCTAGTTCCTCCGGGAAGTTAGCTGCAAAAAAGCCTATTGCTTTACATTTCTTTGCAATTTCTGCTCCTAATTCTCTAGGAACTTCCCCAGTTTTTTCAACAATTTTTTCGTGAGGATAAATTTCTTTTTCCAGAAAATCTCTGGTTGTATCAACTATCATAGATTGCTCGTCAGTTAATTCTAAATACACTGCTCTGATGATCCTATAACTTGTAAAAATTTTAAAGTTAGTTTAATCCTAATCCTAAATTTGATAAAAAACAAAATCAAAAGTAACAGAAATTAGAAATTGCAATTCTAAAAGAAACTCAACTTAGGCTCTCATAAAAACATTATGGAAAAACACTCGCTGAAAGAAATTATTGGACTTTTGAAAGATAGAAAAATTTCTGAGAAAGAGCTATTACAACACTATTTCTCCAGAATAAATAAATTCAATCCCAGTCTTAATGCGCTCGTTTCTCTTAGGAGCATAGATGAAGTTATAAAGGATCTTGAAAACTTAAAAGGTTGTTCCGTGCAAAAAAAAACAAAAAGTCTTTTCGGCGTTCCTCTGGCTGTAAAAGATTTGATTGATGTAAAAGGCCTACCAACAACCTATGGAGTGCCGAAATATAAAAATAATGTAGCAAAAAAAAATAGTATTATTGTCGATCGGTTAATTGATAGTGGTGCTTTGATTATTGGAAAAACAAATACGCCGGAGTGGGGGCTTGGTTCGCACACATTTAATAGAGCTTTTGGCGCTACCGCCAATCCTTATGATGTGTCAAAAACTGCCGGTGGTTCCAGTGGTGGTGCAGCAGCCTCTATCGCTGCTGATTTAATACCGATAGCTGATGGCTCTGATATGATGGGCTCATGCAGAAATCCGGCTGCCTATTGTAATTTGTATGGGTTTAGGCCAACACCGGGACTTATCCCCGAGGAAAGATCAAAGACAAGGCACAAAAAATTGCCCATTTTATCAACTTTGGGCGCTTTAGCAAAAACACCTGAAGATTTGGCTTATTTTCTTGATATCGTATCGGGGTCACATAAATCCGACCCTTTTTCATTTGATTTAGATTTCTCATTTGATGATGTATACCTTAGTGATGATAAATTACATGAACGAAAAATTGCCTGGTTAAATGATTTAGGTGGTTACTACCAGGTTGAAGAAGAAATATTGGAACAGTGTAAGAAAACTCTTTTTTTTCTAGCCCAAAATAAAGTTGTTGTAGAAGAAGTAGAGCCGGAAGCCAACCCTTATCACTTGAGCAATAGCTGGAAAATATTACGATCAAAAAGTTTGTATGACGAATTTTTAAATTACAATCTGAGTTCAGATGAAAAAATCCTTACCGTCGATTGGGAAATTAAAAATGGTCAAGTGGTTAGAGAAACGGATCTTGAAGAAGCACTAGTGTGGAGATCACTGTGGAAAAATGAAGTTAACTCGATTTTTAAAAAATATGATTATTTGGCGCTGCCAGTTGCACAGGTGTATCCCTTCAATAAAGACATTCCTTATCCCTCTAGCATCAATGGTAAACAAATGGAGACATATCATCAGTGGATGGATATTGTGGTTTTATCAAGTATTCTGGGGCTGCCAACTATCTCCGTTCCTTTGGGTTTAAATAGAAATGGACTGCCCATGGGAATGCAAATAATAGGAAAGAGAAAATCCGATATAGATTTAATTGCGTTCGCAAAAAAGTATGAAACCATATTCTCTTGTTCAGAAATAGTGCCGCAAAAATTTAATTAGGTGTGTTCATTTTTTGAATTAAATAATAATATCAACCAGGTCATCGTTTTCATTAGTAAGGGTAAATTTGGATAATCTATTATCATACTCGCAAAAGGGCATTGAACGTTTATGAATTTCCAAGATTTTTTCAATCCTGATAGGGTCGTAGATTTAAGCTTTTTCAATTTTGAGAACGCTATTACTGCTTGTTACTATGCAGATAAGGATTTGAGAGTTAAAAAGGTCAACAAAAATTTCAAAGGCTTTTTCCCGGTTCTAGGCAATGTCAAAGATGCATACTTTCCAGATATTTTAAAGCAGCTAGGTATAACAGACGAACAGATACAACTTTTTGAGAATGAAATCCACAATAAGGGCTCTGTATTAATCCCGAAGGTCAAGATTATTATTGATGATAAAGAGAGACTTTTTTCACTACTCTCAACAAAAACAAAAAGTTCCGATTTTGAATACTTAAACGGAATTCAAGGTCAATTTGTAGATAGAACGAATGAACATGAGTTAACAAAGCAACGAGACTTACTTATAGAAGGGCAATTAAAAGACAAACAAATAATCGAAGAAAAAAGTAAAAAACTCGAAAGCTTAGCAACCAGGCTAGCAAAATATCTGTCTCCTCAAATTTATAAGAATATTTTTGATGAAGAAAAAGACCAGGGGGTTTCTCATAGTAGGAAGAACTTAACAGTATTTTTTTCTGATATCGTAAGTTTTACTGATTTGACTGACAAAATGGAGCCTGAAAAACTGGCCCTGATCATCAATTCCTATCTGTCAGAAATGTCAACAATAGCAATTAAACACGGCGGCACAATTGATAAATTTATTGGAGACGCTCTAATGGTTTTTTTTGGTGATCCAGAGACCCTGGGGGAAACTGATGATGCTCTAAAGTGTATAGAAATGGCCATAGATATGCAGGAAAGAGTAAAGGAATTGCAAACACATTGGAGGGGCTTGGGAGCAGTTGAAGGTATATCAGTTAGGATGGGTATATCAAATGGGTTTTGTACTGTAGGGAACTTTGGTTCGGATTTACGATTAGATTATACTATACTTGGAAGCCCTGTGAATCTTGCTGCAAGACTTCAGTCAATGGCAGAAGTTGATGATATGCTTGTTGATGAAAACACAAAAAACCTTATTTCAAATGAAGTAGAAACTGAGTTTTTCAAAGAATTTACACCTAAAGGTTTTGTCAGGCCTATAGGGGTTTATAAGGTCAAAAAATTAAAGTCTCATAATCAAGATAAAATTAGATTATCACATAAAGGGAAAAGAGTTGAAATTAATGTGACCGATAGCTCTGATATTCGTGCAGCAATTGAAGAACTAAAGTCTATCCAAGAAGCGTATGAAAAGCAGTTAGATAAGCAAGATTAACAAAAGAAAGTAGTTTTTACTTTCAGCGTAGGTTTTCAGATACCTTACTTGTTGCTTTTATCGTTACGAGAGCAGTAGCTGTCAAAAGCTTCTCTTTTTTCTTTATCGTATATACTTTTGACTCTCCATGAAAAATACTTCGACCTGCTTGTAGAATTTTCGCTTCCGCAACTAGCTTTTCCCCATCTGCAATATTAAGAAAATTTATTTTGAATTCAATTGTAAGGGGCTCTTTCTCTTTATCCATTAACGTCATTGCAGCAAATCCAGCGGCATTATCAGCTATAGCTCCAGAAACTCCTCCATGAAATAAACCGTGTTGTTGAGTTATATTCTTTTGATAAACAACTTCTATCGATGCTCGCCCAGGAGATATTGTGGAGAGTCTAGCTCCTATATAGGGCATTAGGGGTTGATTTAAGAAAGATGCTCTAAGTTCTTCCTCGTTTCGCTTATCCATGCCTTAAACCCTATATTTCCCTGGTGTCCAATTAGTGTTTTTCATGAGATGTTCTTCCCCTTTTTCAATTGGTAAATCTTCCAAAGCAGAACCAATACTGTCATTCCATCGATTGAGAAAGCCAAACAATGCAATTACGCCCATAATTTCGACAATATCATTATCATTCCAGTAAATTTTTAATTGAGACGCTTCTTTTCCCGTAACTTTGTTAGGGACAGATGCGGCTGCGAAAGCGAAGTCCAGGGCAGATTTTTCTGCATTTAAAAAAGCTGAAGAATTTGCATAATTCCAAACTTCTTCTAATCTTTTTTTTGTACAGCCGAAGCGTTCAGCCCCTAAAATAGTATGAGCTTGGCAATAAAGACACCCTGAGGCAAAACTTGTTACGTATCCGATAAGTCGTTTAAACTCTGGGGTAACTTTCCCTTTGCATTCCATTACAGCCTTATTGAGATCTGTGAATGCATCAGCTACTTTGGGGTGATAACTCATAGCTTTAACTGAGCTCGGTATAACACCAAGCGGTCCTTTAAAGAACTGAATCTTTTCTAATAGACTTGGGTCAATATCATTTTCATTCAGTGGTTTTACAATTTCCATCATTTCCTCTAAGTGTGATTTTACAGAATGCTTTCAAAAAAAAATTATTTCAGAATAAATTAAAAATAGCACTAAATTTAATCGCCTATTAATTGTTAAATGTGCACCGTACTTAAAATCGATATATAATCACGAGATTACATATTTGGATGCCACTTAATTTAGAACTAAGTTATTTCTCAATTTTATTTGATTGTAATATTGCTGAGAGTGAATTTGAAAATAGGTTCCCCTCATACATAGGTTTGGGTTTATATTGGGAGTATGAGGGGACTGTATGGCTGCAAAATACATGCCACAGATGAGCATAACACATAAATTAGAGAAAAAAAATCATAGTTTTCTACCAACTAAGGTTACTTTCTTTTATACTGTAATTATTAATACATTGTCATGAAAGCAGGAGTTAAAGTTGCCCGGATTTGAGGTTATAGACGAAAAAGAAAAAAAAGCAATTTCCAGGATTTTCGATGAGGGGAAAGTTTTCTTTGCTCATGGTTTTGATAAAAAAAGGAAGCATTATCACGTTAGAGAATTTGAACAAAAGTTGAAAAACATTTTCAGCCCAAAAATGGCTGACGTTTTATGCGTTTCATCTGGTACGGCTGCAATTAAAGTGGCTCTCAAAGCTCTCGGTATTGGAAGAGGTGATGAGGTTATAACTCAGTCCTTTAATTTTATTGCAACTGTTGAAGCGATTGTAGACACTGGTGCAAATGTTGTTTTTACTGATATCGATGATACGTTGAATATGTGTCCCAAAAATTTAGAAAGTTTAATATCTAAAAAAACAAAAGCTATAATTCCTGTTCATATGCTAGGCGTACCAGCAGATATGATATTAATTAACAGGATTGGTAAAAGAAATAAAATTCCAATAGTTGAGGATGCATGCGAAGCAATCGGGGCCAAGGTTGCAGGCAAATATGTTGGAGGCTTGAGTGAATTTGGTGTTTTTAGCTTCGACTTTGGTAAAATGATTACGACTGGTGAAGGTGGAGCTCTGTTTTCCAAGAAGAAAAGTGATGGAAAAAATGCTAGAATGTATCATGATCATGGCCACAAAAATATTCCTAGTCTGCCAAGAGGGTTAGATCATGCTGGACTGATTGGGTTTAATTACAGAATGACAGAAATAAGTGGAGCATTTGGCAAGGTCCAGCTAAAAAAATTCCCGAGTATTTTAAACGATTCAAAAAAGAGATACCATGCCCTCAAAAAATTTATAAACCACAAAGAAATACAATTCAGACATGTTTCTTCGGGGAGCGAGCCCAATTATGATACTTTTGTGATATCTATAGAAAATAAAAAACTACGTGATCAAGTAATTAGTTTACTAAACAAAGCTGGCTTTGGTACAAAAAATTTACCTGATGCTTTTAACTGGCATTGTGCATATTTTTGGGAACATATTGATAAAAACATTAGGAATAAAGAGGTAAAAAATTGCTATGATAGATTGCGCAAATGCGTTGCAATTCCGATTTTAGTATTGAGGTCAATTAAAGATTACAAAAATATTGCCAGTGATATTAATGAATGCTCTTAATGAAAATTTAGTTATAGTCATTCCCGCTCGTAAAAACTCCAAAAGGTTAAAAAATAAAAACTTTAGAAATTTTTTTGGTTTTCCTTTATTTGAGTGGAGCTTGGCTGCGGGTTTATTTCTAAAGCAACAGCTCAGTTGGTTTAGAGAAATTTCAGTAGTTTGTACCAGTGACGATGAGCAGATTTTAGATTTAGTAAAAAAGAAATATTCATCAAGTATTTTAGCAGTTCGAAGGAAACCAGAACTTTCTGACGATAATGCAATTCTATCTGATGTCATATTTGATTGTATCTACAAGCTAGCTGAGAGAGACGTGATCCGTTTGGATGACTACTTAGCTGGGAGCTTCATATTGTTGCAACCGACATCACCTATTAGACTGAAGGATGATTTAGTCGTTTTTTGCAAACAGATTAAGAACTTAGAGAGCGGTTTTTCTATGGTGTCTGTTAATAAAAACTACAGCGAAATAAAAGATATCTATGAGATAATTAAATTTAGTGAGGCAAAATCAGACTTTTTAATAGGCCACGTTGGTAAAAAAATTCTTAAAGTGCGTGACATTAAAAAAAACAGCAATTCAGCTTTTGTAGATGGAAGTTTGTATTTAGGTTTGATGTCTACGCTAAAAGAAAAAGGCTTTATGCCTGTAGCCAAGACCTTAGGTTTTCCCCTTTCGATTAACCGCTCAATAGATATTGATACAGAAAAGGAGTTTGATGATGCATTAATGCTAATCAAAGAGCTTCAAAATTTGGGAATTGAGTATGTCTCGCCAAAGATATGATTTAGCGATTGTTGGTGCTGGAACAGCTGGTCTTGAAATTGCAAAAAATGCAAGTAGGTCAGGTTATAAAGTGTGTTTAATAGAGCAGGGATCGTCTGAGGGTAAAAGCTATCTAAATAAAATACCGTTGTTATCAGGAAAGTTACTGCAAAATGATAAACACTGTTTAAGCCTTATATCCAAGAAACAGTCTGGTTTAGAAAATAGAGAACTGCCTATTCTTCAGGGAATTGGTTTTGGTGGTTCAAGCTTAATCAATGGAAATGTCTCATACTTAGGTTTCGAGAAACGGTTTGGAGAGATTTTTTCTATATGGCCAAAAAATATGTTCCAGAGAGTTAAAAAGCACATATATGATAATACAAATTTTTCCTATAATAGAGAGTACGGATATTCAGACGAACTAACCAATATTTTTTGTAAAACCCTAAATAAGATTGCAATTCCTGAGGTCACGGATTTAGATAATTTTATAGAAGGATGGGCAAAAATTCATTTAAATATTCAGGGATCAAAGAGGTATAATTTTTCGAATGATTTCAAAGAAAATGCAAAACACAAAAACATTGAAAAGCTAGCAAATACACGTGCTATTAAGATCTGTTTCAATGACAACAACGCTTCAGGCGTTGAGTGCGAAAATTTAGTAACTAAGGCTAAAGTTGTTGTTAATGCAAAAAAAATTATTCTTTCGGCAGGCACAATATTTTCACCTTTAATTCTGACGCGGTCGGGGATCGGAGACAAAAAAAACGTTTATAAAGCTGGCGTCCCGTTAATGATACAGCAAGAACATGTAGGAAAACATTTAAAAGATCATGCGAATTTTAGGATTGAATTTGATTGTATCGGGTTCGATACGCTTAACCAAAAAACACGTGGATTGAAATTATTTTTCGAATTTGTCAAATATATTACCGCAAGTAATTCGATCTTTAAAAGTCCAGGTGCTACTCTCGCCTGGAATAAATCAAGTTTTAATAAGAAAGCAAGTATAAACAACTTGGTAAGGTATCATTTGGTGCATTTTACACAAGAAAGAAGCTTATTATCGTCCAAGGGCATTAGATTTCAAAAAGATCAGCGAGCATCACTGGGGTGCTTTCAAGTTTTTCCTAGATCTGAAGGATCTATCTCTTTTGAAAATAAGAATAAGATACAAATTGATCCCAACTATTTGTCGAACAAATATGATGTAGAACTTACTTGCAAAGCTTTTCAAAGCGCTATCGATCTCTTGAAAAAAGCAGGCTTTGCTAAAAGTGGAAAAGATTTTAGTGATGATGATATAAAAAGAAATATTGGGTCAGAAACGTTTTCTGGATACCATCTGATAGGAACGAATAGAATGAGCAAAAATAAAGATAGTGGAGTAGTTGATGAAAGTTTTAAAGTATTTGGGACCAAAAATCTCTATGTATGTGACGCCTCAATATTTCCAGATTTCGTTTCAACACATCAATATTTGCCTACTTTAGCAGCTAGCAAGATTTTTTGTTTAAAACAGGGGTTTCTCTCTGACTAGAAGTTTCAAAAAATGTTTTCTGTAAATTTAATTCCCAAATTTTTTTTTCGTTTAAAATCTTTGTAAACTTTTTTGCAGATTGACCGGTTCCAAAACTATGATCAGGAGCAAAGCGCTTACCCCACTGTTTTTCAACTAGCTTTTCAAGTTGTCCGTTTTTAAGAACATCAAAGTTTTTTATACTTTTTGCTCCACCCCTTTTAAATTGTCGAGAGCCAATGTTTATAGAAGAAACCCCAAGAAAAGGAGCTTCTCGAACGCCCGCTGAACTATTTCCTATAATAACTTTAGCATGTTTTAGTAATGTCGAAAAATATGCAAATCTCATAGAAGGTATTAGTTTGAAATTAGATTTGGGTAATTTTCCAATTGTCTTAAAAATTATTTCACATCCTGGATCGTTATTTGGAGCAATAACGACGAAGTTCTTTTTTGTTTTTTTCAAAGAGTCACAACAAAACTGGATCTCTTTCTTTAAACTCTCTAACTCTGAAGTAACTGAATGAAAAATAAAAATCCCATAGTCATCCCACTCAATGTCATAGTAATTCAAAACTTCATTTAGCGAAATTGAATTTCTTGCTTTATGTGCATCAAGTTCTGGAGACCCCAGCACAAAAACTCTACCGGGATGCTCTCCAAGTTTTGTAACGCGCTTTTTTGCCGATTTTGAACTTACAAAGTGGACTGTGCATAACTTTGTATTACAATGACGATAAACTTCATCTATAGTTCCTGACACTTCTCCTCCTTCGATGTGTGCACTTCTTATGTTCTTTGTTGCACAAACGAGGGAGGCAGCAACTGCTTCAATTCTATCGCCATGAATCAAAACAAGATCAGGATTTAGGCGGCTTACATATTCAGAAATTCCAGTGATAGTTCGAGAAAGGACCTTGTCCGGTGGATCTCCTTCCATCTGATTAACAAATTCAAATCTTGTGATGTTTTTCATCCTTGAAACTTCTATACTGGTAAGTCCATACTTTTCTAGAAGATGCATGCCAGTGACAAAAAAGTAAATGCCAAACTCAGCTGATTTTACGCTAGATGCTAAAGGTTCAAGTTTACCGAAGTCAGCTCTTGTGCCTGTTATGAATAGCAGTTTTTTCACATCAATCTCTTTATTCCAAATCTGACCACTTTAACTGAGTATTTTTAGCAATGTCTCGTTTAACAATTTTCCCTAAAACTTTTTCAAATTCGAAAGCAGGTATTTCTCCGTTTCCTGGTCTTCTGGCCCAGATATTTTGCCTATCAATAGTATCACCTTTTTTTAGATTTTTATCGCTAACAATGGAAGATCGTGCAAATTTATAAACATCTTTTTCAACGTTGGCTATAAACTTCTTTCTATCCCTCGAAAAAGCTATTTCCTTACTTTTTTTTATAAGGTGCTCAAGCTCATCTGGGTCCATTGAACAGGAAATATCGGGCCCGGGTCGGTTTTTGGTATCAGTGAAGTGCTTTTCTACAATTGTTGCACCTAATGCAACAGCTGCTAAAGCCATCGTTGGTCCAATTGAATGGTCTGAAAAACCTATCTCGGCATTAGGAAACTTATTAGATAGCTGTGCCAAGCTACCAAGTGCTATATCTTCTGGTGGGCAAGGATAAATGTTTGTACATTCTAAAAGTGCATACTCAATATTTTTTTTCTCAAAGATTTTTACGGGCTTTTCCACCGATAATAAGGTTTGCATGCCTGTAGAAAGAATAATTGGCTTCCCAAAATCTGCTATATGCTCAATTAAGAGAAGATTATCACATTCCCCAGAGCCAATCTTAAAAGCTGGTACATTTATATCATTTAAAAAATCTGCTGCAGATCTCGAAAAAGGCGTGGAAATATAAATCATTCCCAAGTCTTCAACTAATCTCTTTAATTTGATTTCTTCATCTTTTGTTAAGGAACATTTTTCCATTACATCCCATATTGAGACATCTGCGTTAGGGGGCATGATTTGTTTTGCGTCAGGGGTCATTTCATCATCAAGAAAATGTGTTTGGTGTTTAATTACTTCACAGCCTCTATCGGCAGCAGTTTTAACCATTTGCTCTGCAACCAGCAAATCACCACCATGATTGATACCCATTTCTGCGATGATTAGAGGGGCTTCTTTAGAGCTGATAGTCCTATTTTTTATTTTCAAAATTTTTAAGCCTATCTTTTAAAAATATGAATGAGTAAGATGATATTTCTCAATTAACAAGCAAGCAATGCTTTAATAGGTTAATTTTTTTGGAGTGTCGATTGAAATTTAGTTTAAAAAAAATACTCACCTCATTGGTTTTCTATCTTTATAAGGCTCTTTGGTATTTATTTTTGCCAATTGCATTGTTGTATTTCTTCTATCGGTCGATAAAAGAACCAGGATATTCTTCAAATCTTCTAGAGAGATTAAGTGTTTACAAAAAAGACTTTAAAGGAGCTTGTTGGTGCCATGCAGTATCTCTAGGAGAATTTAGAGCTGCGCGCCCAATTTTTAATAAACTTCTTCTCAATCGAGAAAAATTACTAATAACTACACTGACTTTATCTGGCAAACGTGCCGCGCAGCAGGAATATCATAAAGAAATAAATGAAAACAAGGTGGTAATCGTTTACGCTCCACTTGAAATAAGCTTACTGTTGAAAAGATTCCTTAAAAATTTCAAGCCGAAGTGCTGTATAATTCTTGAATGTGATTTATGGCCAGTAATGATCACGACTACTTACAAGGAACAAGTTCCTCTAATATTTGCCCAGGCTCAATATCCTGAAAAAGGTTTCCTTAGAGATAAAAAATTCCCTTTTCTGAAAGCTAGTTTGATTGAAAAATTCGATTTAGTTTTATCTAAATCTGAAAGGCATAAGAAACGATTTGAGTACTTTGGGGCTAAAAAAGTTTTAATTATGGGCGATGCTAGATTTGAACAAGGGGTTCCATTAGACCAAATTAATGCGGCCTTGAAACTAAAAAAAATAGCTCTTAGGAAATATTTTACAATTTGTTTTGCCAGTATTGGGAAGCAGGAATTTGAAATAATCAGTAAAATAATTAGTGATCTATATAAAAAGCATAAGGATATTTTTTTTATACTTGTTCCCAGACACCCTAATGATTTTAGCAAATATAAAATTTTGTTTGAAGACAGTTTACTAAATGTAAAACCACGTAGTGAAATGGTGGAGATAAAAACAGATTTTAAAATATGTAATGAAAAAAAAATTAAAGACTTAAATAACTTTAGTCTTTTGTGGGGCGATAGCCTTGGAGAATTGAATTTTTATATGGCAATGTCTGATCTAGTTTTTATGGGTGACTCTTTGAACAATGAAGGATCGCATAATATAATTGAGCCTTTTGCTTTGCAAAAACCTGTAATAGTAGGCCCAAGCATCTGGGGCATTGAATTTCCAGCATTGGAAGCACTAGATGTTGGTATTTTAAAAAAAATTGGTGGACAAAAAGAACTAGCATCCGCTCTTGATTCAGCTTATTACGATAAGAAACGTATGAAATTCGATGAAAGTCATGTAGAAAATATTAAAAAGTTTTATAAGAGTAACCAAGGAGCCTCTGATACTTTTATGGATCAAATGGTCAGCAATAATTTTCTTGAATTAAATAAGAATTAGCATCGGACTTAACTCAATTTTACTTTGTTATTTGGCAAATAAGTTAGTGAAAATATTGAGATAAGAGCCAATGCTCCTACTAATAGAAATGCAAAATAGTAACTTTGTGTTAAATCAAATATAGCCCCCGCTACAATCGGACCTGTTACCGAGCCTATTGCACCAAAAAATGTTATTTTCCCAAATACAGTACCAAGATTTTTTAGACCAAAATTTTCAGCGATAATAAAAGGTGCTATTGTAAAGTGCCCACCGTGTGAGAACCCATATAAACAAAGGAGAATATAAATAAAAACGATATTCTCTGTGAAAGGTATCGTGAGCAAAGCGATAGTCATTGGAAATAAACAAAATATGTATGTTTTTTTGCCTCCGAGTCTGTCTGCTAAAACGCCAACAGAAAGCCTCCCAAAAACGCTCGAAAAACCTATTATCGACAAAAGTAATGCACTGTCCTTTAGAGACAAGCCTACATTTAATCCATGTGCGGCAATGTGAGTCATCGTGGTGAACATAGCGAAGAAAATGCAAAACTGACAAAAAGCCAAAAGGTTAAAAACTTTTTTGTTCAAAATCTTAAGATTAGTTTTTTCACTATCTAATTTTTCGCTTGAAGTGTTTGGGGCTGACATTAGTGATGCGGCCAATATCAAACCAATGCTTGCTGCAATGCCAAGGTAAAATGTAGCTGTACGCCAGCCGAAGCCAATAATTAGAAATGCTATTAGAAGGGGCATTACCATTTGTCCCATCGCAGTTCCTATTTTGGCAATAGAAGTCATTAGCCCTCTCTTGGACTCAAACCATTTTGCAATTGTTGATAATGTTGATATATCATGGGTACTCAGCCCGGTCCCAATAAAGAAAGTAAATATCAAAAATAAATGCCAGACCTCACTGGATTTAGAAAAAAGGATGAACCCTATCCCAAAAATAAAGCCATTTACTCCTAATACAATTCTTGGCCCAAGTCGGTCATTTAAATATCCTCCTGGTATTGCAAGGATGCCCCACGCAAGCCAACCGGCAGCTCCAATGGATGATAGAACCGTTCTTGACCAACCGAACTCTTTTTCTAGTTCGGTCATAAGCACGCCATAGGTGAATAACATTCCAACGATTATGAACTGTGTAAGGAATGAACCTACAACTACGTTTACTCTTCTTATCATTTCTAAATCATACCTATTAGAAAAAGAACTAGCACATTTGATTTTATTTTGTTTGTTGATAGTGCCAGAGAGTGTTAAAATATTTAGCAATTTACTATTTGATGTTTTGGTGAAAAAAATGCAAGAAAAAAAAGTCTGTTTAGTAATTGGTGCTGGAGCTGGGATTGGCGTAAATGTTGCCAAAAAATTTTCAATGTCTGGTTATCATGCAGTTATCTCAAGGAGGACTAATCAAGAAGGTTTAGATAATTCAGTAAAAAATATCGAGAAAGCAGGCGGTAAGGCAACTGGTTTTTTAATAAATGCAATTGAACAAAATTCCATAGAAAATCTTATTGAAAAAGTCGAGGAGAGTATTGGCCCGATTAGTGTTGCAGTTTTTAATTTAGGATCTCAGATAGGTAATAGATCACTATTTGAAACCTCTGATAAGGTATTTGAACGAGGTTGGAGAATGGCTACACTAGCACTTTTTCGTACAGCCAAGAAGCTTTTTCCTTATATGGAAAAGAGGGGAAGGGGCACCCTTTTAGTAACGTCATCTACAGCAGCCGTCAGGGGCAATAAGGGTCAACATTCTCATGCTTCTTCTATGGGAGGACGGCGAATGCTGTGCCAGACCCTAAACGCTGAGTTCTCCAGTAAAGGAATTCATACAACCCATATTATTATTGACGGAGCCGTCGACGCCCCCGATACGCTGGGAAAGATGCTTGGTGAAGAAGCCTATCAAGCACTGCGAAAGGAAAAGGGTTTAGAAAAAGACGGTTTATTGTTGCCTGATAAAATAGCTGAGACATATTATCATCTTGCTGATCAACATAGATCAGCTTGGACGCATGAAGTTGATCTTAGAGCCTATAATGATGATCCTTGGTGGAACACTCCAAGAAATATAGCTAACAGTATCTAGTTAATCACTTTGTAAGGTTTTGGCGTGAACCATGAGCTATCTTGAGCTACATCATTGTGGTAAAGGGACATTTGCTGAGTTCCTGTAGATACAGTAATGTTATTTTGGATCAACTGGCATTGAGTGAAAGCAAAATTCTTTCCCTCGCGAAGGATCGAGGCTTCTGTCGTTGCTTTTCCAGGTTGGCACGGGTTCAAATATTGTATATTTAATCCTAGAGTTAGGCCGGTAGTAAAGCCTTTATGGATAAGATCAATCACAAAAAACATCGAGGCATCCAATAAAAAGGAAACAGTTCCACCATGCGCTATTGTTCCTTTGGTATGGCAAAACTCAATAGGTATATACCAATCAACTTTAACAGTTTTGTTTTTTGTGTTTAGCTCTGTAACACATGGTTCAAGTTTTTCTTGTATTTTAGCGTATCTAATCTCTGAGGGGTCTGCCATCTTTTAACTTCTACTAGTTTTTGTATTAATATCAAATATGATCCTGAACATGATAAAAATAAAAAAAACATAAATGTGCAAGCATATTTTTACACCAATAGCTCATAGAGGAGGTACTGAGGCAGCTTGCGAAAATACTTATGAAGCGTTTGCCGATGCCTATGCGCTAGGGTATAGATGGTTCGAAACGGATGTGCAAATTTCCAAAGATGGATTTCTATACTCTTTTCATGATAATAATTTAAAGAGAATTGTTGGAATTAATATTAATATTAATCAGCTTAACTCAGAGGATTTAGATCAAATATTAATAAGCGGCAAACATAGGATTCCCAGACTTGATTTATTACTACGAAAGTTTCCTGACGTTACCTTTAACCTAGATGCTAAAAATATACATGCTGCTAAAGCCCTAGTAACCCTTCTAAATAGTGATAAATCCTTTCAAAACGTTTGTTTGGGTTCGTTTAGCTATAAAACGGTGAATTATATGAGAGAGTTTTTAAAAAGAGATCTCCCAATGTCTTTCAGTCAATGGGAAGTATTCTCACTGATCTTGAACATTAAATTCAATAAAGATGCGAAATACAACGCTAGCTATCTTCAGATTCCGAAGAGCTATCTAGGCTATAAGCTTATATCCAAAAAATTATTAGACTACTGTAAAAAAAATGGAATAAAGGTACATGTGTGGACAATTAATGAAAGAAACGAGATGAAGAACCTTATTGGAATAGGAGTGGATGGAATAATAACTGATAAGTGTCGAACCCTCCTGGATGTTGCAAGGAAATATAAATTTATCGATAAAAAAATAGTTTTAGATCCCTTTTTAATTACCTAAAGGTCCCTATGAATTAAAATAGACAAACTTTTGCACTCGTTAAAATCATAATAAATCTAAAAGAAAAAATATTTTGCAATCAAAAAATCCCTCAGTAATAGCTCTCTCTACAGCCTCCGCAGCCTCTGTGACAGGCCTAGCATTTATTAGCCCTATAATTATATTAATAAAGGATCATTACGATGTTAGTTCTAATGAAGTTCAGTTGACAATATCTATTTATCTTATGGCTATTTGTATTTCTCAGATCTTTTGGGGGCCTTTGTCCGATTTAATTGGAAGGCGTAAAGTGTTAATAATCGGAGCTGGTCTTTTTTCGTTAGGAGGAATTTTAGCATCTTTAAATTTAGCTTTTGAGGTATTTGTATTTTTTAGATTTTTGCAGGGAATTGGCGCAGCGGCTTGTCTTTCAATGCCAAGAGTAATGTTGACTGAAAGCTATGGAGTAAAAAAAGCAGCAGCTAAAATGTCGACCTTATTAGCTTTTATGGCTATTTTCCCTATCCTTAGTGCCGCTTTTGGTGGCTATATTGGTGAGAATTATGGATGGCAAATAAACTTTTTTACGTTGTTTATCTTTGGCGGCATTGTTTTTTCACTAAATTATGTGTATTCGCCAGAAACAATTAAAAATAAATATAAGAGACTAAATTTTAGAACAACATTTCTTGATTTTAGATACTTATTTGGCCAAATACCTTTTCTTTATTTTGCAGGTGTTTCATCCATTCAAGCCGCTTTTTTCTTTTCAATGGCAGGTTTTATGCCCTACCAATTCGAGCGCTTAGGCGCTTCGCCAACAGAGTTTGGGCTCTGGTTTTCTTTAACCAGCATAGGTTATATAATCGGAAATATTGTTAGTAATAGGTACTCAAGCTGGCTAGGTCTAGAAAGGTTTTCCCTTTTAGGGTGTTCTTGGTGTTTATTATCTATTGCTTTGATGTTTTTGTCTGAAATACCGCTAATGAGCAGTCCATTAACACTTGCTTCAGCCTGTTTTATGTTCGGGTTAGGTAATGGGCTCATTTTAGCAAACGTATTGGTGTTAGCTCTTTCATCTGTGAAGCAAAAAGGCGTTGCCTCTGCAAGTGGACTTCTAGGTGCTATGCAAATGCTTTGTGGCGCAATTTTAGGAAGTTTGATAGTATTTATAGGGGGAGATAGTGAATTTTGGCTGGCGTTGGTTGTCCTATTTATCCTTAGTATAATTTCTATACTATGCTGCTACCGGGGAGGGCTCTGGTCAAAGATCTTAAGATCAAAATGCCAATTGGTGTGTAATGGAAATTGAAAGGAATAAATCTAAAATCCTGATTGGGAAAAGCCTATGACAAGATTGAATTTAAATGATGAAAAACTAAAAGAGTGGATGGATGATTATGTTGATAAAAATAAGTTTAATGGTTGTTCCTTAAGTATAGCAGATACAGAGGGTAATACTCTACTAGACATAGCCAGCGGTAATGCCGACAAAGAAAAAACCAAAGAATTTAATTCTCTATCAATTGTAAGAATTTTCTCAATGACGAAGGTTATTGTTTCAATATGTCTGCTTCAATTACTTCATGACAAAAAGATAGATGTCAAAGATACGCTCGATTATTATTTTGACAATTACTCTAATTGTTTTTCTCTTATAAAAAATGCAAAGAACTTAACAGAATTAGAAAAGACAAAAGCACCATCTATTTATCAATTACTTAATCACACGTCGGGATTATCTTACTTTTTTAATGATGATTTAATCGGGAGGGAATATTTGAAGCAAAATCTTACAGCTGCTCCCGATAACCATAATCTTTCGGTCTTTGCTGAAAAGATATCTAGTTTACCTTTAGCCTTTAAGCCTGGAATAAAATGGAATTATTCCGTCGGGATTGATATTGCTGGGCGATTAATTGAGATAATTTCGGGTGATCCCCTGGATGTTTTTCTAAGGAAAAATTTATTTGATCTGCTGGATATGAAAGACACACAATTTTTTCTGCCAAAGACAAAAGTTGATCGTTTTACGGATTGTTTTTTTTACAATGAGATGCAAGAGAACTTTTTACCTCTGGTTAAGCAATATGAAAATTTCTATTATCGCAAAGATCAAGTAACAAATTTTTCTGGAGGATCAGGCCTTTTATCGACAGGTCGTGATTATCTTAAATTTGCAAGTCTTTTGCTTAACGGTGGGAAATATAAAAATATGAGGATCTTTGAAGATGAGGTTATACATAGTATTAAAGTGAATGCATTAGATCAAGATATAGCATCAATTGGGGTAGAAACCTTTGCACAGATGCCAACCAGAGGCATGGGCCATAGTCTGGCAGGTAGCGTAATTACCAACCCCCATCCAGATTTCACAAGTAGTCTTGGGGATTTCGGTTGGGGCGGCATGGCAAGTAATTATTTTTGGATTGATTTTAAAAAAAGGTATACGGCCGTTTTTATGACTCAATTGTTGCCGTCTGCTTCTTACCCCAATAGAAAAGAACTTAAAAAATTAGTTAATCAGTATTTGCATTGACAGCATAACGGTATTGCAAAAATGCATGTTGTGATTACAATCACCGACAAGTAACAATAAAATTGTTGTTAACGTCTACTAGCAACGTTCCTCCCTTACACTGGGCCGTATTAATTGCGGCCTTTTTTTGTTTGATTACGATAGTTGTAGTTTACTATAGGCTGAACAGGGAGACCAAATGTTTAGATTCGCGCTTAAATTAATTGGAGCATCATTTTTGGTGCTTTGGTGGCTAATATCAGGGTTTTTTAAAAAAATACTGGATGTCCTAAAGTTACTTGCAAGGATTAAGAAAATATTTATTGGTCAAAAAGAAAATTCTAAAGGGGGAGATAGTTGATGAAGGATATAAATTTAAAAGAGTCTGAGGATGCATTATTTCTCGAAGAAGAACACGTTATATTAAAAGAACAGATAAAAAAATTCGTTGAAAATGAAGTAAAACCAGAAGCCACAAAATGGGAGGAGGATGGCTTTATACCAAGAGAAGTTTTCAAAAAAATGGGTGCTCTAGGATTTTTAGGCATTACTTATCCCACCGAATTTGGTGGGTCCGAAATGGATGTTCGGGGTAGTGTAGTTTTTGCTGAAGAACTCGGCAAGTCAACATTTTCTGGCTTTGCAATAGCTTCTTTAGTACATACTGATATGGCTTCAGTTCATTTATTAAATGCCGGTAATATAGAGCAAAAGAAAAAGTATCTTGCCGATATAATTTTAGGTAATAAAATTTCTTGCGTTGCAGTAACAGAACCACACGCTGGGTCTGACGTGAAAAATATACGAACGAAGGCTCAAAAAGTCGGCAATAAATATATCATTGATGGATCGAAAATTTTTATTACGAATGGAGTTCATGCTGATATCTATTTTGTCGCAGCAAAAACTAGTGATGGATTGCAGCAATCAAGTAATATAACAATGTTTATTGTGAGAAAGGGTAATCCTGGGCTAATTGTAAATAAGCAGTTAGACAAGCATGGGTGGAGGTGTTCAGATACTGCAGAACTATTTTTTCAAGAGTGTGAAGTAGAGGAAGCGGACGTGCTGGGGACCCTAAATAAGGGCTTTTACGCGATTATGCAAAACTTTCAGAATGAGAGATTGGTTATGGGTTCAATGGCTATGGGTGAGGCTCAAGCTGCTATTGATACCACTTTAGATTATGTTAAAAATCGAGATGCTTTTGGTGGGAAGTTATGGGAAAAACAGACGGTGAGACATAAGCTTGCAGAACTCCAATCAAAAGTGACTGCTGCGCGCTATATGGTATACGGTGTTGCCAATAAAGTTAGGCTTGGGGTTGACGTGATAAAAGAAGTGTCAATGATTAAAGTTCTATGTGGAGAGCTAGTAAACGAAGTAATGTATGCTTGTCTGCAATTACATGGTGGAACTGGATACATGACAGGTACCGATATTGAAAGATTAACTAGAGATGCAAGAGCTCAATCGATTGGAGGAGGCGCTACCGAGGTAATGTTGGAAGAGGTAGCCAAGCGTATGTAGTAAAGTAATATCGGTTTATTTGAAGAAATTCCCTTTAAGGTTTCCATAAGCTAAACTAAAAATATCTTGGTCATTGTAGGAAGTGGCTTTAGCCAATGCATTTGAGTGGTTATTTACGCTCTCTTTGGTCAAGATGAAAGGCAAACGTGGCATTTTTGCTGCTTTTTCAGCCAGTTTAATAGTTTCCAGCTCTAGTTTGTTCGGACTTAAATAACTTTCTATTAGCCCCCACTCTTTGGCAGTTGAAGAATTTAGTTTTTCTGCCAATAGAAGAAGCCTTTTTGTTTTTGCAGGACCTAGTAGAGCAGTTAATCTAGGTACTGAGCCCCAGCTCATATTTAACCCTCTCTCAACTTCTGGCACGTAAAATTTTGCTGCCGTTTCAGCAAGTCTCAAGTCACATGAGATAGCAAGAGCAACTCCACCTCCCACGCACCATCCCTTAATTTCGCATACAGTTAGACAGCTTAGCTTTTCCCAAGCATCACACATGGTTTTTCCAAGTTGGAAGTAATTTCTATTCTCTTCAAAACCAAGCTTTTTAAGCCTTAAAAACTCCTTATCCTTTAAATCAAAGCCAAAGGAAAAAT